>JAQVQI010000051.1 GCA_028701645.1 Candidatus Shapirobacteria bacterium
TTAAAAACTACGGCGGACACAGTAAGGAGGATTCCGATAAATCGGAATAAAAATATGACAGAAAAAAAGAAAATTGTTAAAACAGTTAATCGAAGTGGAAAGGCTTTAATAAAAAAGGCTTTGGTAGTTAAAGCTAAAAAACAAAGTAAAATTTCGGTAGAAAATATTAAAAAATTAAATGAAAAGAAGTTAGAAGAGAAGGCTATTTTGGCCAAAGCATCAGAAGATTTAAAAAATGGGGTTGTTGGGATTGAAGGTAAGAAAGAGATAGTAAAGGAAGATAAAAAATATAAATTAACTATTGGTTTAAAAGATTTATTAAATGCTGGCTGCCATTTAGGCCATAAGATTTCTAAAACTCACCCAAAAGCTCGAGATTTTATTTATGCTAAAAAAGACGGAATTGAAGTAATTGATTTAGTAAAAACTCTTGATTCTTTGGATAAAGTTTGTAATTTTGTTTATAATCAAAAAAGAAACAATAAACAAATAGTCTTAGTCGGAACCAAAAGACAAGCCAGAGAAATTGTTCGCCGAGTGGCTACTGATGCCGGAGTACCCTATGTAACCGATCGATGGTTGGGAGGGACAATTACAAACTGGGATCAAATTAAAAAAGATATTAAGAAATTAAACGATCTTAAAGATGGAATTGAAAAAGGAAAATTTACCGAAAACACCAAAAAAGAGATTTCTGAGATGAACAAAGAAGTAACCAGATTAGAAAAGATTGTTGGTGGTTTGGTAAGTTTGGACAAAATGTTTGATATTTTATTGGTGGTTGATGCTGGCTTTGAAAGAACAGCAGTAAAAGAAGCTAAATTAAAAAAAGTTAAAACTATCGCCATCAGTGACACAGACGCTAATCCTTATAAAGTTGATATGGCAATTGTGGCTAACGATGATTCAACCAAAAGCGTCAATTTGATTATGGAAGAAATTGGCAGAGCGATTAAGGCTGCGGGAACGAAATAGTTAATTAGTAATTAGCTAGTAGTAAGTAGCTAACTGTAAAATTAAAAATTATTTAAAAACTATGGAAAATAAAAATATAATTGAATTAGTTAAAAAAATTAGACAGGAAACTAGTTTGGGGATTATGGAAATTAAATCAGCTGTTGAAGAAGCTGGTGGTGATGAAAAAAAAGCTAAAGAAATATTGAAAGAAAAAGGTTTTAAAAAAGCAGAATCTAAAACTGAAAGAGAAACTCATCAGGGGAGAGTGGCAACATATACTCATTCTACTGGTAAAATCGGAGTTATGGTGGAATTGCTTTGTGAAACTGATTTTGTGGCCAAACACGAAGATTTTGTGGCATTGTCAAAAGATGTTTGTTTGCAAATTGCGGCGATGAACCCAGAAACGGTTGAGGATTTGCTAAAACAGGAGTTTATCAAAGATAGTAGTAAAACGATTGAACAAATGATAAAAACTTTGGTGGCTAAATTTGGGGAAAACATGAAACTAACTCGATTTGCCAGGTTTGAGATATAAAAAGGGTTTTATTGCTTGATTTTTTTGGGATAGTAGTTATTATTAAGACAGAAGTTATAAATTGTTGAAAATAATAATGAAAAATAAATTAAATTTAGTTGCTTACGGATTATTATCTCTTACTTTGGTACTGGGAATATTTTTGTCAGTAAAATCAGTTAACCAGCCCCAAGATACTCGAAGTAGTGCTGCTGGTGAAGAAAATCCTAATGCAGAAGAAATCATAAACGGTGTTTGTGGAAGTGCAAATGGAAAATCTTTAGAGACTCTCCCGTCTGATGAAGACTCTTGTGCGGTCGGAGCCATCAATTGGTATGATTCTGAGGGTACTGATGGTGAATATAATTGGACTTGTATCGGGACAGCAGAAGGTGAAGTTGACAATTGTACTGCATCAGTCAAAAAGTCTGAATAAATTATGATAGATTTTGGCGACGTAAAATTACGAATGGGAAAAATTTTGTCCCTATTTGTTAATGATATTTCTTCGATTCGAACTGGCCGGGCAACTCCTGGTTTGATTGAAAATGTGGTAGTGACAGTATATGGTGGTCAAAAAATGAAATTGATTGAATTGGGCTCGATTGGGGTGCCCGATGTTAGATCTTTGACTTTTCAGCCTTGGGATCAAACTTTAATTAGAGAAATAGCTAATGGGATAATGGCGGCCGGGACAGGTATGAATCCGGTAGTTGACGGTTCGTTGATTAGAATGAATTTGCCAATGTTGACAGTGGAACAGAGAGAAGATTATGTAAAATTATTAGGCCGAAAACTGGAAGCTGCTAGAGTAATGATTCGGGATGCTCGAGGGGATTATCGAAGTGGTTTGCAAAAAGCCAAACAAGACAAGACTGTTTCTGAAGATGAGTTTAAGCGAGATGAAACGGAATTGCAAAATATAACTGATGAATATATAAAAAAAATAGAAGAAGTCTCGGGTAAAAAAGAAGTGGAAATACGAGGGTAATTTTTTATAAATTCTTGTCACGAATTTTTCCGCTGGAAAATAAGTCTGCAATGCAGGCTTAAATACGCTCCAAAATTGTGACTGCAAATTTATTATTAAAAAATTATATAAATAAAAATTTTGGTAAAATTAAAACATGGATTTAATAATATTTGTAGTTGCTTTGTCGATTTTAGTTTTGGTTCATGAATTTGGACATTTTATCGCAGCCAGAAAAACTGGGGTAAAAGTTGAAGAATTTGGTTTAGGACTACCACCAAGAATTATTGGTAAAAAAATAGGAGAGACAATTTATAGTTTAAATTGGTTGCCGATAGGGGGTTTTTGTAAGATGTTGGGCGAAGATCCGACAGACTCGGCAAAAGATTTCGGGAAAAATAAAAAAGAATCGTTTCAATACAAAAAACCATGGCAAAAACTTTTGATAGTGTTGGGGGGAGTGTTGATGAATTTAGTATTGGCAATAATAATTTTTAGCGTCGTTTATACGATTTATGGGACTCCTGTTGAGACGGATAGGGTTTCAATTGTTGAAGTTTCCAAAAATTCTCCAGCAGAAAAAATTGGATTAAAAGAAAAAGATATAATTTTGGCTGTTAATGAAAAAGAAATTAAAAAAGGACAAGAATTAATTGATGAAGTAGCTAAATATAAAGGTAAAAATGTAAAATTAATAATTAATAATGAAGAATTAAAAATTTATAATAAAGAAGTAGAAATAGAAGTTAGAGAAAATCCTCCTGAAGGTGAGGGTTCTATGGGAGTAGCGATTTCAAATACTGAGATGATAAAGTTTCCTTGGTACCGAATTGATAAGGGAATTGTGGCTGGTTTTAAAGAAGCTTATTACTGGGGAGAAATAATTTTTGGGGGAGTGTTTAAAATGGTTGGCGGATTGTTGGTTGGTCAAGTTCCAAAAGATGTTAGTGGTCCGATTGGAATGTATGAAGCGACTAGCGCTATCAAAAAAAATCAAGGAATCTTGGCGGTAATTCATTTTTTTGGAATAGTTTCGGTTAATTTGGCAGTGGTCAACGTCTTACCTTTTCCGGCATTAGATGGTGGGAGAATAATTTTTGTGATTTATGAAATGATAACCAAAAAACGGGCTAACCAAAAGATAGAAACAACTGTAAACAATTTAGGAATGTTAATTTTGTTGGCTTTGATTTTATTGATAACAGTGGGGGATATTGGAAGGTTAATAGGTAGATAAAAAAATAGAATTATGTTTTACTAATTGTATTATTATCAAAATGTAAATGGCTAAATGTGTCTTATAAAATATTAAAACAGAAAGGCTTAGCAAGTATTTTTACTCTTATAGGAATGGTTGTCGTTTCTATAATTTTACCAGTAGCCACCAAACTAGTTGAACAAAACCAAGAAAATAGAAGTAAGGCGGCGGTAGTGGCTGATGGTGGAGGGGGAGGCTCGTTATCTAGTTGTAGTAGTAAAAACGGTGGATTTTGTGCAGCGTCTT
>JAQVQI010000052.1 GCA_028701645.1 Candidatus Shapirobacteria bacterium
TGCAATTAGTCAGCCCAAAAATTCACCTTCTTATGCCCATCAGAGGACTTTCGGAAACAAAAATCTTTAAAACTATTGATGTGGTTGAAAAATTAGGGGTTAACCCAAAACAGGTTATCGATCTCAAAGCCTTAATGGGTGATATGTCTGATAATTATCCTGGTGTTGCCGGTATTGGGCCTAAAGCGGCTATTGACCTATTAACTGAGTTTCAAACATTAGACAATATTTACCAAAATATTGACAAGATTAAACCATCTATTAGAGAAAAATTAGTCAAAGAAAAAGATAATGCTTATCTTTCCCAGAAATTAGCCACTATTGTTGACAATATTCCTCTTAATTTCAAATTATCCGAGTCTCGTTGGGGTAATCAAATAATTTATAATTTAGATAAATTATTTAAAAGTTATAATTTTAAATCTTTAGTTTCTCGTTTAGACCAAAAATCCAAACCCCAGCAATCATCCTTATTTTAATTATTAAATTGAAAATTGAAAATTGAAAATTCGAAAATTAAAGTTGCCTTAGTCCAAGATTACATCAAAGAATTTGGGGGAGCCGAAAGTGTCCTAGAAACCTTATCTGATATTTTTCCCGACGCTCCTATTTTTACTTCAATCTACAAACCTCAATATTTAGGCCCTCATCGACAAAGGCTTGAAAAAAAATGGCAGGGCAGAATTAACCAAAGTTTTTTTCAATATATCCCTTTCGCCTATAAAATTATTTCTCCACTTCGACTTTTTTCTCCTCTAGCCTTTAAATCTTTTGACTTTTCAAAATATGATTTAATCATTTCTTCGGCTACTGGTGCTTATTTCCCCAATTCTTTAAATAAAAAGAACGCTAAACTGATTTGTTATTGTCATACTCCACCTCGTTATCTTTATGGCCTTCCTACCGCTAGAAAATTTACCCAAAATAAGATTATTAGGTTTGTTGTTGAAATTGTAAATCATTTTCTTCGTTTGTCAGATTTTCGTTATTCTCAGAATGTTGATCAATACATTGCCAACTCCTACACCACCGCCGCCCGTATTAAAAAATATTACCGCCGCGATTCTATTATTATTAATCCACCAGTTGATATTCCTAAAAAAAATATTTCTCCCTTTAATCAAGGGGAGATGTCGAAGCGAAGCGAGACAGAAGGGTTTTTTCTTGCCGGTGGTCGTCTCGCTCGTGCCAAGCGTTTTGATATTGCTATTCAAGCCTGTAATCAGCTAGGTCTCAAATTAAAAATTTTTGGTCGTGATTTTTCTAATACTCTAGAAGATTTAAAAAAAATATCAGCTTCGTCCGCCAAAGATTTTGCGTCGGCGGAGTCCAATATTGAATTTATTGGTGAAGTTACTCAACAAGAGAAAGCTCAACTTTATCAAAACGGCAAAGCTTTTATTTTTTCCGCCGATCAAGAAGATTTTGGTATTGTACCGGTTGAATCAATGGCTTATGGCTGTCCCGTAATTGCGTACCGTAGTGGGGGAGTTACTGAAACAGTTGTCGATGGTAAAACTGGTGTCTTTTTTGACGAATTGACCCCTGAGTCTTGTGTCCAAGCGATTAAAAAATTTCAAAAACTAAAAATTAAATCTTCCGACTGTATCTCCCGCGCCTCTGAATTTTCCACAGAAAAATTTATTTCAAAAATTAAAAAGACAGTTGAAATTTATAAAATTTAATAAATGATAGACAAGAATAATCTTTCTAAAATTGGTATTGGTACATGGGGTGTTGGTGGTTTTATGAAAGCAGATCCAAACAGTGACAATCAAGAGCAAGTAAACTCATTAATTTACACCTTAAATCAAGGAATAAATTTTTCAGAAACAGTTTTTATGTATGCTCAAGGTAAGGCCATTGGTTGAATCAATTAATAAATCAGGTATAGACAGGGGTAATCTTTTTATAACTTTGTCTATCTATTCAGACGAAGTTCAAAATACAAATGATATTAAGTTACAACTTGAAAGATTTCTAAATTTAATAGGGAGTGATTATGTTGATAGTATTCAGTTTCCTATTGAGCTAATCCAAAAAATTAGTTTAGAAAAAATTAAAAATTTTACTAAACAACTTTTACAGGAAGGAAAAACTAGATTCACAAGCTTAACAAACGCAAATCTAGAATTATTAAAACAATATCATTCTATTTTTGGGGACAAATTATTTGCTCACGATTTAGCTTACAATTTTGAAATAAGAGAAAATGAAAGATTTGGTATTACTAAATATGCAAAAGATTATGGAATTTTAAATATTGTTTATCAACCCCTAAGAAGAAATAGAACTGCCAGTAGAAATTGGCCTTTATTAGTAGAATTGTCCCAAAAATACCAAAAAACACAAAATCAGATTATTCTTAATTGGATTGTTTCAAAAGGATTTTTACCCCTAATCAAATCCACAAACCAAAGTCATATTAAAGAAAACCTAGAATCTTTTGATTTTACAATCGAAACTAAAGACCTTGAAAGATTAAACAATTTTGAAATTGCTGGGTATAAAGCACCAAAAATTGATTGGGATTGTAGTGGTAATGGGGTTACAATAGATCAATTACCTAACATGTTTGACACTATTTATTCTTCTAACAACACTTAAGAGTAAATTTTTATTTTTTTGAATCTAATTCTTTCCAAACCTTATTTTGTGCCTCGTCAAAACTCAACAATTCTTCGTCATTTTGGAGACAATGTTCAATTTCAATTGCGTCCACCATTCCAATTTTTTCTTTTTTCATCATTAAATTCCAAGATAAATCATTTTGGTCAAAAATATAAGCATTATCCAATAGAAACATTGACCCATCAACCAATTTCTCACAATATTTTTGCCAACCATCAAATTTTTTATATTTCATTAAAGAAACTAACTCGACCACCGTTATACAAGATATTTTAATATCTCTTTTTTCTTTTTTAATTCGCTTAAAGGTCTCGATTGCTTTTTTATATTGTCTATCCTCTTCGTTAAACAAAGCCATTACCACACTACTATCAATTAAATACCTTCTATTTTTTACCATATAAAATTTTATCAATATTTTGACTTAAGTCTTTGCCACCTTTAATTGGATGGTTTCTTTGCAAGTTTTTAATATCACTCAAAAACTTATCAAATTTGTCTTTTTTATCAGTCTTTTTTTTAGGTATAAACCAACCCACTAATTCTTTGTCTTTTGTTATAGCAATTTGCTTGCCATTTTTCCCTGCAATTTCGATATAATCAAAAATTTTACTTCTGAAATCAGAAATATTTATTATATTATTCATATGTACAATTATAAAACACATTGTACATCATGTCAATAGTTAATATCTTCTAATTCGCTACATCCAAATTTATCTCCAAAATCAAAAAACTAGTGTTCAGTCTTTAGTTTTGATTATTACTAAAAGCTATTAGCTACTTACTAAAAGCTAATTACTATTCAACCAACTTTCCGCGTCCAACGCTGCTCGACATCCTTCACCAGCCGCCACAATTGCTTGTTTGTGTTTAATATTGACACAATCACCCGCGGCAAATATACCCTCCATACTGGTCATTGTTATATGTTCTTTGTTTTTGCCCACTATTACTTGACCTGTTTCACTTAAGTCAACTATTCCTTCCAAAAATTTTGTGGCTGGACTGCTTCCAATTGCCACAAATAATCCGTCAAGATTTAGTTCTTTTTCTTCACCTGTTTGGTTGTTTTTAATTTTAATATTTTCTAATTTATTTGGAATACTTGGATTTTGGTTATTGGGATTTAACTCAACCACTTCCGAGTTCCACCAAATTTCCACTTTAGGATTGTTTAAGACTTTTTTTTGTTCTGCTATTGACGCTCTCAATTCATCTCTTCGATGAATTAAATATACTTTTTCACATATTTTTGACAAAAATGCCGCTTCTTCACAAGCAGTATCCCCAC
>JAQVQI010000053.1 GCA_028701645.1 Candidatus Shapirobacteria bacterium
TTTATTTAGTCTACTTTTTGTTTATTTCTTTTTTGAAAGTTTTAGAACCAAAAAATATCATTATTTTATTTTTGCTTCATTGTCTTTTGTTATGGTTATGAATAGTCATTATCTCGGCTTAGCTTTACTTCCTTTTACCGGAATCTATTGGTTGATCAATTTAATAATATTTTATAAAAATAAATCTCCCCAATTAAAATCATATTGGAAAAACACCCTCTTAGCTATTATTGTTTTTGTTATATCACTTGTTCCTCAAGTTTTATTTGATATCAAACACCATGGCCAAAACGCTAAAGCACTTTTAAAGTTTTTTACTTATCGAGAAACGACCGTCAACATTAAGGCTTATAAAGCAATTCCCAAACTTCCCGAACTATTTAATCAAGTAAATACTAATCTTTTAGCTGGAAAAAATGTAAATTTTGGAATTGTTATAAGTATTCTTTTTGCTCTAGCTATAATTTTATATATTTTCAAAAATTATCAAAAACTAAAATCTGAAAAAGTCTTATCTTTTTGGGTCATTTTCTTTTGGTACCTTTCTGGATTAGTTTCTCTGGCACTTTATAAACAACATATATACAATCATTATTTTGCTTTTTTATTTCCTTCAGTTTTTTTATTAATCGGTTATTTAATTACCAAATATAAATTTTTTGGTTATTTAGTCATGGCCTTAATTGCTTATTTTTCATTTTTAGAAAACCCTTTTCGCTATCCTGCTAATCACCAACTAGCCACCGTCAACAAAATTGCCAATCTTATTGTTGCCAACTCATCCAATCAAGAATTTAATTTCGCCCTTCTTGCCAAACAAAATTATGACCCTCCTTATCGATATGTTTTAAGTAATAAATCTGCCAAAATTGTCAATCTTCCCCAAAATTTAGCAAATCAATTATTTGTCGTCTGTGAGCCATTTCAAATAGATTGCAATCCAATAAACAACCCTGAATGGTCAATAGCCGCCTTTGGATGGGCAAAGATTGATCAACAATGGGACATTGACGGTATAAAAATATATAAATTAGTCCATCCATAACTTATTAGTTTAAAATACTTATATGGCACAATCACTTTCAATCGTCATTCCTTGTTACAACGAAGAAAATAACCTCAAAAATGGTGTTCTTGATCAAGTAAACAACTTTCTCAAAACCCAAAAATTTAAATGGGAGGTAATTGTTTGTAACGATGAATCAACTGATAATAGCCTCAAATTAGTCAAGGATTTTGTTTCAAAACACAAAGGATTTAAAGTTCTTGATCTACCCCATGGTGGTAAGCCTTCAGCTGTTTGGGGTGGTATCCAAAAAGCCAATTTTCCCATTGTTCTCTTTACTGACATGGATCAATCAACTCCTCTAAAAGAGTCATTGAAACTTTTACCTTATTTTGACAAAGGCTACGATGTTGTTATTGGTTCTCGTGGGGCGGTTCGTCAAGGGGCTTCTCTGGTACGAAAAATTATGGCAAAGGCATTTTTAACCATTCGACGTCTCTTTATCTTACCCAAAATTATCGACACCCAGTGCGGTTTTAAGGCCTTTAAAACTGATGTTGCTAAAATAATTTTCCCAAATTTACAATTTTTTAAAGATAAATCAGATAAAAAAGGTTGGCGAGTATCTGCTTTTGATGTTGAATTATTGTTTATGGCCCAAAAATGGGGTTATCGGCTCAAAGAAGTACCGGTAACTTGGCAAAATGAAGATTTAAGTACTACCAAGGGAGATGATTCGCTTCGTTTTAAAAAAGAATCTAAACAAATGATTCAAGAAATCTATCGCGTTAAGAAAAATGACTTAAAAGGCTTGTATGACCAAAAAAAATAATCTTTTGACAAAAATATTTTTAAGTATATTTTTGCTAGCTTTCTATTTCTTTAGTAGAGTCCAAAACCTAACCTCAATTCCGGTTTTTTGTGATGAAGCTATTTATATTCGCTGGGCTCAAATTATTCAATCTGAAGAAACACTCCGCTTTGTCCCTCAGTCCGACGGCAAACAACCACTCTTTATGTGGGTTAACGCCATCACTTTAAAAATATTTTCTGACCCGTTAATTTCCGGTCGCTTAATATCAGTCTTTTCAGGGTTTGGTATAGCCGTCATTATTTCCTTTATTACGGTCATTTTAATTAACTATCGAGACAAACAATCAAATATTTTTTTATTCATAAAAAATAGTTTAAGCAAAAATTACTTATTATTTCTCTTTGTTTTTTTTATATACTGCCTCACTCCTTTTGCTTTCTTTTTTGACCGACTGGCTTTGGCTGACAATCTATTATCATTTTTTGGTGTTTTATCTTTACTCTTATCTATTTTTCTTTCAAAATATCCCAGATTAGATCTATCAATTTTACTTGGTTTTTCTCTCGGACTTGCTTGGTTAACCAAGTCTCCAGCTATATATTTTATTGTTTTATCAATTTTTACCTTTATTTATTTAAATTATAAAAAAATAAAAATTTGGTTTTATCCTTTTATTTCGTCTTTTATAGGTTTTTTAATTTATAATATTCTTCGTCTTGGACCTCAATTTCATCAGATAGCTCTCCGAAACAAAGACTATATCTGGACTATTTCAGAAATTCTAAAACACCCTCTCGACCCCTTAAAACCCCATTTAGTCAATGCTTTCGATCTTTACCTTCGTTATTTATCATGGCCGGTTTTAATAGTCTTCATAATTGGGATATTTATTTTTATAAAAAATAAACAGAAGACCGCCCGTCCGGCAGGCGGGTTAGATATTAGAAATTATCTTATCCTTTTTGCTTGGTGGGTTTTACCCCTAATTGCCAATTCAGCTCTAGCCAAGGTTTTTACCGCTAGATATATTCTTTTTACTCTCCCTCCATTAATAATATTGTTTTCTCTATCTATATGGACTTTTTTAGATAAAATAAAAAATAATTTATTGAAATTAATTATATTGTTATTAATATTCAGTTTAAATATTAATTTTATTTATAAAATTTCTACTAATCCTTTTGATCAAATACTGGCCTCTTCAGAGACTGGTTATCTTGAAGGGTGGACTTCTGGCTGGGGGATAAAAGAGGCTTCTGATTATTTAAAAAAACAAGCACATCACTCTAATGTTATCGTTGGAACTGAAGGATCTTTTGGTACTTTACCTGAAGGTTTCCAAATATATGTTAATAAAGTAAAACAGCTCACTGTTATTGGACAAGGCTTAGATTTTGCTACCATCCCCGACAATTTAAAAAATGCCAAAGATTTTGGTGACGACGTTTATTTACTTATAAATAAGTCACGTTTTAATACTGTCAGTCTTGAGCAGGGTGAACTAAAGTTGATCAAGTCCTTTGATAAACCCAATTCAGATCAACTACTTCTTTACCAACTTAACTAAAGGTACTGGTAAAATACAGAGATGAAAAAAATAATTAAACTCAAATATTTTTGGTTAATATTAACAGTTGTTTTGACTCTACCAGCAATTTTCTTTTTACTTCGACCCGGTATTTATTACAACATGCATGATGACATGCAAATGATTCGTCAGCTAGAAATGGAAAAATGTCTAAAAGACGGCCAAATTCCTTGTCGATGGACGCCTGATTTGGGTTATGGTTATGGTTATCCTCTTTTCAATTTTTACCCTCCAATGCCTTATTTAGTCGGTCAAATATACCGCACTGTCGGATTTTCTTTTCTTACTTCAATCAAACTTACCGCTATCACTCAAATAATATTATCGTCTTTATTTATTTATCTTTTATCTTCTTCTATTTTTGGCCCTATCGGAGGATTTATTTCGTCTTTATTTTACACTTATGCTCCTTATCATGCTTTAAATATTTTTGTTCGCGGTGCCATGAACGAAGCCTGGGCGGCCGTATTTTTTCCTCTTATTTTTTATTTTT
>JAQVQI010000054.1 GCA_028701645.1 Candidatus Shapirobacteria bacterium
GCAAAAAAATGATTTCAAACAATTATTTGAAATTATGAAAGGTTTGCCAGTCAAGATTCGTTTACTTGATCCACCTCTACATGAATTCGTACCTCAAAAAGATGATGATATTGCCGCTTTGGCAAAAGAAATGGGAATTTCTTTTGAAAAATTAAAAGCCAAAATAGAATCACTTCATGAAGCTAATCCAATGATGGGTCATCGGGGTTGCCGACTTGGGATAACATTCCCAGAAATAAATCAGATGCAAGTAAAAGCCATTATGTCAGCTGCTTGCGAATTGGCAAAAGAAAAAAATGCCAAGATTGTTCCCGAAATTATGATTCCATTAGTGGGTGATGTGGAGGAATTGAAATGGCTTAAAGCTAAATTAGTCCCAGTAATTGAAGAAACTATGAAATCATATGGAGTTAAATTGAAATACGAAATTGGAACAATGATTGAGATTCCTCGAGCAGCGGTAACTGCCGATGAAATTGCAGCTGAAGCTGAATTTTTCTCTTTTGGGACTAATGATTTAACTCAAATGACTTATGGATTTAGCCGAGACGATGCTGGCAAATTTATCAAAGATTATTTGCGAGAAAAAATATTGGTTGAAGATCCATTTAAGAGTGTCGATCAAAAAGGTGTTGGCAAACTGATGGAAATATCAGTTAAACTTGGCCGAAGTACCAACAAACATCTTAATATTGGAATTTGTGGAGAACAAGGTGGAGATCCAGAGACAGTTAAATTTTGTCATCGAATTGGACTTAACTATGTATCTTGCTCACCTTACCGAGTACCAATTGCTCGTTTGGCTGCAGCTCAGGCGGTGGTGGAAGAGAGTAAATAGTAAATTAGTAAGTAGCTAGTAGTTAATAGCTAGAAAAACTCCTCTAGAAATAGAGGGGTTTTGGGTGGAAATGATATTAAATTAATAATCAGAAACGAAAAAGAATATTTAAAAATCAAAGAATATATATAAAATTAAATCCTAAAATGTGGGGAAGATGTAGAAATAATTTAGAAGATATTTAATATTTTGAGATTATAGGATATAAATGTTACAATCAATGTTAGAGTCAGATACAAAAATGCTTGGATCAATGACTGGAACTTTAAAAAAATAAGGAGGGTTGGTTTATGTTTGGAAAAGGTTTTGTAAACAAGGAAAGGTTAGAGGACGAACTCTCGTCTGAAGGGAAAGCGATGCTTTCTGCTTGGTCGTGGGTGCTTCCCCAAAAATCAGTCGAAGAGAGGAATGGAAAAGAACCAAAAGATGAATTGTCATCTGAAAGTAGAGCTATGTTGGCAGTTGCCGATGGGTTAATGAATTGGTCTCGGTCTGATTAATAAAGAGAAACGAGGAAAATAAAGTGGAGCTTAATTTGCGGATTAATGGTCAGTCCAGAAAATTCCAGGTTGTTACCTTAAGCTGTTCAAAAGCACCAGGATCTCATTTGGAGCATGAATTGGCAGCTAGGGTTATTGAACAATCAGAAACAGAAATTGTTCCACCTTACGAAGAAAAACTGGCGATCCTTTACCGAGGATCTTACAGAATGGCAACTTTTCTTCGATTGATAATTGAAGAAAATGGAGGGATTAAATCACCGGAAGTTTTTCAAGAATATATTAATTCAGTCAGTAGTGAAAAAAACAAAGAAATGGAGGAATTTGGATGTTGATATCAATTATTAAAGTGTTGTTTTTTCTGGCAATAGCACTGTCCTTAATCACTGGATTCTTGACTTATAAGCCTAAAAAAAAACGTAGCTAACCTCTGCCGGTTGATATTATTAACTTCAATAGTTAACCAATAGTATCAGCCGGCTCTTTTTTTGGAAATGCAAATTATAGGACTATTATGGTATAATCTGACGGTTTTCAAGATATAAATTTTTGACCAAGAATTCTTGGTTTATAAATAAATTTTTCTTAAAAACAGATCTTTAACAAACTGGTATCTAACAATATAATAAGGAGGCAAATTAAATGGAGGTTGAGTTTGTTCGAAAAAGAATCAACGACCAGGGTGGCGTAGGGTGGCTAAAAAATGTTGGCCCCAATGAACTGTTTGGTTACTTACAACAACAATACAGCGGAGGTGGTCGCGTTGAAACCGTTATCCAACCTGATAATTGTGGCTGGATGTTGTATTTTAGCGACGTTGGAATTCACCAAAAAAGAGTTGTTGGTTACTATTACCAAACAAGCAACTATCTGTTAGCTTTTTCTGGAAAACTGATTTATCAATCGTTTTTCGGTTGGTATTTAGTTACCGAAACTGATTATGCTACTGACTTAGTGAAAATGAAAGAATTCGCGTCGATGGCTTTAAAAATAATTAAAGGAGTGTAAATAAAATGGCGTGTCAAAATTGTTTAGAACTGATGTATTTGCTTGAAGCTGAAAAGTCGAACCATCCAGGTGGATGGATTGAAACTCGACTGGGGAGGACCGACTTGTTGGTTTATGAAAATGATAATCCTGAAGATAAATTTTGCTTAATGGTAATGCATTGCATTACTGATCAAGGAGTTTTAAGGGCACTTTTTGGGGTGGCAAAGTCTTGGGGTTATAACTCTCCTGCTTACATGACTGGCTATAACTGGGATTGCCCATTTTTGGACGTGCGTGTTTTCTTTGAGAAAAAAGAAGAAGGTCTTTGTCTTCAGAAAAGAACCGATCAAATAATTAAAAAAAAGGCTGATGAGATCAACTTCTTAACAAAAAAATGGGGCAAACAAAGTGAAACTGACTGACCATAAATTTGCTGATGGATACCAGATCGATGATTAGATAAAGATATCGATAGACAACGCAATCTCTCTATAGGGGGATCAAAGACTATTTTCCGATGGCGGAATTTTAGTTTTTGATTTCCCAGGGGAGGTTGTAGTTTTGTGTTCTATAGTTTGGTGACTATACTGATGAGTCCAATAGGACGAAAACACAAATACATAATTTAAGATTTATGATTTATGATTTAAGAATAAAACATTATTAAACATGATTTAGTATTTATGAATAAGAGTGGTTTATTTTTGATTTGATTTAAGCTGTTTTTTGAGCCAACAGAAGGCGTAAGTAAAAAATAGAAGGGAGAAAATAACGGCAATAGGTGAGAGGGGTAAAACCCAGAATGAAATAGCGGCCGGAGGTATGTTTAAGTTTGAATCAAGTTCGAGAGTGGCGGCATATTTTCCTGGCCAAAGTGGTGGGGAGAGACGACAATCTGTTTGATTTTGACACAAAATTGAACGATCATGATTGGCAAGAATATTTTGAGGGTCCAAATCTAGTTGTTTGATTATCTTTTGATTTTTGGAAATAGTAATTTTACCGATGCTTTTGTAAAAATAATTTGTATTATTTTTGATTTCAACGGAAAAATTTATGGGAGTAAAGAAGACGTCTTTGAGTTTTGGATTAACAGTAAATTTTTTAATTTGACCTTGGATTTTGGGAAATTCTGAATTGGACACACTCAGAAGTAGGTGGGAACCGATTTTCCCTGTGGATTGAGAAATAGTGCTTTCGTTAGCAGACATATCAATTGTCTGATAAACAAAAAAAGTGGAATAGTAATCAGCTAACTGGGTTTCTGGTGCGGTTTTAATTTTTAAAACTAATTGACGACTTTCAAGAGGGCCGAGGGTAAAAGGCTGGCCTAGTTTGAGGTCAGCATTATTTAGGGAAAAATAAATGTTTGGACTAGCAAGTAGAGAGGAATAGGAAACGGAGCCGTTGTTGCCTTGAGGGACAAAAGGGAGGACTTCGGTGTTGAGAGTTATTGAATTTT
>JAQVQI010000055.1 GCA_028701645.1 Candidatus Shapirobacteria bacterium
AACGGCAACGCCGATACCGACGGTTGATATTCAGTACAAGCCAGTTAAGGAAATTGACGTACAGTTAAAGCCAGTTTTAACAGCGACACCAACACCAAAACAAGTGGTGGTAACCCAAGTGGTAACCCAAGTGGTAACCGCAACGCCTCAACCGACAAAAGAAGCCGAATTAAGTCCAACTACAGAACCAATCAAAGAGCCAACAACCATGGTGGAGGTAGTTAAAAAAGCAACAGAAGAAGCAGAAAACACAAAGGATTTAAGTAATTGGTTTTGGCAAATTACAGTCGGATTACTTCTTTTGATAGTGGTGATTTTAATCTGGCCAAAAAAGAAAAAAGGGGTTAGTGATAATTAAGACGACCCTCGACTTTTGAAATTAGATTTTGATGACCCCGGAGATACTCGATCATAATGTCCTGGGCTGAGGTGGAAACTACTTTTGAAGGAGCCACTGCCAGAAGCTCCGACTGGGAAATATTTAGATAAGCCTGACAGTTATGAGCATGATAGCCCTGTAAACAGATTGTATAATTTTTTTGTTCGTCTATAGGTTTATTGTCTATAGTTAGAGATTCTAATTTGTCTGCTTTATCGTTGTAAACAGCTCTGACTTTGGAAGAGACTTGATAACACTCCCCTTCACTGTTGCGATTTTCAACTCTCATAAAATGAGAAAAAATATTTTTTAACTCAAGTCCCGTAATGGTAAAACGAGTCAAAGAATCGTTGTAAGGAAAACAGGACATGAGGTCATTAAGAGTGACAACAGGCCCCATTTCCTTGATGCGGATTGAGCCACTGCCAACAAAGGCGACATCGCACTGAGCAGCATCGGCAAAGGCATCAGCAAATAAATTACCAAGTGAAGTTTCAATTTCCCGGAGAGGGTGAGTTAACTTTTCAGAAAATTTTGTCAATATAGCACTATATTTAGTGTCGACTTCAGTTTTAAAAGCTTCTATAAATTTAAGCAAGGCCTCATCCGGAGCAACAATGTCACTAGTAATAGGAATTAGCTGCCACTTCGACTCAACGATGGAATTGGTGTCATCATCAACGATGATATCAAAGCGGCCGACTTGATTGGTGGAAGTTCCGGCCTGGATAATTAAAATATTATTGACAATTTCGGGTTTTTCTAAAACAGTATGAGAGTGACCACCAATGATGATATCGACTCCCCATTCTGGCTTTAAAAGAGCTGCGAGCTGCTTGTCGGAATCAAAACCGATGTGGGTGAGTAATATTGTGAGATCAATATCATCGTTTTTATAGGCATTACAAATTTTACCAACTTCACTGCTAGCTTCCTCAAGAGAGACAAAAGAGCCGATTAATTTATCCTGAGAAATTGAATCAATAACTTTGTCGGTAATGATACCAGTAAACAAAATATCCATCCCGGCTTTTTTGATAATCTTATAGGGATTCATTAAACGTCTATGATAATTTTTGACGTAAAGATTGGCATTAACTATTGGGAAATTAGCCATTTTTTCGAGAAATAAAAGATGGGGTAGGCCATAATCAAATTCGTGGTTGCCGAGAGCGACCACGTCGGGAGCTAAAAAATTCATAATTTCGATGGTAGAAATGCCTTTATATTCAGTGTCAATGAGAGAACCCTGAACCATGTCACCACTAATGACATACAAAACATTTTCTTCCTCGGTACGGACTTTATTAATATAAGCAGATAGGAGGGCAAGACCACCAATAGTTTGACCAGGTTTGCCTCCAATTTCAGCTAAAAAATCCCCATGCATGTCGTTGCTGTGGAGAATAGTGAATTTTTTTGTAGCCATTATTTTTTATTTTCGTTTTGATATTTTTTTAAAATATTGAAGGCTTGAGTTTCTTTTCCTTGTTCAAGTAATTTTTTAATTTTAAAAAATTCTTTAGGAATGTTTTTGTCACCGGGTTTAACTTCTCTTTCAGCTGAGGGGTTAAAAACAGGAGTACCCAATTCAACCATTTCTAAGCCAGGACCATCCGGCGAGGCAATCATACAATCTACAGAAGAATATCCAATACCGAAACTAATTTGGTCACCCGCTTTAACTGGATAACAGACAAGTTGATTTTCACTAAGTATCATCAACATATAACCAGAACCATCTGAGATTGATCTGATGGCTTGATAATTGTTGTCAATTAATTCCATAGCACGAGATGAACGTCCCGGTTTTATAACCCAACGGGCACTACTTTCTTTAAGATTATTGGGAATTGTCCCATCATAAATACCATATCCCAGCTTTCCATCATCGGGTTCAAAAATAGGTTTTTCGATTACTTTTCGAGAGATTCCGGCAATGTTATATTGTTTGTCTTTTATTTCTGTAATCATAAGTTCTCTAATTTGTATTCGGTTGTAAACTTGGTGTACTCTTGGGCATATTTTAGCTGAGAGTGTGGATCACGATGGTGGGCTTTTTGAAATACATCGGCACCGATTAAATCTAAACAGGCTTGATCTATAGCAATTGGATTATCAGAAAATAAAAAACCTTTATCAGGAGCAAGTATATCCCAAGTTTTATCCCAACAATCGCATTCACGAGCGATTTTATTAACAAAGGTTAGATAATATGATTTTTTGGGTAAGTTATTAATACAAGCGGCAGCACCTTGAGCAAGGAGGTCATCAAAGATGGCAGTAGTAGGTACTAGAGATTTGGTAGGACAATTTAATTCACAAAGAGAGCAACCAAGACATGCCTCTAAGTTAACAACAGGATGATTATCAACCATTATAATGGCGTGGTTCGGACAAAGACGAGCACAAGTACCACAACCGGTACAGGTCTCAGGGTGGAAAACTGGTTTTGATCCGTCGTGAATAGTTTGTTTTGACTCAATCATTAGTCCTCCCATACCAAAGTTTTTAATGGCACCACCAAAACCACAACAGGCGTGACCTTTAAAGTGAGAAATAACTAAAAGATTTTGGGCTTCAACTAATTCTTTGCAAACTTTGGCTGTAAAATCTTTAGTTTTTATTTCAATAAAGCGGTCAGAAATTATGCAGGGAGCAATTTTGTCAAAACCTTTTTCGTGAACTACTTGTTTATATCCGGCAACAGTGTGTCGAAGAGAATCGTAAGCTACGGGAGTGTCAATTAGGGTGGGACGTAGACCGTGACTTCTCAGCGCAGAAATAATTGGAGAAATATCTTCTGGAGTAAAAGCATTGGTATTGTGTGGTTCACCAAAATGGATTTTAATTAAAATATCCTGATTTTCGGGATAAAATGATTTAAATATATTAAGCGATACAGATTCTAGTTTTATTTTATCTTGAAGATATTTGATGGTGGTCATTTTTTATTATTTAGTTATTTTATCATTCGAGACAAGGGGGCTGTTTATTATATAATCAGGTAACTATGAAAACATTAAACATAATCCCCCTCCCCTACGCCTATGAAGAACTTGAGCCGGTAATTTCAAGAAAAATAATGGAGCTGCATCACGACAAACACTACACGGCCTATGTCAACGGAGCCAACAGCGCCCTGGAAAAAATAGAAAAAAATCGAGAAGTGATGCGCGATTTTTCTTTTAACTATAACGGCGCCAAATTACATGAATTGTTTTTTGATAATATGAGAAAGCCTAAGGAAAATAATATGCCTTCAGGGAAAATTTTGGAAGCCATAAATCTAAATTTTGGCAGTTTTGAAAACTTCCAAAAAGAATTTAGCCAGGCAGCCGTAAGTGTGGAAGGATCGGGCTGGGCAGTCCTTTGGAAAGATGAAGATAA
>JAQVQI010000056.1 GCA_028701645.1 Candidatus Shapirobacteria bacterium
TGAATATGTTTTTGTTGATGGAAAAGTTACTTCAGGATTAAGACAAGAAGATGGAAAAACTAAAGTTATCATCTTAGATGAATTTAATTCTGCCGCTCCAAATATTTTGATTCGTCTACATGAAGTTTTGGATTCATTACAGAGAGGAGAAAATGTGGTTTTGTCGGAAGATGCGTCGGAAAGTATACCTGTAGACAAAAATACCACTAAAATAGTGGCTTTAATGAACCCCCCAGGAAAGGGTTATTTTGGCCGAGAACCACTTGATCCGGCTCAACTTCGACGTTGGGTTTATATGAAAGCTCCAAGCGACTTACCTGAAGAAACTTTTTCTTATTCAACCGATGCCCTATTTTCTTTAGTGCCGCAACAACAGGAAATTCCAGACACTAAGACTTTACCATCCCGTGAATCAGCCCTACTACCTGAACAGCTTTCTGAAATCCCGGGGATTGGAGAGATTTTGGGTAAATATAAGGAATTTCATAAAGCAGCCAAACAAATGCTTAAGGAAAGAAAAATAGCCGAAGACCAACCTCAACCGTTCATGTATGATGACCGAATGGAACCAAAAAGAGTCAGAGACTTTGTTTTGGCTTTTTATAATGGTGATATTAACGAAACTTTTAAATCAGCTTTAAACTATTACTATGTAAATAAACTGGATTCGGAGGTTGACCGACGAAAAATTAGTGAATTGATCCGACATGTTGAATATATTGCTCCACAAAATACATCCCAAAGAAGAGGTGTTGACAGAAATGATACCTCACCGGCTAGAACGGAAAAGTCGACATCTCCGGAAGCTGTAAAAAGTGAACAGGAAGCATGGAAGAATGTCTTAGGGGTTGAGGTAGATATAGCGCCTATTCCAGAGTCGGTTACTCCTGAAGTCAGAGAAAAATTAAAAGATTTAGGAATGGAATTACGATTTATCCCTGATCTTGATTTGGATACTGTTGAAGAAATTAAAAAAATCGGTGTTGATGAATATCTAAAAAATCTACAACGTCGTTATCCTAATTGGCATAAATATGAAACATTATCTGATTCTCAAAGAAGTGATCATTCAATTCCACGAAATATAGAAGAATGGTACTGGAATTTCGTAAAGGATGGAAAAGTGTCATTTCCGAAACTCTCGGGTAAATGGATGGCAGTAGAAACTATGCCTAAACCACAATTTGGCGAGAAATATGAGTCATCAAAAATTACTGACGAGTTGGGTCTAGAAGACCGTTTTAATGTAAGCTGGAATGATGCCAGTAAACGAATTAGTGAAGCTGAAGGAAATATTTTGTCAGCAGCCGGTTTACCGATAATCGGCGAACAAGTAAGAATGTTAGAAGCAGTTGAATGGAATTTATTAGCTAACCGTGAGGGTTGGGGTAAAACTAATACATATGAATGGACAAATACCGAATACCGTGATGTCGGCGTTTCTGGCCGTCTCGTTGTTGGCCACTCCGGCTATGGTGGTGCTGCTCGCGCCGATTGGGGCAGTCCTGTTTACTCGAACGGCCCCTTAGGTTTTCGTCTTGCGGTAGTTTTATAGGTGCTTGATTTTTTGATTCTTGATTTTTTTGGTTTTTGTTTCTTGGTTTCTTGATCCGCGAAGCGGTCGATTTTGAAAATGTGTTTTGATTACTTTTAATGATGACAGTAAGTAGCAATTATTCTTGATAATTTCTTTTTTTCTAAGTTATACTAATCATTAGATTATGTTAATGAAAATATAGGTAAGCCTGTATTTCACAGAATCGCTCTTCTTGAAGAGCTGACTGGAGTTCTTATGGTTAAGGCTGTAAGAAGAATGTCATTTAAGGAGAGATAAAACTACTTGCTCGTTTTTGAAGGTCTTAATTTAATAATTAAGCCAAATAAAATTCAGGGGAGAATCTTTTAGATGATCCTTGATTAAGAGTAATTGATATAAATAAGTTTTTAACATCGGTGGTAACAATGAGTAAAAAATTAATTTTTACTCAGGAAAGAAAATGGGCAATGCGAAACGTGATGACGGCGATTCTAACCGTATCATTGTTGGCAACTCCGACAATGGTGGTGCTGCTAACGCCAATTGGAACAGTCCTGAGAACTCGAACGACAACTTAGGTTTTCGTCTTGCGGTAGTTTTATCTCTACGAATTAAAACTAGAGGCTTTAATCCAGCCTCCAAGCATTTTACCTATCTCAATTACTTGAGATTCAAATGTAAGATATTTTTTGTTATCCATAATTTTTAAATCCTTACAACATCTAATGAGAATTTTTAAGACATCAAGTTTAATACTGGCTTTTTGTAAAGTCGGCACTTTTTCCAATTTAGAAAGTTGGCTGGCAGCAATTATATTTTCCAGAATATCTAAAATGGTATTTTCTATTCTTTGCCCGATGGTAAATCTGTCTTTTTTAGGAAAATCTAAAACCAATGAATAAAAAGATTTATATAAATCGTAAGTTTTTTGAAATACAGGAATATCTAGGTTTAGTTTTCCAAATTCAGAGTCGCTATGAAAGTCTGTCATACTATTTATAGTGAAATTATAACATTGGAAAATGTTTTTCAGGCATGGAGTGGGTTTGTAAAAGGGAAAAGAAAAAAGGCTGATGTAATAATTTTTGACCGGTTTTTGGAAGAAAATTTGTTTGAACTTTATGAGTCATTAAAAGATAAAACTTATAGACATAGTGGTTATCAAGAATTTTATATTAGAGACCCAAAAGTCAGAGATATTCATAAAGCCTGTGTTAAAGACAGAGTGGTTCATCATTTGGTAAGCAAAGTTTTGGAAGAAATTTTTGAACCAACCTTTTTTGCCCATTCATATTCCTGCAGAAAAAATAAAGGAACTCATAAAGCCGTTAAAGCTTTTATTAAATTAACCAGACAAGCAAGTTGTAACAATTCGTCAAAATTATTTGTTTTAAAATGTGATGTTAAAAAGTTTTTTGCCAGTATTGACCATGGAGTTTTAATCAATTTACTTTCAAAAAGGATAATTGATCCCGATTTTCTTTGGTTGTTAATTATAATAATTGAAAGTTTTAATTCCAAAGACCAGGTGGGAAAAGGAATGCCGATTGGCAATTTAACTTCACAGCTATTTGCCAATATTTATATGGATCCTTTAGATCAATTTATTAAAAAAGAACTTAAGGTTAAATATTACGTTAGATATGTTGATGATTTTGTATTAATGTCACCGAACAAAGAAATTTTAATAAATTTATTGGGTAAAATCGGTAAATTTTTAGAAAACGAGTTAAAACTTCATCTTCACCCTCAAAAAATTGAAATTAGAAATTATTATATTGGAATTGATTTTTTAGGCTATGTTATTTTCCCTAAATATATTATTCCTAGAACAAAAACAAAGAAACGAATTTTTCGAAAACTTAAGAAAAAGGCGGAATTAATTAAAAAAGAAGAAGATGGTTTTGATACTTTAAACCAATCAGTTCAATCATATTTAGGGTATTTATCTCATTGTAATAGCTATAAGTTGGCTCAGAAAGTGAAAAATCAGCTTATTTTTCTTGAATCTGACTAAAATTCAAAAAGATCTTTCATCTTGACTTTTAATGCCTTTGAAAGTTTATAGATATTATCTAGGGAAATGTTTTGCTCCCCCCTTTCTACTGCACCAATATAAGTTCTATGAATGTCGGACTTAAATCCAAGTTCTTCTTGAGAAAGTTTTGTTGATTTCCTTATAAATCTAACCTTCTTACCGAATTTTTTTCGGATATTAAAATTTG
>JAQVQI010000057.1 GCA_028701645.1 Candidatus Shapirobacteria bacterium
AATTTTAATTGGCAAATTATATTATTTCCGGTTGATAAGTTTGAGCATGTAATCTTGCACGAATTAACCCATTTAACGGTTAAAAACCACTCGAGGGCTTTTTGGGAACAGCTTGGCAAATACGATAGTAACTGGCGGGAAAATAACCAGTGGTTAAAAAAAGAAGGAACAAAGAGATTTATAGTTTAAAAACACCACCAGAGAAAACATCTTTTTGGGCGATTGGAATTAACGGTTGGAGTTGGTTTAATCATGGTATCGGAGTAAGTAGATTTAGGGGACGGGGTTGCTTTAATAACTGATTCGGTAGGGACCGGGGAAGAAAGAATATTAACCATTGGAGTGATTTTGGTTTTAGCAACTCCCAAAAACTTTTTAACCGAAAACTTCTCATAAAAAGAAATCGATTGATTGATTCCTCTAGAGCGAGTGATTGCTTTTAAGGCATTGCTCCAGTCACCCGGCATACAGCCATTTTGAGCACGGACTTTAAAGTAATAAATAGTGTTTGGTTTTAGTAAATTGACAGTAAAGTTTTGTACGCCTTCTCTCGCTAATCTAACCAAGGTGCCATGTTCTTCGGCGTTTGGATTGGTGGAAAAACTAAGATAATACTGGTCAATATTGGTAACGGGTGTAAAAAATAATTTGGCTTTATTTTGGGTGATATCTATTTGGAAGAGGTCAGGAGAGGAGATGGGTTTTGAATCGTTACACGAGGGGGCTGAAGAACTAGAGCTCGAAGTGGAAGTGTCTAAAGGAGATGATGTTGGTATTGGTGTTAGGGTTGATGTTGGTGTTGGTGTTGGGGTTGGGGTTGATGTTGGGGTTGATGTTGGGGTTGGGCTGGGGGTAACTGTATCACTAAATAATCTATAAATGTGACCAATTGTACTTTTACCACTAACTAAAATTTTGCCATCGCTTTGAGTAGCAAGACCTAAAATTGAAGATAAAGTAGGTATTTCACTACTTAGATAAAAATCAGGATCAAGGGAGCCGTAAGTATCAAGACGTAATAGTCTAATAACGTTATTGCCAATGGAACTATCGAACCGATACCTGACGACAACAACCTTATCTGAAGCAACAATAAAATCCTCAAATTTATGTGAAGGGTATTCAAATACAGTCGAAGCATTAAAAGTATTATCCGGGGAACCATCAGAATTAAATCTAAGAATAGGAGAGCTAAATGATGAGAGTACATCAGTTTCACTAAAACCAACATAAATTTTCCCATCTGATTGAAGTTCGATATGAGTAATATCATAATAATCCCCACTACTAATTTGATTAAAGGAAGTATCGAGAGAACCGTCAGAGTTTAATCTAATAACATTGGTATAATAGTCTTTATCGTAAGCCCCTAAAAGGATTTTACCGTCTACCTGAAGAGCAAGACTCTTACGAGAGTAGCAATTTGGAGTTACATTTGGGATATTTGCATTGAAAGTGTCATCAACTGAACCATTAGAATTTAACCTAACAAGTTGTTCTTTGCTACCAATATCTCCAAAAACTAAAACTTTACCATCCGGCTGAGGCAATAAATTTCCAAAATAATCAGAATCGGTGATGGAAGAAATAAAAGAAGTATCAACAGTACCGTTACTATTTAATCTAACTACTTTATTAGCTGGAGTACCGTTAAATGAAGTAAAATCACCCCCAACCATAATTTTCCCGTTCGAAGTTGGTACATACATTTCAATACCGCCACCGGAGGCCCCAGCGCCTATATCAAAGGAATCATCAAAACTACCATCGGAATTCAAACGATTAATTGCCTTTAGGGTGTGCCCGTCATAAGTAATATTACGGCTTGAAAAAAGAATTTTATCGTCTAATTGAACAACAATATCCGAAATTCTACCTTTATTTGGCTCTGGGAGATTATCTGAAACGTCAGTAGCTAGATTAATAAAAGTTGAATCAACAGTACCAGCCTCACCGACGGCATTAATGGAAATAAAAGAAAAAAGAATTAACAATAATACAATGAAAATTACAGATAGGTATTTTTTCATTTGAAGATACTCATTGTAAACAAAAAATATAAAGTAAGACAAGAAGCAGAATTAAAGTCTTATTTCAATCCCCACTGGACAATGATCACTGCCCATAACATCATTAAGAATAAAAGCCTTAGTAATTTTAGACTCTAATTTTTTATCAATAAAGAAATAATCAATGCGCCAGCCGATGTTTCTGGGACGAGCACCAGAGCGCTGAGACCACCAGGAATACTCGATTTTATCTTTATTAATGAGACGGTATGTATCAGTCCAATTATGTGCAACTAATTTATCCATCCAGGCTCTTTCTATTGGTAGAAAGCCTGAAGTTTTAATGTTGTCTTTTGGCCGTGCTAAATCTATTTCAGTATGAGCGGTATTGATGTCGCCACAAAAAATTACCTTCTCTCCTCTGCCCCGTAAATCGTCGATATAATTTAAAAAATAATCATAAAATTTCATTTTAAAATCGAGACGACCCAGGTCGCGCTGACCATTGGGAAAGTAAACATTGAGTAGAGTAAATTCATCGAATTTGGTTATAATCACTCGACCCTCATCGTCCCAATCATTGTCACGATCGCCAATAATGACAGATTTTGGTTCTATTTTGGTGAAAGTGGCGACGCCGGAATAGCCAGCTTTAGCGGCTGGATTCCAGAATTTGTGATAACTATTTGGACATTCAATTAGAGGTACCTGGTTAGCTTTAGCCTTAACTTCCTGAAAACAGTAAATATCAGCGTTATCTTTTTTAACAAATTCAAAAAGGCCTTTTTTAATAGCGGCGCGCATACCAGCTAGATTCCAAGATATGAGACGTAAAGTCATAAGTGATTCTATTTTACCTGATAATTTTGCTATAATCCTATCTGCAAAACCAGCTGGTGCCGGACGGTAAGGCAGCGGTCTGTAAAACCGTTTTAAGTAGGTTCAACTCCTACCAGCTGGACAGAGTTTTGGAGACTAAATTTGGTAATATTACTTATGGCTGATATAAAATGGAAACTCCTGAGTAAGAAAAATGTTTTTGATTCCAAATGGTTATCAATTGAAGATAGGTCATACGAATTACCTGATGGAAAAATTGTTGAAGGATATTATCATCTGAACAGACCTGATTATGTGCTGATTCTGGCAATAAAAAAAATAAAAAAATTGTTGTTGAAAAACAATATAGGAGAGGGGTTGATGATTTTGTTTATGAACTTCCTGCAGGCTGGATAAATAAAGACGAAACACCGCTTGATGCCGCCAAAAGAGAACTCTTAGAAGAAACTGGTTTTATTGGAGTTGGTAATCAAGTTTTTGAAATATATCCCCAACCTGGATTTTGTTCAATGAAGGCATATGTGGTAATTCTAAAGATTCAAGATAAAAAAGTTGAAGAAAAACAGGAAGAAGATGAGATATTGAGTTACGAATTAGTTGATGTAGATAAAATAAAAAAAATGATTGCTGATAATGAAATTAAAGATATGGGCTTTTTGTCTGCCTTTAATTTATTTGAAAATGTGTTTTTAGACTAAACTATCTGAAAAATGGTGAGGAAATAAATTTTTGTTTTTTTATTTATAAAACAAACAATTTTGGGTAAGAATCGGCTATAATAGGCACAGAATGTATATCAGCAAAATTTTGTTACAGAATTTTCGGTCTTATGACAAAAAGCTGGTGGAATTTGATCAGAAGGCTAACTTAGTTTTAGGAAAAAATGGGAGCGGAAAAA
>JAQVQI010000001.1:0-8782 GCA_028701645.1 Candidatus Shapirobacteria bacterium
AATGAAAAATTTTTCTTATCACTCTCAATCAAATAACAATATTCTTTATCAAAATGATTTTCTTGGGGCATTTTTTTTAGATATACATACTCGCCATCTCTCCATTCTTTTCCCCATAAACCATTAATTATTTTTTCTTCGGGTAGCACTCCATAATCTGCATAGTAAAGCCGGATTATTTGGCCTAAATCATTTAAACTACTTTTTCTGTTAATGTCTTTTGATTTTGCCAAAGCTAGTCCAAATTGATAATAAGTAATCCCTCCCAATATTAAAACAGAAACTAAAATTATTAGTATTTCTACAAAAATTATTTTGTTTTTCATATATTTTTAAGGACAACCAGAACCATTACAACAAAAAGCAACCTCGCACCCAGCCTGAGCATCGCTTCTGTAACACTGGATATTGCCACCAGTAACACAAACACCATTAATTATTAAATGAGGATTAATTCCATCGACCGTCTGAATACAATCTAAACCTCCACAGGTGGGATTAATAATATCATTTTCATACCATAATATATTTGAGCTCGAAACTCCATAATTAACCTCTTCTTTTCTTCCGGCATAAGCCGAATAAGTATCTGCTTCATACCACTTAATAGGTATATGTTTATCCGTACGATTATCTAGTTTAGTAACTACTTTATAGGTATCTCTGTCGATAATACTGAATTCATATAATTGATTATTGGGACCACAAGGCCATTTTTTAAAATAAGATTGTACTGCCAAAACATTTTTACCACAATTATCCGCTATATTCCAAGTCGAGACATCTATTGCCGAAGGATAAGTCCCTTTATCAGTATAATATTTTTCAAAGGCTATTTTTATCTCTTTTAAATCATTTTTTCTTCGTGAATCTTGGGCTTTATTTACCAAGGCAATCGGGTTTAGAATTCCTGCCATAACAACAGCCATAACTGTTAATATGGTAAAAACTACTAATAATTCTACCAACGTAAAACCCCTGTCCGCCATAACTGCTTTAGCTGTGGGCGGATCATTTTTTATTTTTCTCATTTTTTATTATAATATTTTATCTTAAAATCTAGTAATATATTTGTTTTATTCTTAAATCTTATTTCTTTAATCAAAAATCAAAATTGATATTTATCTGAAAATCTGAAAAGCTGACAAACTGATTAGCCATCCTCCCCAAAACCAAGCCATAAAGCTTCCTAATATTAAAAAAGGACCAAAAGGAATAGGAGTTTTTTTACCAGCTTTTTTAAAAATAATTAGTATCAAACTTACTAAAGCACCCACCACAAAAGCAATATAAAAAGCTATTATTATTTTAGGATATCCCAAAAACAACCCCATAAAGATTGCTAGTTTTACATCCCCAAACCCCATACCTTTCTTGTTTGTAATCAGATACAAAAAACCCAAAAACAAAAATGATCCCACTGCTGACCACATATAAGTCCAATCACCAAAATGTCCTAAAAACCAGAGCACCAGAGCACTAAAAACCAAAGTAATTGTCGAAAAATCTGGTAAAATCATGTATTTTAGGTCAAACACTGCACTAAATACCAAAAAAACAATTATTACCAAACCGACGAAAAACTGTGTTATTAATTGAAAATTTAATAATTGATTGAAAATTGAAAATTGAAAATTGAAAATTAGAAATAGCAACCCCGTTGCTATTTCCACAATAGGGTAGAGAACTGGTAATTTTTCCCGACAGCAACGAGTTTTTCCTTTTTGAATCATCCATGAAATCACTGGAATATTTTCATACCATTTCAACTGCCTCCCGCAGTAATCACAAAAACTTCTGTTTTTATTGGATTTTGAAAATTGAAAATTGGAAATTAAATCGTATCGCAAAGCGATACGATAAGTGAGCATATTTACAAAACTTCCGAAACATAAACCCATCACAAAAATAATTATCGATAGTATGATTTCCACAAATTATTCTAACAAATAAAACTAAACTAACTGGCTTTTAGCCTTGCCCTGTCAAGGGAAAGGGTAGGGTTAGGGTTTTTCCACCAAAAACCCCTCCATTTCCGAAGGGGTTAAAGTTTAAATTAGTTTTCTAACTAAGGTACACATTTGAATAAAGAAGTATCTGGCGTAGCAAAAGTCCAATCAGCGATTGGAGAACCATCAGCTAAAAACTGATTAGTGGCAGCCAGTGTTAAATCGGTGACAACATCTCCAGCAACTGTTGGTTGATAAAGATTAGAGTTTCTAGTTCTGTTAGATTTAGCTTTTGGAATAAAACAGACATAGACAGAATTACCCTCATTTGCGGCTTTCTTCATAATCCATAATTTATTCATACCTGAAGCATTAAAATTTGGGTCTCCATTAACAGAAGAAGTGTAACCTTTAGCTAAAAATGAATCTTTTAATTCATCTGTACTAATCAAAGCTCCACGAGTACTATAAGTAGTACAGCCAGCAGTTGGAGCAATAATACTATTGACAGAATCACCACATAAACCAGCACCCACCATTTGGCTGTCACCAAACCATTCAACATCATAAGTCGCTATAGTAGCAGAGTCGTCAGAATCCATCCAAGGATAAGTGTTTTTAACGGTATAATATCTTTCAAGTGCGTTCATAACTTCAGCCGCGTCATTTTGGACAGTTGAGTCTTTTGCCTTATTTGATTGTTCAATTGGATTGATCGTTGCCAGTACCGCCACCGACAAAATAGCAATTAACGCGATGACTATCAATAGTTCCACTAGTGTGAAACCAGCCTCAAAAATTTTTCTTTTTTTCATTTTCAAAAATTATAAATTATTAATATCTTAATATCATTAAATATCATTAAAATTGAGATGTCAAGTTATAAATTGGCATCATCACGGCAACCACCAAAAAAGCCACCCCCAGTCCCAACATAATCATAATTAATGGCTCAATGGCCGAGGTCAATGCTTTAACTGACTGTTCTGCTTCAGTTGAGAAATAATCAGACACTCTCATTAAAATTTCATCAAGTTTCCCTGTCGCCTCACCAGTTGCCACCATTTGATTAACAATTACTGGGAAATTACCTGTTTCTTCAAAAGAGTTAGCAATGCTAAATCCTTTTTGAACCCTTTCGGCAATATGTAAGTATGAGTTGTAATACAAAGCATTTCCGGCCACATTAGACACAATTCTTAATGCCTCTACTAACGGAATTCCTGCCGACAAAAGCATTGACAAAGTTCTAATAGTATCTGCCAATAAACTTTTTTTATTCAACTCTCCCATAATAGGAATTCTAAATTTTAAAGTATCAATTTTGAGTCTAAAACTTTCATTTTTATTACCAATTTTTAAAACAGAGATTGTTCCCACCACCAAAAGTAACATAAGATACCAATATTTAGTAAAAAATCCCGACATTGCCATCAAAGCCTTCGTCGACCCAGGCAATTCGGCTCCAAAATCACTAAATAATCCTAAAAGTTTTGGAATCACAAAAATCATCATAATTATTACCACCGCAATCATTCCCACGATAACAATCACCGGATAAACCATTGCCCCTTTTACTTTTCCTTGAAACTCACTTTGTTTTTCCAAATTATCAGCCAATTTAGTCATCACTTCTTCCAATACTCCGGCTTCTTCCCCAGCATCAATCGAAGCGATATAGGCTTCTCCAAAATATTTCTTATATTTTCTAAGTCCATCAGCTAAGCTTTTACCACCACGAACATTATTTAATGTATATTCCAACACCTCTGACATTAAAGTTTTTTTGTCCATTTGATTCTTTAGAAGTGACAAAGCATCGGTTAGTGACAGCCCAGAAGTCATCATTGTCGAAAGTTGCCGAGTAAAAGTAGTAATCTGTTTCATACTAATTTTAGAAAAAATATTTCTATAAATTTCACCAATAACCGTGTCTTTAACTTCTGTAACCAACAAAGGAATTAATCCGTTTTTTTTTATTGTTTCAACCGCTTCGGCCTTATCATGAACATCAAGTGTCCCTTTAATTAATTTTCCATTCCAATCTCTGGCTTTAAAATTGTATTTCATATAACTATATTATTTTTTCTTAATTTTGATTGAAAATCAACCATATTTACCACATAATTTTTTGCTTCTTCCTCTAAGACCTTCCCCTCAATCACCAATTTTGCCAGATAACTATCTAAACTAATCATACCAACATCAGCGCTTGTTTGAATTACGTTGTCCAACATAAAAGTTTTTCCTTCCCGAATGATATTTTTTACCGCCGAGTTAGTTAACAGAATTTCAAAAGCGGGGATACGGCCACCTCCAACCGCCGGGATTAATCTTTGAGAAATAATTGCACTAAAAACAGATGCTAGTTGAACCCTAATCTGATCTTGGGCACTAGCTGGGAAAACATCAACGATTCTATCAATTGTTTGTGAAGCTGAATTAGTGTGTAACGAAGAAAACACTAAATGGCCAGTTTCAGCGATAGTCAGTGCCAACTGAATCGACTCCAAATCTCTCATTTCTCCGATAAAAACAACATTTGGATCTTGCCTCAAACATGATTTTAGTGCCGCATTAAAATCACGAGTATCTCCTCCTAATTCTCTTTGAGAAACTATTGATTTTTTAGGTTTAATCAAATATTCTACCGGATCTTCTATCGTTACGATGTGACCATTTCGACTTGCATTTATTTGATCTAATAAACAAGCCGCAGTAGTGGACTTACCATGTCCTGTCGGTCCGGTAATCAAAACAAAACCTTGTTTTTGTTTAATAAAGTTTTTTAAACCTTCGGGTAAGTTTAATTCTTCAAAAGTCGGGATTGTTGAAGAAATAATCCGTAAAGCACAAGCCAGAGTTTCTTTTTGCCAATATGCATTAGCCCTGAACCTGGCATCAATCGCATCAAAAGAAAAATCTAATTCTTTGTTTGTTTTCAGTTTTTCTTTTTGATCTTCTGTAAGTAAAGAATTAATCATTTCGATGATTGTATTGTCATCTACTTGTGTCCAATTTGGCGCATTTATTAAATCTCCACTAATTCTAATTTTTGGAACCACTCCACACATCAAATGGATATCCGAAGCCTTGTTGGCCAGTGCTAAAGATAATAATTCTTTTAGTTTTGTATGCATATTTTTTTGTTTTGCTATTTACTATTAACTAATTACTAATCAACTAATTATCTAATATTGTGCCACCCTCACCACTTCTTCCATAGTAGTGACTCCTTCTAAAACTTTAGCATAGCCATCTTGTTTCATTGATAACATTCCATCCTCCATTGCTGTACTTTGGAGTTGAGATGCCGTTGCTTTCTCAATAATTAATTTTGATAGTTTTTCATTTATCGGCATCACCTCATAGATAGCCACTCGCCCCATATAGCCAGTATTATTACATTTTTCACAACCGACAATTTTTGGGATCATTAATTTTTTCCCTTCTTTTTTAAACTTATCTTCGATCATATTGTAAATTGGCCCCAAAGTTGTTTTAATTTCAGTTTCTTGTTCCGGGGTCATTTCCATTTCTGAGACACAATCTTTACACACCCTTCTTAATACCCGCTGACCCACCACACAATTTAGTGATGATACCAACAAAAATGGTTCTGCCCCCATATCCAAGAGTCGAGGTGGAACTCCAGAAGCATCATTAGTATGCAAGGTTGAAAATACCAAATGACCGGTCAAAGCAGCATTAATAGCCAAATCGGCTGTTTCGGCATCACGAATTTCTCCCACCATAATAACATTGGGGTCTTGTCTTAAAAAAGATCTCAAAGCCGAAGCAAAAGTCAACCCTGCCTGAACATTTACCTGTACCTGATTAACCCCTTTCATTTGATACTCCACTGGGTCTTCAATTGTCACCACGTTAACCTTCGAAGTTGCCACAATATCCAAAATAGAATACAAAGTTGTTGTTTTTCCAGAACCAGTTGGACCACAAATAATGATAATTCCATGCGGTCTTTGAATTGAATTCATTAAGTTTTTCAATGCCAAACCTCTTAAACCCAAATCGGGCAAAGTCGGTACTTTTTGTGATTTTTTTAGTAACCGCATTACTACTTTTTCCCCATAAGTGGTGGGTAGAGTCGATACCCGCAAATCGACATCCATACCTTCGGCTGAAAAGAAAAAACGTCCGTCTTGAGGCACTCTTTTTTCATCTATTTTTAAACTCGACAAAATTTTTATTCTTGACACCACCGCCTCATGGACATTTCTAGGCAACAGATACTTTTCTTGTAAAATACCATCAATTCTATATCTTACCCGGACATTTTCTTCTTGAGGTTCAAGATGAATATCGGAAGCCCTAGCTTTTAGAGCATACTCTAATATTGTTGAGACGATTTTTGCCACCGGAGCTTCAACCGCAACTTTTTCTTGAGCTTTTTTAGCGACTAATTCGTCAATTTTTCTTTCATCCAACGCCTTGTTTACTTCCGAAGTGATACTTTTTTCCCTAACATACTTTTCTTTAATAAAACTAGTAATTTGCTTTTCTGTCGACATCCCGGCACTGATCTTTAAGTTCGTCTTCATCTCTAAAAACTCAATTGTTTCCAAATCAAGGGGGTTTACCATGGTGACATACAAAGTTTTTGTTTTGGGATCTAACCGATAGGGGACTAAGTTATATTTAGAAGCCACATTTTCCGACACCAAACTTAAAGCTTCAGGCGAAAATCCAATATTTTCCAAATCAACATATTCCACCTTTAAAAACTTAGCTTTTGTCTTAACCAAATCCTGATCAGAAATAATTCTTAAAGACTTGATTATTTCTTCTTCAGGCTCGCCAGTTTTTAGTTGTCGCAAGGCAATTTCTTCGACTTTTTTTTCATCAATCAAACCTTCGTCTTTGAGAATGTCTTTGAGATTCTTATATATTTTTTGATTAAAATCAGTCATAATACTACATTCATAGTACAGTTTTTTTATTACCAACACAAGACAAATGAACATTTTTCCTTCTACCTTATTTACCTCAACCGATTCTCACCTTATTCAGACAAATATTGACAAAATCTGTCAACAATTAAACAATGAAATTAGCCCAAACAATCCTGATATATTTATCATCAACGAAGCTACTGGTTGGGCAATAGAATCTGTTCGTCTTCTTAAAAAATGGCTATCCCAAAAACCATTCAATCATAAAAATAAAATTATTATTATTTATCAAGTCGATCAGTTCAGTTTAGAATCTCAAAACGCACTTCTAAAAAGCCTTGAAGAACCCGGTGAAAATAATTATTTTATTTTATCCACCAATAAACCCTCAAAAATAATCAACACCATCATATCTCGATGTCAAATAATAAAACTAAAAAACGACTTTTCTTTATCTAAAGATACAAAACCACTAGTAATTAGCGATCAAATTAAGACAAACTTATTTCAAAGTGAAAATATTTCAAAAGACAAAAATCAGGTTTTACCTTTTTTAGAAAATCAGTTAAAAACTTACCAACAATTAATTTTAAAAAATCCAACTGCAAAAAACTCTCAAGTAATTCAAAAAATCCTCAAATCAATTAATATGATTGAAGCCAACGTCGACCCCCGCTCCGCCCTTGATTTTTTGTTTTTATCTTAAACTATTTACTACTAGCTATTAACTAATTGACTGAAAAACTGACAGACTAATTCCCGCATTTTCCCCTTAACAATTATAAAAATAATGATATAATTGCGTAACAATGTTTTCTCCTGTATTTACCATCAATAATCAAATTTTAAAAAACATTGGCAACATAGAAGCTGCCAAGGCGATTATTAATGAAGCGCCCCTTATCCCAGCCTACGAGAAACAATTTCAACAAGAAGCGATTGTTAGGACTGTCCACTATGGAACCCGAATCGAAGGGAATGATTTAACTTTTCAAGAAGTTGCCCGACTAGTAGAGGGGCACCAAATTTCTGCTGGCGAACGTGACATTCAAGAAGTCATCAATTATCGAAATGTTATGTCCTATCTTGAAGAGCTTTGGTCTTTATATGACGCTAATATGCCCTTGCCAGAGGAAAAAAACGCCGAAAATCTAGACAAAAATCGCCCTTTTTTTTATAGCGAAACTATCATAAAAAAAATTCATTCTCTAACCACAACTAAGATTATTCCCGATTCCGAAGTTGGTAAGTATCGTCACCAACAGGTTGTTTTAAAAAATACCCGAACTGGAGAAATTGCCCACCGACCTCCACCAGCCATTGAAGTTCCTTACCTAATGACAGATTTAATTGATTGGTTAAACAATCCAGAATCACAAGATATTCATCCGGCTATCAAATCGGCCATCAGTCAATATATTCTTGTTGCTATTCACCCATTTATTGAAGGTAATGGCCGAGTCTCTCGGGCCTTTGCCATGTTGCCACTTTATGTTCAGGGATATGATATCCGTCGACTTTTTTCTATGGAAGAATACTTCGACCGCAATGCCGAAGACTATTATAATAGTATTCAAAATACCCACCTTTTATCTTCCGATATTTTTAAGAGAGATCTGACTAATTGGGTTACTTATTACACCCAAGCATTAGCCATCGAACTCTCTCGAGTCAAAGAAAAAGTTCAGTCTCTTTCTCGTGATATCAAGCTCAAACAAAAATTAGGTGGCAAGCAAGTTCATCTAACCGAAAGACAAATAAAACTAGTCGAATATATGCAACAGTTTGGAGGTCTTAGAATGCCCGATGCTCAACAACTTTTACCCATGGTTTCCGATGATACTATTTGGCGTGACCTCAAAAAACTAGTTGATAGTGGCGCCGTCGAAAAATGCGGTTCCACCAAAGGGGCATACTACT
>JAQVQI010000001.1:8792-52205 GCA_028701645.1 Candidatus Shapirobacteria bacterium
ATAAATATTTAGTATGATTACTCTCGATTCTCCAGAAATTAAAAATATTTCCCCCGAAAAAATTGGTGAAATCCTAATTGATGCCAAAAAAGCCTATTACACCGGAGGCAAGCCCATAATGGATGACTCTACTTATGACACTCTTGAAGAGATTTTACGCAAAAAACTGCCATACCATCGGGTTTTCACCAAAATTGGTCACAAAAATTTTGACTCTGGCTTTGACAAAAAACACCATATTATGACCATGGGTTCATTAAATAAAGTAAATACTTACAACGATTTAACCCACTATTTTGAATTAAAAAGTGCCGCCGCAGGCAACGTTAATATGCGTCGCATATCTTACGTTGTCCAACCCAAATGTGATGGTATTTCTCTAGAAATTATTTACAAAAATGGTGTGCTTGTCGAAGCCATCACTCGCGGTGACGGCCATATCGGAGATGTAGTCACCCAAAATGTCGTCAAAATGAAAAACGCGGTGATGAATATATCAAAGGGCCTTGATCCGAGCAAAGTCGAAGGGTTTACTGGTTCGGTCCGTTGCGAAATCGTCATGACGAATAAAGATTTTAAAAAGTTGAACCAAATACCAGATGAAAAATATTCCAACTCTCGTAATGCCGCCTCAGGTATTTCTCAGCGCCTAGACGGTCAATACAGTGAATATTGCAGTCTCTACGCTGTTGATGTTTTTTATGACTTCCCTTTTCAAGGGAGGATACCCGAAGGGCAGGTCAGTTTCAATACTGAAACCGATAAAATTAATTTTCTCAAAGCCCACGGTTTTACTACCGTCGACAATTTTTTATGTAATGATTTTTCTGAAATTGAAACTATTTATCAAAAATTTTTAACCAAAACCCGAAATAACTATCCATACGAAATCGATGGTTTGGTTATAAAAGTTGACAACCAAGAAATACAACATTGCCTTGGTGTTAAAAACAATCGACCAAAGGGGCAAGTCGCCTACAAATTCCCAGCTCGCACCAGTCAAACTCGGATTGTTAATGTCGAATGGCAAGTCGGCCCCATGGGGACTATCACTCCGGTTGCCCAAGTTGACCCTATTGAGATTTCTGGAGCAGTTATCAGTTATGCCTCACTAGCCAATTACGATTTAATCAAAGAAAAAAATATTAATATTGATGATATTGTCGAAATCCAAAGAAGGGGAGACGTAATTCCACATATCGAAAGTACTATCGTTAAGGTTAATCCTGGACACATCATCGCTCCCACAAATTGTCCTTCGTGCAAGACCAAACTAATCAAAGATAATAAATTTTTAAAATGCCCCAATCTCAAAAATTGTCCCGCTCAAATATTAGGTTCACTTAAACTATTTTGTGATACTTTAAAAATTAAAGGAATTTCTGATAAAACTGTCAATAAACTTTATCAAGCCGGGCACATTCGTCTACCTGGAGATTTTTATAAATTAACTGTTTTTGAATTTGAAAACCTAGTCGGACTGGGTAAAAAATCAGGGACCAATATTGTTCAACAAATTCAAGCCAAAAAAACCTTAACTCTTAAACAAATTTTAGATTCTGCCATTATTCCCAATTTTAGCTCCCAAAGAATTACTCAAATTATCAATGCTGGTTTTAACACTCCAGACAAAATTTTAAACATTGCCATTTCTCAATTAGAAGCCCTCCCGGGAATCCAAGTCACCTTAGCCCAAAAAATATTTCAAGGTATCCAAGACCGAAAAGATTTTATTGAATCAATTCTTAATAATGTAACTATTCAAGAATCTAAAATCATAAATCATAAATCAGAAATTTTTGGAAAAAATTTCGCTATCACCGGCACCCTTTCTGTCCCCAGAAAAACTCTAGAAGACAAAATTATTTTGCTCGGAGGAAAAATAAGTGAGTCTGTTACCTCAAATACAAGTTATCTTATTACAAACGACGTAAAACCTAATTCAAGTAAGTTTATTTCTGCTCTAAAATTCAACACTAAAATCATTTCTGAAACCGAGTTTAACCAATTAGCAGTTTAATCAATTGACTGCTAATACAGCTTCAAAAAAATATTTTCCCAACGCTTAGGGAAGATAATACTATCAATGTATATTATTCAATATCACTAGATATCTATATACTATTATATATATCTATATATAATAAATATCTTCTGTTTTGAATGTTAAAATAAACCAATGAAACTTATCATCGGATTAGGCAATCCTGGTCTTAAATATCAAAATACTCGCCACAATCTAGGCCAAAAAATAATCACCGATTTTGTACAAGCTAATCATGATTTTTCCTTCCAAGAAAAAAAATCACTTCAGTCTAAATTAGTTGAGATAGGGCAGGGGACTGACAAAATAATTTTTGCCATCTCTACTGATTATATGAATAATTCTGGAATTACAGTTCAAAAAATTTCCCAATATTATAAAATTGACTCCTCAGATGTTTATATTATTCATGATGATCTTGATTTAGAAGTAGGGGAGTACAAAACCCAATTTGATCGAGGTCCAGCTGGACATAACGGTATTAAATCTATAATCGAAAAATTAGGTACACAACAATTCCACCGGATTCGAATTGGAATTGGAAAGTCTACCAATAATATTCCAACAGAGGATTATGTTTTACAACCTTTTTCAAAATCAGAATTAGATATAATAGATTCCATCACTTCAAAAATTTTTGAAGAAATAAAAAAAATAATCAATTCATAATTTTAAATTTATTTTTAATTATTAATTCGTAATTAGTAATTAATTTGGGCCCATAGTCTAGTGGTAAAACATCTCAGTCGCACTGAGTCGTCGGCGGTTCAAGTCCGCCTGGGTCCACCATGGTAAAACTTATAAAATCAATTACTAAATCTATTGGATATGGTGTCAAAAACGATCCAGAAATTGATCGTCTCAAAAAAAAACATCCCAAATTTTTTAATTTTATAAAAAAAAGACTAACCAAAAATCACAAATATGGTCGACATCTCACTGTTGGGATTTTGGTCACTCTTGTGTTTGTCTATTTTTTTTATGGTATTGTCCGTAGTTACATCGGCCAAGAAAGTCTAGTTCAATTTGACCTTCGAGTAATCAATTTATTTAGTTTGCTCCGTCATCCAAAACTTAACCAACAAATGCTTTTTATTACCTATCTGGCAAAAGGAGAAATCATCGTTGCTGGTTTATTGGTTTTTAGTATTATTCTTTTTTTACACAAAAGATGGCGATTATTATTTACTTTATTAATTTCTGTTGGTGTTGGAGAAATATTCGTCTGGATTATTAAAAACACTATCGATCGGCCACGCCCATCTCTCGTCAACGCTCTTGTCGCCGAATCTTCATATAGTTTACCCAGTGGCCACACCTTTGTTGCTATCGCTTTTTATGGACTGTTAGTTTATTTTGTCATTCAGTCTAATAGAAACAAATTTTTAAAAATTATTAGTTTTATTTTTGGAATTTGTCTTATTACTCTGGTTGGATTATCAAGAATCTATCTTGGCGCTCATTGGCCATCAGATGTTTTTGCCGGAGTCGCTTTTGGGTCTGCCTGGCTATCTATTTTGATAACCTCTTTTAGAATCAAAAAGAAATTTAATCCTCCTAAAAAAATTCAAATTAATCTCAAACCCAAAACCTTACTTATTTCCAGTATTTTATTGGTTACTATTTGGGTGGTTTATATTTTTTATTTTTTTTATACCCATCCATTAATAGAAAAACAAATTATTACTATTCCTAAAAAGACAATCGATATCTCTCAAATTACCACCCAACTTTTTAAAAACCTCCCCAAAATTAGCGAGTCAATTAGTTCAGTTCCGTCAGAACCAATCAATATTATTGTTGTTTCAGACCAAAAAACACTAGACAAAGCTTTTGTTAATTCTGGCTGGTATTTACTAGACGAACCAAGTCTAAGTTCTTATACTCAAATTGTTACTTCTATTATTTTAAAAAAACCATACCCTCAAACTCCAGGACTTCCGGTATTTTGGGACACTTTCCCTTGTCCATTTTCTTATGGACAACCAACTCATCCTAGTTCAATTAGCTCCCGACACCACATTCACTTTTGGGACACCAACTATATCACCCCTGAAGGCCAAACTATTTGGGTAGGTACAGCTCATTTTGATGAAAAAATAAAAAAGAAATTTAAAATTATTTTACCTTTTCACACTACTCAACTTATCGTTGATGAAGAAAGAGAAAACATAAAAAACACCTTAGAAAAAAATGGTTTTCTTAGTTCATTTGAAAAAATAAATCTTACTGGACTTCTTTATGGCACCAAAAAAAGTGGTAACAATTTTCTTACCGACGGTCAAGCATATATTCTTTATTTAAAAGATGAGACAAGATAAACCTTCTCCAATTTCAGTTCAGCTCGAAAAGTTTAAAGACACACTTGAAAAAAGACAAAAATACGTCAAGATGGAGTATCAATCATACGGTCTAGAATTAGCCAAAGAGCTACAAGACTGGAAAAATCGATCTCTTTATATTCGCCTAGCCAAAAATACTGATAGAAAAACTTTAGAAATTGCTAGATATTTTGTCAAAGACCAAAGCCCTGGGACAATCAAAACTCCATATAAATTATTTATGTGGAAACTTGGACAATTGAAAGAAAATAAGCCTAAAATATAGTATTATTAGTGATATAATATCAAGCTGTATGTCATTTCTAAAAAAGAATCTAAAAAAGATTATTATCATTCTAATTGTTCTTCTAGTTTCTGGTTTTGGTATCTACAAAATTAGTGCCAAAGACAAATCTAAAGACACACCTAAGTTTGATGTCAAAAAAGAAACAGTGGTAACTCCCAAAAGAGAAACAATTAAAGAAGAAATCACCCTAACCGGGTCAATAGATGCCGGTACCAAATCAAATCTTCAATTTAAGACCAGCGGTCAACTGGCTTGGGTTGGTGTCAAAGTAGGGGATAAGGTAAAAAAATATCAAGCTATTGCCTCACTCAACAAAGAAGAATTAAAAAAAGGGCTGACAGCTGATTTTAATAATTATCGATCAGCTTTGGCCACCTTTGACGATGTTCAAGATGAATATAAATATGAAAAAGAGAGTTTAATTCTTACCGACGAAATGAAACGAATTTTAGTTCGATCTCAAAACACTCTAGGTAATGCAGTTATTAACTATGAGCTCCAAGATTTAGCTATCAAATACGCTACTTTATATACACCAATTAGTGGTATTGTTGTTGCTATTGACGAACCCAACAGCGGTGTCAATATTACTCCTGCCTCAGCCACTTTTTCGATTATCGACCCTACTAGTATTTATTTTAAAGCTCAAATTGATCAAGAAGATGTCAATCGAATCAAAATTGGTGATAAAACCACAATCAAATTAGACAGTTTCCCCGACGAGTCAATTGAATCAGAGGTCACCTATATTTCTTTTGTCCCAATTGCCGGACAAACTTCAACAGTATATGAAATTAGATTCAAATTAAACGGTACTGATAATCAAGAATTAAAATATCGATTAGGGATGGATGGCGACGCTATTATCTCTCTTAAACAAATAGACAATAGTCTTACTCTCCCAATCGAAGCCATCAATCAAGATGAAAATCAATCTTATGTTTTTATCAAACCGGCCGACAACGACCAATTAATCAAAAAAAATATTACTACTGGTATTGAAACTGACACCACTATTGAAATTTTAGAAGGACTATCCGAAAATGACCAAGTTGTTATCTCCAAATAATCGAAACATTATTTTGGAATTAAAAAATATTACTAAAACTTACACTACTGGCACTAATTCTTTTAATGCTTTAGACGGTATTAATCTAAAAATATATGAAGGTGAATTTATTTCCATTACCGGACCTTCTGGTTCTGGTAAGTCGACCTTGATGCACATCATTGGTTTGCTTGACAACCCCACTTCTGGTGAAGTTAATCTAAATGGTCGCAATATTGCCAAACTAAAAGAACACCAGTTAGCCCAAATTCGAAATGTCACTTTGGGTTTTGTTTTTCAGCAATTTAATTTATTGGCCAAAACATCTTCTTTAGAAAATGTTTTATTACCCCTTTTGTATTCTGATGTTCCCAAAAGAGATCGACAAAAAATTGGACTAGACTTACTGGCCAAAGTTGGACTTCAAGATAAAACCAACAATACCCCAGCCCAATTGTCTGGCGGCCAACAACAACGAGTTGCCATTGCCCGAGCTTTAGTCAATAATCCTAAAATTATTTTAGCTGATGAACCAACAGGAAATTTGGATAGTAAATCTGGTGAGGATGTTATGAAGTTTTTTCATCAATTAAACGAAAAAGAGGGGAGAACCATTGTTTTTGTCACTCATGATATGGATTTAGCCAAAGAAGCCAATCGGACTATTATTATCAAAGACGGAAAAATTTTAGAGGAAAAACATGCTTAAACCATCGTTCAACGATCTTCTCAAATCCAGTTTCAAATCGATTTTAAAAAATAAAAGCCGGACTATATTGACCTCTTTAGGCATAATTATTGGTGTAACTTCAGTAATTTTGTTAACTTCTATTGGTAATGGTCTTAAAAAATATGTCACCGATCAGTTTGATTCTTTAGGCGCCAACTCAATATTTATTTCTCCAGGAAGAGTTTTTAACGACAACGGAGGATTTTCTCAAAGCGGAGCCATCATGACAACCAGTTTTTCACTTAAAGATGTCACTAACTTAAAAAGAAAATTAGACAATGTTGAAATTACCCCCGCTAATGGTGTCTTTGTTGATATCTCGTCTCCTTTCAACACTCAAAAATCAATCGAGATTGATGGTTCGACGCAAAATTTTGGTATCAATAATAATCTAGCCCCATCAGAAGGCAATGGTCGCTGGTTTACGGAAGAGGAAAATAGTAAAAAAACTCCAGTAATAATTCTTGGTTATCAATTAGCTCAAGATTTATTTCCAAACTCTTCTGCTCTTGGAAAAAAAGTAATTGTCAAAGGAAAAACCTTAAAAGTTATTGGCGTAAGTGACAAAAAAGGCTCATCTTTTGGTGGTCCAAGTTTTGATAAACAAGGCTATATACCTCTAAATGTGGCTTTTGATCTAGCCGGCAACAACGATATTCAAAGCATTATTGTAAAAGCTAAAAACAAAGATTCAATTGAGTCAACCAAAAAACAAATTACCAAAATAATGTTAGAAAAATATGATGAAGATGCTTTTTCAGTTTTTGACAGCTCTCAACTTTTAAGCTCAATCAATTCTATTATTAGTGTTCTCACAATTTCCTTAACCGGAATCGCTGCAATTTCTTTAGTTGTTGGCGGAATCGGGATAATGAATATTATGTTAGTTTCTGTCACTGAACGAACTCGAGAAATTGGACTTAGAAAAGCAATTGGTGCTTATCCTCGAGCAATTTTAATTCAATTCTTAATCGAGGCCGTAATTTTGTCTTGTATTGGTGGTACTACTGGAATACTTTTAGGGTATTTAGGAACTTTAGCCATAAAATCATTTTTTCCCGCCCAAGTCACTATTTCTTCAGTAATTCTCGCTTTTGGAGTTTCTTCTCTAGTAGGTATAATTTTTGGTGTTGCCCCAGCTCGCAAAGCCTCCAAGCTTTCACCCATCGAAGCCCTCCGATACGAATAATCTGCTATTATTTATTAGTGAAACACGAATTTCGTTACCATTTATTAGCTTCATTAGCCTTGTTTTTTTTAGTCTCTATTTTTTTGGTGATTATTAAGTCACCAAATATCCAGATATTATACCTATTTTTAGGCATATTTGTTGGATCAATTATTTTAGACACCGATCATCTAATCTTTTGGTTTTTTCTCAAACCAAACACTGAAGAAAGCCGTTTAGCTAAAATAACTATTAAAAATTTTGACATAAAATCACTCACAAAACTTATCAACGCCAGCCATTCAAGTCACCACAATCTAATTTTTCATCACTATTTTTTTCAATCAATTTTAGTTTTATTTACTTTTTTTATTTTTACTTCAACCTCTAATTTGTTTGTTCTTTCATTAGTTGTCTCTTTAAACCTTCATCTTTTGGTTGATGAATATCTTGATTTTTTAATCAATCCCAAAATTCTTCAAAAATGGTTGTTTGCCAGAGAAGAAAAACAACTCCCAGTTAAATTTCTCAACCGTTATTTAGCTATTTTTAGTATCTTTTTAATTATCTTTATAATTCTTTTGTTTTACTCCCAACTATGATGGTCTCAAGCCCGGAACTTTTTCTCCAAGCCAAAAAATATCTTTCAGGACACCAAGACGAACTTGTCAACGATGTCGAAATAATTTTAAAACGACTTCAAATTCAAGACCCCATAAGTGATTTTTCTTTTTTAGTATCTCCCATTGCCAAAGCCTATGAAGGTTTTCTAAAAGAATTTTTTTTAAAACTAGAAATCATAACCGACACTGATTTTGAAAGCGAACGGTTTAGGGTAGGAAAAACTCTTAATCCCTCACTTCGCTACAAACGTTTTTCGGTTTTTCAAAAATTAACAGAAATTGACCCAAAAGGGGAGGAGTTGGCAGAAAATCTTTGGGACGCCTGGAAATTTGGACGTAACGAAATATTTCACTATTTTCCAAATAACTATAAAAATCTTACCAGACTCGAAGCCGAAGACCGAATTAACTTACTACTTAGAGCCATTATCATGGCTGGACTTTTTTTGGAACAAAACCAAAAATAATAATCAAATTTTTAAATTAAAGTTATAATTTTCATAGTGTATAATTAAAAACATATGCCAAAAATAATTATCGACCAAGACAAATGTATCGGGTGTAATACCTGTCCTTTATTAAATCCAGACGTTTTTGAAATGGACACGTCTACTTATAAAGCTAAAGTAAAAGCCCAACCAACAACTATTGATGAAATGACTCAAAACGCCATAGATTCTTGCCCGGTCCAAGCAATTTCTAGTGAAAATTAATATTAATAATTAAAAACTTATGACTAAAAAAATAAAAAAAGAAAAAGAAGTTTCAGTCGTTAAGACAACCACCAATAAATCAGTCCAAATCCCCTTGGTTGGAGTTATTATTTTTTCAGTTTTACTCGCTGCTTCATCTTTTTTTGCCGGAGCCGCTTGGTTTAAAATGGGAGGATTAACTTCTACCGCCGCAGCCAAAGCCAATTCAACTTTTGAACCTAGTAAATCAGACAAACCTGATTTTCAATTTTATGTTATGAGTTTTTGTCCTTACGGCAATCAAATGGAAGATCTAGTTAAGCCAGTGGCTCAACTTCTCAAAGACAAGGCCAATATTCGACCTCAATATATTTTTGAGAAAATTGAAGGTGGTTTAAATGATTATTGTAAAAAAAGTGTCCCAGATCCGGCTAATTGTCCTACCTATGTTCAAAACAGCCAAGGACAGCTTACACTCGAAGGATGTAAATCTGAGATTAGCAAAATGCTAACCGACTGTACCAATGAAAGTAAATATCTAAAAATTGGTAATAGTTTTTACGGATCGCTACATGGTCGAATGGAAGCTAACCAAAATGTCCGAGAAATTTGTGCTTTCAACATGAGCGAGGACAAAGCTAATTGGTGGACTTTTGTCGACAATGTTAATAAAGCCTGTGATGACAAAAATGCCGATACATGTTGGGAAGAACAAGCCAAAAAGGCTGGTTTTGATACCAACAAAATTACTGAATGTTTCAACACTCAAGCCGCAGAGTTAATCGATAAAGAGATTGCTCTTACCACCCAAAACCAGGTTCAAGGATCTCCAACTTTAAAAATTAACGGAGTTGATTTCCCTCCAGAATCAGCTTATACCCAGGATGGTAAAGGTAGTTTAAAAATCGGGAAAAAAGTCTTTACTCAAGACCAATTCAGAACCCCTGAAGCTATCAAAGAAGCTATTTGTGCTTCTTTTAACAAAGCTCCAAAAGAATGTAAAACCACCATTGAAATGCCAAAAGCGGAAAATGGACAAGTCCAAGTTCCTGCCGAAGGTGGTTGTTAACAAATTTTGTATTTCAAAACCCCTCCAAATGTATTAGGAGGGGTTTTTGTTTGATAAAATATCATCATTGCTATAAAACAAAACTCATATCAAATTCAAAAAAAATTTAATTTTTATTTTATTTAATTTTTTTTAATGAAACTAAATTCACACCAGATTCGAGCTTCTAACGTAGGGGAGTCACAAAAACTTCTAACCAAGATTAAACGCAACCCTTTAGTTTTAATTTTAGACAATGTTTTAGACACTTACAACATCGGTTCATTTTTTAGACTAGCCGATGCTCTTGGTGCTCAAAAAATTTACCTTTGTGGCCCAGTCGTTACTCCACCAAATATTAAAATTCACCGTGCCTCAATTGGCACCTGGAAATGGATCGATTGGCAACAATTTGAATCAACACTTGATTGTCTTCGTCAACTAAAACAACAAGGCTATCAAATAGTTGCCTGTGAACAAGACAAACGAAGTGTTGATTATCGTCTAGCTAAATACAAGACTCCAATTGCCCTTATAGCCGGCAGTGAATCATTTGGTATCTCGCCTCAAGTATTAAAAGAAGTCGACAAAGTTGTTGAAATCCCGATGTATGGGATAAATATTTCTCTCAACGTCTTAGTGGCCACCTCAATAATTGGATACGATATTCTCTCGAAAATATTGCCTAAAATTAGGTAATATTTTAATCAAAAAATATCCAAAAAACTAATCTTAAATTAGTATAAATAATGCCTATCTTTCAATATAATTTGCTTATTGTAAAGCTATTTGGGCTCTGTTAGAATGAATTTGTTCTTAAATTAAGTATAAATAATTATTTTTTATTAAATTTTTTAGAAATTAGGATTTAGAAATTATTATCATATGGCATCCTCACAAGAATACACAGGTCAACAAATAGTTGTCTTAGAAGGTCTAGAACCAGTTAGAAAACGTCCTGCCATGTATATTGGCTCCACTGACACTCACGGCCTTCACCATTGTCTTACTGAAATTATTGATAATTGTATCGACGAGGCTCTAGCTGGATTTGCCAAAAATATTTGGGTAATAATTCATCCAGACAATTCAGCCACTGTGGCTGATGACGGCCGTGGTATCCCTATCGATATCATGCCAAAATATAAAAAACCAGCAGTTGAAGTTATTATGACAACTCTTCATTCTGGTGGCAAGTTTGAAGGATCAGCCTACAAAGTATCTGGTGGACTTCACGGTGTCGGAGCCGCCTGTGTCAACGCGCTTTCTAGTCTTTACCAAATTGAAATTCGTCGAGATAATAAATTTAATTTTATTGAATTTTCTCGTGGAGGTTTAAAAACAAAACTTGCCGAAATCAAAGAAACCAAAATAGACCGTCTCAAAACAATTCTACCGTCAACAATCAGTGGAACCACTGTAACTTTTTACCCAGATCCAGAAATATTTAAAGAAACTCAAGAGTTCGATTCAAAAGTAATTATTAAATCTCTCAAAGACAGAGCCTATCTTACTTCAAAAATTTATTTTCATTTTTATGATGAGAGAAATAATAGTCAACATCATTATTATTTCGAAGGTGGAATATTATCTTTACTCCGAGAGCTTAACAAAAACAAGATTGTTCTTCATCAGCCAATTTTACTAAAAAGAAATGAAAACGAGGTTGATGTTGAAGTTGCCCTTCAATACAATGATTCTTTTCAAGAAAACACTCCTTCGTTCGTAAATATTATCAATACCCATGAAGGTGGAACTCATTTAACTGGTTTTAAGATAGGACTAACAAAAGTAATCAAAGATTATGCTGTCAAAAAAGAGCTTCTTAAAGCTAAAGATGATTCAATCACAGGAGACGATGTTAGAGAAGGGTTAACTGCCGTAATTTCGGTTAAAATGGGTTCAAAAAATCTTCAGTTTGAAGGCCAAACAAAAGGAAAACTAGGTAACAGTGAAATTCAGCCGATAGTCAATAAAATTGTCAAAGAAGAACTCGAAGTTTATTTTGAAGAACACCCAGATGTTGCCAAAACTATTGTTAGTAAATCAATTTTAGCCATTCAAATTCGCAAAGCCGCTCGAGCAGCCAAAGACGCTATCATGCGAAAAGGTGCCTTTGAATCATTGGGTTTACCGGGAAAACTAGCAGACTGTCAATCAAAAGATCCAGTCGAATCAGAAATATATATTGTTGAGGGTGATTCCGCCGGTGGAAGCGCCAAACAGGGGAGAGACCGCAAATTTCAAGCCATTTTACCTCTTTGGGGAAAAGCTCTTAATACTGAAGGAATGAGAATTGATAAAGTTGTTGGTTCCGACAAACTAAAAGATTTGATTGTCGCTCTGGGGATGGGAATAGGGGAGACAATGAATTTTGAAAAACTCCGATATCACCGAATAATTCTTATGTCTGATGCTGATGTCGACGGCTCCCATATCGCCACCCTTTTGTTAACTTTTATGTATCGACATTTACCCAATCTTATCGAAAGTGGTTATGTTTATATTGCCATGCCCCCGCTTTTCAAAATCAAGCAAGGTAAAGAAATCAAATACGTTTATACCGAAGAAGAAAAAGAAGATTATATGAAAAAGATTGACGCCACAAAACCATACGACGTTCAACGCTACAAAGGTTTGGGTGAAATGAACCCTCAACAGCTTTGGGATACAACCATGAATCCAGCCACTCGTGTTCTCAAACGAGTCACTGTCACTGATGCTTTTAAAGCCGATGAAGTATTTAGGGTTTTGATGAGCGAAGATGTTCCACCTCGAAAAAAATTTATTCAAACCCACGCTCATCTAGCTAATCTAGATGTTTAAATAAATCTTATAAATTACAAAAACTTATTAAATATATTAAAAATTGTGTCCCGAATAATCGGGAATAAATAAAGATTGAAAAATTATGACTGATGAAAAAAATACGATTGTTAATGACGTTATAAGAACTAATAGTAATATTGGCAAAGTAATTGAAGTTGATATTGTTCCAGAAATGGAAAAGTCTTATTTAGACTATGCCATGTCAGTCATCGTTTCTCGCGCCCTTCCTGATGTCAGAGATGGTTTAAAACCTGTTCATAGACGAATTATTTATGCCATGGATCAAATGGGACTTGGTAGTGGTAAAAATACTAAATCTGCCAAAGTAGTCGGGGAAGTTTTAGGTAAATACCATCCACACGGTGACTCTTCTGTTTATGGAGCCTTGGTTAGATTAGCCCAAGATTTTTCTCTCCGCTATCCATTAGTTAAAGGTCAGGGTAATTTTGGTTCTATTGACGGCGATCCACCAGCCGCTATGCGTTATACCGAAGTAAAAATGGATAAAATTTCTCAAGAAATGATTATCGATATCAACAAAGAAACAGTTGATATGATGGACAATTTTGATGCCACCATTCAAGAACCAACCGTTTTACCATCTCGAATTCCTAATCTTTTAATGAACGGGGCCGATGGTATTGCTGTTGGTATGGCTACTCGAATTCCACCTCACAACCTCAAGGAATTGTGTGCCGCTATCGATATTATTTTAGACAAAAGCAATCTAGAAATTATTGAACCAGAAATTGAGTTAAACAATATTCTTGCTCCACCAAAAAACACCCAAGAGCTTGTTCTTCGGCCTGTTTATGAATTAGAAAAAATAAAATACAATTTTGAAACCAATGCCACAATTGAAGAATTAACCAAAGTTATTCAAGGACCAGATTTTCCAACTTATGGCGAGATTTACGGCAAAACAGGAATTATAGAAATGTACAACACCGGTCGAGGTAAATTTTCAGTCAGAGGTAAAACAAATATTGAAGAAACAAAATCTGGCAAAATCAGAATCATCATTACTGAGCTTCCATATCAAGTCAACAAAGCTGAATTTGTCAAAAAAATTGCTGATTTAGTTCGTGATAAAAAAATTATCGGTATCTCTGACCTTCGAGATGAATCAGATCGACACGGAATTCGAGTTGTCGTGGAAATCAAAAAAAATGGCAAACCAAAATCAATTCTCAATAAATTATACAAATACACGCCACTACAATCTTCATATTCAGCCAACATCTTAGCCCTCGTCAACGGCATTCCTCAAACTCTAAACCTTCGACAAATATTACTTTTATTCCTTCGCCACCGAGAAAGTATTATTCGTCGTCGAACAGTTTTTGACTTAAAAGGTGCCATGATGAGATCTCATATTTTGGAAGGTCTCAAAAAAGCACTTGATTTTATCGATGAAGTTATTAAAACTATCAGAACAACTAAACCTGATGAAGACGCTAAAACCCGTCTTATAGATAAATTTGAATTTACCGATCTTCAGGCTCAAGCTATTTTGGAAATGCAACTCAAAAAACTATCTGGTCTTGAAAGACAAAAATTAGACGATGAATTTAACCAAGTTCAGGCCAATATTAACTACCTAACAGCCATATTAACCAAATCAGAAGAAATGATAAATGTTCTCAAATCAGAAAACAAAGAAATATCAGAAAAATACGGCGATTCACGACGAACAAAGATATACGTTCGCGGACTAGAAGACTTTAGTGAAGAAGATTTAGTCCCCAACGAACCCGTTTTGGTTACTCTAACTAAAACTGGCTATATAAAACGAGTCCCAAAAGACACTTACCACAGTCAAAAAAGAGGCGGAATCGGAGTCGTTGGTATGACCACAAAATTAGAAGACGAAATTGAATGTATGCTTTCCGTTGATACACACGATGACTTGTTGTTTTTTACTAACCGAGGCAGAGTTTTTAAAACCAAAGTATGGGATATCCAAGAGGGAACTAGACAAGCCAAAGGACAGGCAGTAATCAATCTTATTAATATTCTCCAAGGAGAAACTGTGCATGCGGTTCTTCCCATCGACAAAGATAGTGACTCTAAGTTTATTTTATTAGCTACCCAAAAAGGTGTTATCAAAAAAACTTCAGTTGATAAATTCAAAAATATTCGTCAAACAGGTCTTGCTGCTATAAATCTTGATCCAAAAGATCAATTAATCTGGGCAAAACTAACTAATGGCCAAAATCAAATATTTTTAGTTACCAAAAATGGCAAATGTATTCGTTTCAACGAAACAGATGCTCGACCAATGGGTCGGCATACTCGTGGAGTTAGAGGCATTTTACTCAAAGAGAACGATTATTTAGTCAGTATGGACGTCATTCCGACAACTATCGATAAAATAAAAGATAAATCAGCCGTCAAACCATTTAGACATTTATTGGGTGTCACCGAAAACGGAGTTGGTAAACGAACTGATGTATATCTCTATCCAATTCAAAAAAGAGGAGGTATTGGAGTAAAAGTTGCCAATCTTAGTCCAAAAACTGGCAATATAGCCGCCGCCCAAGTGGTGTCCGAAAACGATGATCAAATAATCTTAGTCTCCAAAAAGGCGGTAACTATCAAGCTTCCACTTAAAAACATCCCCACTCTAAATCGAAACACCAAGGGTGTTATTTTAATGCGCTTCAAATCAACCGAAGACAAGCTTTGCGCCATGACTGTATTACAAAAAAACAGTGAAATGTTAGAAGGCTCTGAAACAACCGTTGAAACTACTAAAAATTAAGACTCCAAAAGGTGACATTATAGGAAGTGTGTAATTAATAAGTATGAATTAGCAGACATATAATGCTACTGCTAATAGGTCAATAAAAACTAGTTTATCCCTAAAATAGGATGATATTCGTCAATATCAACATTAAATACCCCAAACCGGTATTTTGTCTAAATTATATTATCAAATTCGCCTTACTATAGGACCGATGTTTTATTTTTATCTCACAATAGGGGAGTCGTCTACTTTTTATTTCCACTATGAAATTTTTCGTGAATTTCTCTGAGTCTTGCATTTGTTACATGGGTATATATTTGAGTCGTAGCAATATTTTTATGTCCCAATATTTCCTGAACTGATCTAATATCAGCCCCGTTAAGTAACAGGTCAGTTGCCATTGAATGTCGAATAGTGTGAGGAGTCGCCGCCACCGGCAAGTTTGCTTGTCGAACATATTTTTTTACTAATCTCTGGATAGATCTGGCGGTCAATCTTACTTTTTCCTCTTCAACAATTATTTCATTAGGTCTTAAATTTCTGATAAACAATGGTTTGTGTTTATCTAACCGCGATTTTAAATATTTATCAACCCAACTAGCAGCTTGGCTAGAGATAAACACAATTCTTGAACGGCCACCCTTCCCGATAACCCCAAACTCTCTGGTATTCAGATTAATTTGTTCTCTATTTAAGGAAACTAATTCAGAAACCCGCAAACCAGTTGAGAATAATAATTCTAAGATTGCCCTATCCCGATAACCAGTCTTTCCTGAGTTTAATGGCTGATGCAATAATCTCTCAACCTGTTGTCCATCTAGAAATTTTAATGAATGATCTCTTGTTTTTGGCACATCAAGTTTTTCTGGTTGCAACACTTTCATATCGTTTTTTATTAACCATTTCAAAAAAGATCTAATTGAAATTATGTAGTACCCTTGAGTTACCAATTTCATCTCTCCGTTAGTTCCTGACTGCCTTGATAAAAACAATCTAAATTTTCTAATTGATTCCGAATTCATATCATCGACTGTCGGATTTTCTTTTCCATCATTAATTAGATATTTAATAAATACATCTAAATAATGTTCATAATTTCTGATAGTTAACTTTGAGCAATTTTTTTCAATTTCGAGATGTTCCAAAAAATGTCTTTTTAATAATTGCAAATCTTTATCCATATTTCCATGTTACCACTTATAACCAAGATTAAATATCTTAAAATCCAGGATACGTAAGTCATTTAAATCCACATCTTCATTTCTAGGGCGTTTGGTGAAGTCATTTATATTTTATACCTATTTTTAGGTTAAATATAGATTTTTATTAGTTTTTGGGGGAGTCAAACCAATAAAGGGGGAGTCAAGTCACCAAAATTAAGCCTGAGGTGAAAAATAAAAGTATTAAACCAAAAGGAGAGAATTAATCAATTTAATTAATATTCAAAATTAGCATAATTTATTAGAGTCAATTAAAAAAGAAAATAATTGTTTTTTAAAAAACATAAAAAACACTTCTCCCCCTGTTTGGAAACTATACAATGTCGTAAAAGATACATTGTGCGACATGTTAATTTAACTTACCTACCACTAGGGAGATATCGTTATATTTTAATTTTTTATCAACCTTATTTAGTCTTAATTAAAAATTAGTAATTAGAAATTAGTAATTAAATTGGCCTCTCTCACTCTATTCTATCCCTCTCCTGTGTGTACACTTTGATATAGTCGCCAAACCTAAACTTATCCACAGAGACTATATCATTGTATATCATTATTTTTGACCGTGAAAATTATAGGATATATTGTGAAAATTATTATAGGATGTATATTATAGGACTCTCCCCTCCCTCACCAACCCCTGGGTCTTTTTTTTATATAAATTCGCTTAACTTATTAATAAATATATATAAATTAGCTTCGGGCTTTATTTATTTTTGTTATAAATCTCCTAGGTTTTTTGGATAAACCACCAACTCCTCTTCACTTCCCTATTATGAAATTTTTTCTGTTTAAGATTAATCTTTCTACTTTCTACTTTCTACTTTCTACTTTCTACTTTCTATATAAACCCCCCAACCTGAATTTCCCACAATTTTCGATAAACACCATTTTTTAGTTTTATTAATTGATTATGAGTCCCATCCTCAACAATCTTTTTATCAGAAATAACAATTATTCTGTCAACTTTTCTAATAGTCGACAAACGATGTGCGATAATTAATACTGTTTTGTTTTTCATCAGGTTATTAAGAGATTTTTGAATATATTTTTCTGATTCTGAATCGAGGCTGGAGGTTGCTTCATCAAGCACAAGAATTGGCGAATTTTTTAATATTGCCCTAGCAATGGCCACTCTCTGTCTCTCTCCGCCTGACAATTTTATTCCTCTATCCCCAACCATCGATTGGTAACCCTCTTTTAATTTGGAAACAAATTCTTCACAATAAGCTAATTTTGCTGCTTTTTTAACTTCTTCATCACTTGCTTCAAACCGACCATATCTAATATTTTCCATCAAATTTCGATGAAATAATATTGGATCTTGAGGGACTAAACTAACATTCTTTCTCAAACTTTCTTGGTTTACTTTGGTAATATCTTGGTTATCAATCAATATTTTGCCACTAGTTACGTTATAAAGCCTTAACAATAACCTGGTTAAGGTTGACTTTCCCGACCCCGACAAACCCACCAAAGCCACCGTCTCTCCTGGTTTTATATCAAAATCAATATTTTTAATAATTTCTTCTCCATCTTCATATCTAAAACTAACTTTATCAAATTTGATTTTTCCTTCTTTAACTTTTAATTTTTTAGCGTTTGGGATATCTACAATTTGATGGGGCAGATTCAACACCAGTGTCATTTCTTCGGCTTCGGCTAACCTTTCATACATCCTCATCATTATTCTTCCAAAATCCCAAACCAACATCATCGCTGAAAACAAATATGACTGAATTAAAACAAAATCTCCCACCGTCAACATTTCGTTTTTCCACAATCCAATTGCAAAATAAAATATAAAAATTTCCAAAACCAACATAATTAATGATTGAAAACCGTAAAAAACCGCTCCCATATCCCAAGTAAATTTTCTTAATTTATGTAGTTTTTCCGACAAATTACCATATGCATCGCTTTCAAAAAGGTAGCCATTAAATAATTTTATGTTTACATTATTACTTATGGTATCAGACAATAATCCACTAGTTTCCGTCTCCACTTTACTTCTTTGGATATCATACTTAAGTTTATATTTAGTAAAACCCCAATTAATCAACATAAAGATCAACATCCAACCAAACATCCCTATTCCCAAAAGTATATTTATTTTTCCCAAAACAAATATCATCACAATAACTGAAACAACTCCAGGTATAATCTCAAAAAAAAGTTGATCGGTCAAAAACTCAAACGTGTTAATAAAACTTTTATGTTTTTTAACTATAGATCCGGGAAAATTATTAGCAAAATAAGAAAAAGAATGTTTTTGTAGATAATCAAAACACATTCGGCTCAAATCAACCATTGTTTTTGATTCAAAAAAGTTAATTATAAAAGAAGCCACTCGCCAAAGTAACCACCGCGTTGATTTAAAAATCGCTATTACCAATAAAACACTTAATAATCTTTGGACAACTACCTCTTTTATTCCCCCGTCATAGAGAATATTAAAAAAGTTTTTTGATAATACTGGGACGACTGCATCCAAAACTGCTCCCAATACCGCCGCAAATGTTAAAATTAAACCAGTCGCCTTGTGGCCATTCATTGCCAATAAATAGTATTTTAGAGTTTTTCTGGTATTATCTTTCATTTTTCTATGTTAGATTATATCCTATTTTAGGCTTTATTTTTGCTATATAATTATCTTTATGAAAAATATTATTAAACAAATTTTTATAAAAGCCAAATCAAATCCCAAAAAAATTATTTTAGCTGATGCCCACGATCCAAGAATTCAAGCAGCTGCAAAAATTGCTCAAGACGAAAAGATTGCTGATATCATTTTATTAAATCAAGAATATATCCAAAAAAATTCAAAACTAGCCGAAAATTTAGCCAATAATTTATTTAAACTCCGTCAAGAAAAAGGGTTAACACTCTTAGCAGCTAAAGAGCTAATTACCAAACCTATCTATTTTGGAACTATGATGGTAAAAGATGGTTTGGCTGATGGTTTAGTTTCAGGTGCCAGCAGTACCACTCATGATACCTTTAAACCAGCTCTTCAAATCTTAAAAACAGCCCCTAATCAAAAAATAGTTTCTAGTTTTTTTGTTATGGAATTTCCCAACCAAAAATTTGGCCAAGAAGGAATTATGTTTTTTGCTGATTGTGGGTTAAATATTAGTCCAAATAGTGAAATACTCGCAGAAATTACCAATCAAACGTTAGCTAGTTTTAAACAGTTAACTGGCGCTGTTCCCAAAGTAGCCCTTCTTTCTTATTCAACCAATAGTAGTGGTACAGGAGAGAGTGTCGACCTTGTTAAACAGGCGACCGAAATTGTTAAAACTCAACACACAGACCTAATTATTGAAGGGGAAATTCAAGCCGATGCCGCCATCAACCCCCTCGTCTCGTTTCAAAAAAACCCTGAAAGTATTTTAGGAGGAAAAGCCAATATTCTTATTTTCCCAGATTTAAACAGTGGCAACATTGCTTATAAACTAGTTGAGCGATTAGCCAATGCCAAAGCTTATGGACCAATTTCCCAAGGAATTGCCAAACCAATAAATGATCTTTCTCGAGGTTGTAGTATTGATGATATCGTCGCCACCATTGCTATTACTTCAGTTCAAACAAACACTCACTAGCGCCAACTCGTAGTAATTACGATTCCTAATATAATTGAAAGTGTTATCCAGGCAAAAGTAAGCCAATTTTTTTTAAACAATCTACTTCGTAGCTCCAACTGAACTAAACTAGCAACGATATATACAAACGCCACTAAATATATTGAACCTTTAAAAATACCTACTGGCCAAAATGAAAAAACCAATCCTAGTTGAGATATTAAAAAAGACGGCACCAAAACGTATGCCCAAAAGTTTTTATCCTTACCATCATCAGGCAATTCTATAGTGACACTATAAAAAATATACATAAAAATAAGCGATGATATTAAAAAAACAAAAATTGCGTTCAACCAGTAAATTAATTTGAAAGAAAACAAACTATCGAACAAAAAAAATGCCATTAATAAAACAATCATTAAACCAACGGTAAAAGCGGCTCGGTACAATGGAGGCGTTCGATTTCCAATCGCCACCAAAAATAAATTTTCTACTAAAAAAATCACATAAGCCATCATTCCAAAAAATATACTTGTCAAAAATACCGTCAAAAAAGTTTGTGGTAATAAAGCCGAAAATAAACCAAATCCAACAAAAAAACCTATTGGTAAAACAACTGACATCAATCTAATGTATAGGCTTTGACTAAAAATGATCCCCAAACCAAACCAAAAGCAAAAAGCCACCAAAACCACTCCGACTAATAAACCATAATAATGAGACGAATAAGGAAGATTTACAAACAAATAAAAACCAGCAACTGCTACCAAAGAAGAAATCAAATATCTAATCTTTTTTGACATAACTAATTATAGTCAAAACCAGTATAGACTCCAAGAACATCATCATTCGATTCTATCTCTTCAACAAAATCTAAAATTTTGTTTAGTTCATCTTCATTATTTAACATAATCGGATTAATGGCTTTATAAACTGCCTCCGACCGGACGACTTTTAACCCCAAATCAAGAATATTTTTGACTACCAAATCTAAATCAGTAGTATTAACCCAAATTAAATTTTCTTCAAAATCTAAAACCCCAAAATCAATCAATTTTAATTGTGTCTCTTCATCAATTTTTTCTAATTCTATTTCTCCAACCTGATTAAATTGAAACATTACCGAGTTAGATTCACCCAAAACTCCTCCATAATTTTTAAAAATTAATTTTATTTCACTCAAAATTCTATTCTTATTGTCAGTTTCCGCAGTAATAATAATCGGCACTCCAAACGGTCCATATCCCTCTAAAATCATTGATACCAAGTTTGCCTTCCTCTCTTCAAATTTCACCAACAATCTCTCAATATTTTCTTTGGGCATATTAACCTCCCTCGCCTTTTCTATTGCTATCCTCAACACCCCATTAACGTCTGGGTCTGCACTCCCCCCACCGACCCTAATCGCCGTCATTATATTTTTTGCAATTTTTGTAAAAGTTTCGCTCCTTTTTTGATCCTGAGCTCCTTTTCTATTTTTTATATTTGACCATTTTGAATGTCCAGACATAGTTTAATTATTATTATAACTAGGATATTCTATCATCTCAGAAAAACTGCTATCAAAATACAACTCAATTTCATTTTTATTTAGAGCCTCATCTTTGACCTTCTGGCAATTAATTATTTTATTAATTATAAATAAAGAATAAGTGTCAGCCACCTCGTCACCATAAAGAATTTGACAGTTTTTTATTTTATTATCAGAGTTATTTCCAATAAATATTACTGAAAATCCCAACCTTTCAAATCGTTTTGCCATAAAATTTGCCAAACCACTCACCTCTGATGTGTTTATAACTGACAATTTTAAATCTTCTTCAATTATCTTAGTTTCGGCAAAATCTCTAATCATTATTTCATCCAAAAAATCTTCACTAAGATTAACATCGTTTTTTAAAACTTCCTCTTTAGTCAAAAAATTATTAAATAGCATTAATTTCCACCAATAAACATTTTTCCAATCATCAACCTTTTTTAAATGTAGTAGTTTATCTGCTTTATAGCCAAAGTTGTAAAAAAAGATATCGTCAACTAAATCTGTTTTCTTTTCTTGTTTAAGAATATTATTTAGTGTCAAATTGCGATACCAACTTAAACCCTTAGGAATCCATATTTTAGCTTCCGAATTAATTTTAAGCACGTTTATCATTTTTCTCTCCTTTGAAATTGACACCAAGGCCAGCCCATCATCAGCCAAAATCCCTATCTTATAATCACTGCCTCTATTCGATTTTTTGTTAACCATCAAAAATATTATTAATCCAAAAACAAATATTCCTAAAACTATCAAAATATATTTAAGCCTGCTTTTCATACAACTCCAAATGCTTTACCAAATCACTTGGTAGCGGTGACTCGAATATTAATCTTTTACCAGTTTTAGGGTCATTTATCTGTAATTCGTGTGCATGCAAAAAAGGTCTTTTTAAAATATCATTTTCTCCACCGTATAGACTATCCCCTACCAAAGGCCATCTTAAATAACTCAAATGAACTCTTATTTGATGAGTTCTGCCTGTTTTTAAGTTAATGTCTAGTAAACTATATTTTTTATTATTTTTGAGATATCGGTTGATTAAATTAAATTCAGTTAAGGCCCTCTTTCCGTCAACGCTAACACCAAACTTACCAAAAGAATATTTTGATCTTCCTATTGGCCAATCAATAGCACCACTTGTCGAAGTGTCACCACTAACTAAACAATAATATTTTTTAGCCACCAATCTAGCCTTAAATTGATGTTTTAAATTTAACAAACTATCATTATTTTTTGCCACCAACACCAAACCCGAAGTCCCTTTATCTAACCGATGAACTATCCCGTTTCTAGGGAGATTATTAGCTTTTATTATATGGAGATAATCTTCAAGAGTATCTTCTTCATTTTTTCTTTCTTTTGTAGTTGTCATCCCCGACGGCTTATTTATCACTAAAAAATCGTCATTTTCAAAATTTATTTCAATTTTTTTATCCATAATTCAGACAAAAATATTATAATTCCTATTTGTATCAACCAATCGGCCAAATTATTATAAACCCGCCCCAAATACCAATAATCTCTTACATATCCAAAAATCAATCTATCAATCAGATTAATCCATCCACCCACCGACATTAACCCCAGACTCAATAAATTATTTTTAAACCAAATTTTTGTCAAAATAACCACAAAAATAATATTCAAAATTATAAAAAACCCACCATTTATGCCAAAACTAATACCATAATTTTTAATTATATTATTAGTCGACGCCAAACTAAAATGAACCAACTCTCCCAATAACCAAATACTTAAAATTACAACAAAGCTAAGCTTCTTTTTCTTTTTCACATTTAACACAAGTAGTTGCTGATGGATTAATTGATAACCTATCGGTATCAATCATTTTTCCACATCTTTCACATAAACCATATTTTCCAAGTTTTATATTTGTTAATGCTTTTCTAAGTTGAACAATCCTTTTGCTTAAAAATTTAGCCTTAACTTCAGTCTCAAAATGCCCAATTTGTTCATCTAAATCTTCTTCAAGTGAATTTTCTAAAGTTCTATTATTATCCAAAAAAGGATCAGTACTTTTGAGGTCTTTTTTGGCCCTTTTTGACTTCAACAATTCTTTTTCTAAAAAATGTTTTATTGGCGATATTAATTTTTGAGGAAAACTAATTTTTTGTTTATCTTCTATTTTGTTTTTCATATTTTTATTTTTTTTAGGATATACAATCCTCCTCCAGAAATCAAACTAATAATCAAAGCTAAAACAATACTTAATATATTATCTTTTAATATAATTAAAACAATCGTTATCGTCAAAAAGAAAAATAGACCATTAAACAAAAGTACGAATCCTTTTTTACCACTTTTATACCAAGAAAATGATCGGTATCTTTTTTTAAGCCAGCTTACAAAAAATATATCAATTATCAATAAAACCAAAAAAATCATCGATCTTAGGTAAAAATTAGTTCTCAACCATTCATCAAATATTAATAAACTAGAAAAAATCAAAGTTGGCCTGACAATATCATCCATCAACGATAAAAACTTCCATTGGTTTTTCGTTGATACTATCCAGGTAACCAAAACTAACCCTAAATAACTACCCAAATAATTTGTCCCCGGTTTACTCCAGACCAAAAACCAACTACTCCAGTTGTCATTCCAAACTCCCCAATTGACGAGTCCATAAGTAATTCTCCCTCCTATTAAAAATCCCGCCAGGGCTATCCAAGCGTAAGTTATAGTCTTTTGATCACCATAATCGCTTCTCAAATCCCGCCACAACAAATACATAAAAATTATTAATCCAATAGTTCTAAATATTCCAAAACTCATAATTCATTCTACCATTTTTATTCAACCAAAAAACAATAATTAAGCTATAATAAACTACTTCAAGCCGAAGTGGTCCCGATAATCGGGATAAACTCCACTGGCAGATTTACCCGCCGAAGCTCAAGCGAAGGTGGGCGTGCACAAATCAAAATTTAATAGTACATTTAAAAACTTCAGCCGAAGTGGCGGAACTGGCAGACCTGCCTGCCGGCAGGCAGGCGCGCACAATATAAACATGTTTTATGTATATGTATTAAAAAGTCTGAAGACTGGAACCTTTTACAAAGGGCTAACAAACAATATAGAAAAAAGAATTAAACAACATGAACAAGGTCAATGTTTATCTACAAAAAACATATTACCTATTACATTAATACATGTTGAAATATGCTCTTCTAGGTTAGAAGCCAGAAAAATGGAAAAATACTTAAAATCTGGTTATGGTCGTGAGATAATAGAAGAACTCTTAGAAAGAAACTTAAAAACCTAAATCAGCCGAAGTGGCGGAACTGGCAGACGCGCACGACTCAAAATCGTGTGGTAGCAATATCATGGGGGTTCGATTCCCTCCTTCGGCACCAAATATCTTATTTCTTCTCAATATCAAAGAAACTGACTTGTTTCCCGTTAAAATACAAATTGAAACTATTTGTTGGCCCGTTTCGATGCTTTTCAATACTACAAGTAACCATTTCTCTCACCTCTTCATCCTCTCGATATAAAAACATGACCACATCAGCATCTTGTTCGATACTTCCTGATTCTCGCAAATCCGATAGTCTTGGTTTACCCCCTCGAGCCTCCATAGCCCGTGATAATTGAGCTAAAGCCAATATCGGTACTTTTAACTCTCTTGCCAAGTTTTTTAAACCTTGTGAAATTTCAGATACTTCTTGAACCCGATTATCCCGAGTACTTCCGTGCATCAATTGCAAATAATCAACTACAATAAATTTAATTTCTTTGTCCACTTGCAACCTTCTAGCTTTTGTTCTTAATTCAGTTACTGTTAAACCAGGAGTGTCATCAATATAAAGAGGAGCATCAGCCAATATTCCCATGGCTTCCGACAAAGAATCAAAATCCCCTGAAGACAATTGTCCGGTTTTTAATTTCCAAGCATCAATCATCCCCTGTCTTACCAACAATCTATCAACTAACTCTTCTTTACTCATTTCCAAAGAAAAAAGACATACTGGCATCTTTTTTTCTACCGCCACATACCGAGCAATATTCAACCCAAAAGCTGTTTTTCCTACCCCTGGTCTGGCCGCTAAAATAATCAAATTACTATCCTGCATTCCCGCCAAAATACTATCTAAACCCTTAAAACCAGTTGGGACTCCTCTAAGACCTGTCCCTAATTTTTGTAATTCATCAAGTCGATCAAAACTTGCGGTCAGAACCTCTTTTAATGAAGTTGGCACTGATTTTAAATGTTTTTGTGACAAAGAAAAAATTTCTTGTTCAGCGACATCTAATAACTGATCTGCCGGTAATGTCGAATCAAAGGCTTTTTCAGTAATTCTGCCAGCCGCCGAAATCAATTCTCTTTTGGCCGACAAAGCCTTTATAATTTTTCCATAGCTTTCGACATTAGCCGCCGTAGGGACTTCCCCCGCCAATTTTGTCAAAAAAGCCTTTCCTCCGATTTTTTTTAAAATTTTTTGTTCTTTTAATTTTTCTGAAACAGTTACCAAGTCCAAAGGCATCCTCTCCTCATAGAGATCCATCATCGACTGATAAATCTTTCCATAATTAGAATTATAAAAATGTTCCGCTCTTAAAAATTCTGAAACCGCCAATACTGCATCATTATCAATTAAAATTGACCCCAAAACACACAATTCTGCCTCTTCAGAATTTGGTGGTATTCGAGAAATCTCTTCCATATTATTAGTTATTCTTTAATAGTTTTATTTCTAATCCGTCTGGTAAATCTTCTTTTTTATCCAGTTTAATTGACTCAACCGTCTCCAATCCCTCTTCGTCAGCTTCATCCAAAAATTTTTTTAAATATTCTTCATCATCAGCCAAAGGAACTAAATAATTTACTCCCCATTTTTTACTCCATTCTTTGACTAATTTATGGCTACAAATATCACCAATTTTTGTTGGAGCTATAAGGATATCGGCCGAATCAATCTTTTCGATTCTTTTTGGGCTTAATTCTTGGCTAATTTTTCCCAAAACAGTAATTGCAAAAGTGTCTATTACAATTCGGTAGACTGTATTTCCATTCTCTCCGTTAATCCCAATTATTTCGACTCCCCCTATTTCGTATTCTCCTCCACCTCTAATAACTATTTTTTCGTTGTTTAACAAATCAGTTTGATTAAAATCACCATTTGTATAGACAATAATTCTTGAATTATTTTTATTATCAATTATTTCTTTTTCAGTTGGATCAATTAAAACACTTTCTTTTTTACCCTTTAAAAATATTGTTGATTTGTTCAAAAACTTTATTTCCATATAGTCTCATTTTATCATCAAAGTTAACTTAAAGTAATTTTTATATGTTATTATCTAAGATAATCCCATGATAAAAGAATTGTTTTTAGCTATCGTTATCGGCGCCATCTTGGGTTTTGGTCTAACTGGCGGATATTTAACTTTTCGTCAAAAGAATCAAACTCCAAAAATAGCCACAATTAGCCAACCAACGATTATCCCAACACCCACGACTACAACTGTCTCTACTACTGTTAATAATCAAGAAGTGATAGATAAAAAAATTACAATTATTTCGCCAGAAGACAATCTTTTGGTTTTTAAGGATTCACTTAATATTAAGGGGAATACTTCAAAAAATAGTCAAATAATTATCAATACATCAACTCAAAATTTTTCCGGACAAAGTGATCAAAATGGCATTTTTGACATTCCAATTACCTTAGATGGCGGTCTTAACATTATTAAAATAAGCGCCATTGACTCTCAAGGAAATCAGATTGATACTGAAATAAATGTTACTTTTTCTACTACTAAAATATAAAAAATGAAATTATTGTTTGCTATTTTATTTTTATTTGTCTTAAACATTCCAGCCAAAGCTGTCGAACTCACTCCCACACCTGATACTAAAACCACCGAAATTGTTAATATTGTTAAACAAATAGTCAGCGAAAGTATTACCCCCACCCCAATAATTAGCGACAAACCCAAGTCTTTTTATGGAAATATTACTAAAATCGAGAATAATACAATTACTATTGTTTATAAAAACAAAACCCAATTAATTGAGGTTAACGACGAAACTGTTTATATTGATTTAAAAAGAAACAAATCAAAACTCTCCAATTTTAAAGCTGGTCAAGAAATATTAGCTATGGGTTACTTAAATGAAGAGAATGTCCTTAACGGTAAAAGAATTCTTGCCACTGAACTAAAATCAGTAGTAAATAAACATCAAACAGTAACGGGTCAAATTGTTGATATTTCCAAAGAAACTTCTATTTTTACTCTAACACCAAATTACAACAAAAACAGCCCTTTTCAACTTAAAACTGATTCAAAAACTAAAATTGTAGATACTGACAATAAAACAATCTTGTCTTCAAGTGTGATTGTTAATGGTAAAAAAATAATTGCTATTATTCAACCAGACTCGAAATTAGAAAATACTTTTTATACAACAAAGATAATTAATTTAGACTCTACTACAAAGATTTCCTCCTCAAACTCGACCGTCAAGCCATAGACAAATTTAATTTGTGTTAAAATAAACCACAAATTTGATGATATTGAATTTGAAATTTTTAATTCTTAATTTTTAATCAATTTTAAAAAATTTAAATATTTAATTTTGAATAAAAATTGTAAATATAAAATTAAAAATTATACTTGGTGGTATTAGCTCAATTGGTTAGAGCGCAGCTCTGTGAAAGCTGAGGTTGTCGGTTCAAGTCCGATATACCACCCACGTCCTCCCTGGTGCTAATCAAGAAGGCCAAAAAAAATCATTCCAATCGAAAACTTTGTCTCAAATTAATTTTCCTTCCTATCTCTAACCAGCTTTTTTCTGTTTCAACATATCCCTCAAACTCCATTTCTGGTTCAATACAAATATATTTTTTATCATAAGAATTAATTCCATTTTCTTGTTTAACTCCAGTCCATAATTTAGCGAATTTAAAATTTTCTACTTTCCAAATAATATTTTTCTTACCCACTATCTCAATAATATTTGTATTTTTTAGCCTTATTTCTGTATTTGTCTTAATCCCGTCAGTAATATCAACTCCGTTTAATTTGGTTCCCTGCCAACCAAACTCTGTATCCCAATAATTGTGTACCGCTAGATTAACTTTCTTTTTTTCGTTGGAATTATTTAACACTTCAATATCTTGGCTAAAACCGTCCGTTAATCTAAAAAATTGCGTTACTAACAACCCATCAATCTCACACTTAATTTCTAAAGCCATATTTGATTTATTCGACACCTGCCAAGTTTCATTCCGGAAAGGACCATGAAATAAAAATCCATATTTATTTACTCCTTCATTAGCAAAATTTGGGACACATACATGTGTATTCCCTTTCTTACCGTCAATTCTTTCAAAAGTTCCCAAAATAATCTGGTTATTAAAAGCCAAATTGTAGATCCTTCCACCGTCCAAATCAACTTCGAGTAACCAATCCCTATTTCCTATCTTTACTATATTCATAACCTATTTTATATCAAAATGTTAAAATTAAACTATGAATCAATCAAATATTAAATCTCAAACCCTAAAGGGTTTTAGAGATTTCTTACCATCTGATATGTATATCAGAAATTATGTCAAAAATACCTTAATTTCACTATTTGAAACTAGTGGTTTTCAACCATTAGAAACTCCGGCGCTAGAATACACCTCAGTTTTAAAAGGTAAATACAGCAACGAAACTGACGATAAATTGGGCTATTTTTTTAAAGATAATGGAGATCGAGAAATTGGTCTCCGTTATGATCTAACCGTTCCCACTTCTAAAGTTTTAGCTATCTATAACAATCAAATATCATTACCATTCCGTCGTTATCAGATACAGCCAGTTTGGCGAGCCGAAAATACCCAAAAAGGTCGATATCGTGAATTTGTCCAATGTGATATAGATATTTTTGGGACTAACTCCCCTATTGCTGACGCTGAAATAGTTTCTGTTATTTATCAAGGTGTTCAAAAATTAGGTTTTAAAAACGCTATAATTAAAATTAATAGCCGTACTGTTTTATCCTCAATTTTATCTCAAAGTGGGATTGATGAACGTCAAAACACAGTACTGCAATCTCTCGATAAATTAGACAAAATAGGTGAAAATGGAGTAAAAGATGAACTCATTTCCAAAGGGCTACCTAACGACCAAATTGATCAACTTTTTAAATATATCAAACAAGCTCAACCAGACGAAAATTTAAAACAAGTTCTAAACCTTTTAAATTCCTTTGGTATCCCCCAAACCGCTTTTGTTTTCGATCCGACTTTAGTTCGTGGTTGTGATTATTATACTGGTACCATTTTTGAAGTTGCTGTTACCGAACCAAAAATCGGAGCTATTGGCGGCGGTGGTCGATATGACAATTTAGTCTCTACTCTTGGTGGTCCCCAAATTCCAGCTGTTGGCTTTTCATTTGGATTTGAAAGAGTTGTTGATGTCATTCAAGAATTAAATCTCTTACCAAAAGAGAATAAATCAACAATCAACATTTTGGTCGCTAATTTAGGTAGTGAAACTCAAAAAGAAATTCTAGAATTAACCAATAGACTTCGTCAAGAAAACATTTCTAGTATTATTTATCCTGATAACGACAAGTTAGGTAAACAAATAAAATATGCCTTATCGATTGATATCCCCTATTTAGCCATCATTGGCACCAACGAAGCTAAAAACGATCAAATTATGCTCAAAAATTTAAATACTACAGACCAAAAATTAGTCGATTTCGAAGAATTAGTAAAAATCATTAAATAAAAGTTGCCCTTTTCAAGGGAGATGTCCTTCTTTGCAGGAAAGAGGGTTTCTGCTATAATAAGCGTTATGAAACAAGGAATTCATCCAAAATACTATACCGATTGTCAAGTTAGTTGTGCTTGTGGTAATAAATTTACCACTGGTTCAACTGTTGAAAAAATCGAAGTTGACGTTTGTTCAAAATGCCACCCGTTCTATACTGGTCAACAAAAATTTGTCGACATTAAAGGACGAATAGACAAGTTTAATGAAAAAGTTGCTAAAGGAAAAAAAACTGCTTCTGACAAAGCTATAAAATCCAAAGAAAAAAAATCTAAAAAATCTAACTAGCTATTCTAAAAACCGCTTTAATTTTACATTTGGCGGTTTTTTATTTTAATTAATTTCTATACTTTATAAACTTTATAACTTTCTACTTAATAACTTAATTATGCCTACCCTCAACCCCAACATTGCCATTATGGAGTTCTACCCCGGTCCTGGTGGTCAAGAAGCCACCATTTGGGCCAACGATTTAATGAATATGTATATTCGCTACGCCAATAAAGTTGGTTGGAAAGTTTCCCAAATAGATGATCATATAATTCAAATATCTGGATTTGATGCCTATAACCAATTGAAATATGAAGCCGGTACACATCGAGTCCAACGAATTCCTACCACCGAAAAGCGGGGTCGAATTCAAACCTCGACCGCTTCTATCGCCATAATGCCACAAATTGACTCAAAAGAAATTAATTTTAGTATGGACGATGTTGTTATCACTGCCTGTCGAGCTGGTGGTAACGGAGGTCAAAATGTCAATAAAGTTTCCACTGCTATTCACCTAGTCCATAAACCCACCGGTTTAATGTTTGATGTCCGCACTGAACGTTATCAACAACAAAATCGAGAAATAGCTCTAAAATTACTACAAAATAAACTTTGGCAAATTGAAGAAGAAAAAAAGGCCTCAGAAATTGCTGGAGGTCGATCAAATATTAGTCAGTCTACTCGAGCCGACAAAATTCGTACCTACAATTACCCCAGAAATCAAATAAAAGACCATCGAATCAACAAGTCTTTCAATAACCTAGACGAAATAATGCAAGGTCATCTAGAAGATCTTTTACTAGAACTTACCATTCTTTAATTTTTCTTTTCCAGCTTTACTTCTACTTCAGTCTCTGTTTTATCTCTAAAATATATTATTTTAAGAGTATCCCCAATTTTCTTTTGATTAACAATTCCCGCAATTGAGGTTTCTTTCATTTCAATTATTTTTTTACCATCAATTTCAGTAATAATATCTCCTATTTTTAATCCTCCCTTTTGGGCTGGACTACCATCAATAACTGACTGAATATAAGCTCCAGTTGGAACCTCATTTAACAAAGCCGCTTGTTGAGATATAACTTGATAAGATACTCCTAAATATGGCCTATCAAATTCACCGGTTATTTTAAAATTATCAACTGATTGTTTAACTAAATTTATTGGCAAAGCAAAACCTATGTTTTGTCCCCCTTGAGAAACAGCCACATTGACCCCAACTACCTTACCAGACGAATCAAACAATGGTCCACCTGAATTACCCGAATTAATCGCCGCATCAACCTGAATTACATCTTCCAACTTTTCCATCCCCAATCCCACTCCTCCAGCAGTAATTCCTCTTCCTAATCCAGAGATTACTCCTTTAGTAACGGTTGATCGAAATTCCCCCAAAGCAGTCCCAATTGCAATTACAGTTTGTCCAACCTTAAGCTTGCCCGAATCTCCCATTTCTACTGGTTTTAAACCAGATTTATTAACCTTAATTATGGCCAAATCATTTACTGGATCACGATAAATATTGACTACTTCAACTGTTTCATCTTTTCCAATTACGACCTTATATTTCGCCCCCAAGTCTGAAACTACATGTTTATTGGTTACAATCAATCCGTCTTCACTAATTATAAATCCAGTCCCGATATCTCTCTCAACATTAGTTGACTCTACTTTTCCCTCATATACACCAAACATTTGTCTAAATATATCTAAAGAATTATTTAAAACATCTTTACTAATTGCTACCGTCACTACACTATTATTAGCCTTTTCAACTACCCTAGTAACCACAGTTTCTTCATCGACTACCTCTATTTTTGTTTCGGTTATTGTCTTAGGTTTTATAATATTTTTACTCAAAAAAATTCCCAAAAACACCCCCCCTGTAATCAAAATTACAATCAACAACAAAATCAACAATAATGACCTAATTTTTTGTGTTTTCATATTTTTAAATCACTATTAATAAATAATTATTTAGGTAATCTAACAAATTATTTTTCCAAAACAACTTCTTTGGCTTTTTCTAGTTGGACATCTTTTTGAGCCGAATCAGTTGATTCTACTATTTCTATATCAGGAGAGATACCTTCTTTGTGGATATTTTTACCACTAGGCAGTAACCATCTTGCGATAGTTAAATGCAACCCACTTCCATCATTAAAATCTTCAGGCTGTTGAACTGTCCCTTTTCCAAAAGTTTTTACCCCCACCAAACTAGCTCGTTTATAATCATGCAAGGCTCCAGCTAAAATCTCAGAAGCTGAGGCACTCCCTCCATTTATTAAAACTACCAATTTATCGTTTAACAGATTTCCTCTATTTTTCTCTATGTTATAAGTTTGGGTGATTCCTTTAGTTGATTCTTGTTTGACAATCACCCCATCTTTTATGAAATCAGAGGCCACCACTACACTAGCCTGTAAATAACCTCCCGGATTATTTCTCAAATCTAAAATAATTCCAGCATAATTACTTCCTGATATTTTCTTTTCGTTGTTAATCATAGTTACAATCTCATTCCATTTAGTAAACAAATCTTCACTAAATTTTGACATTTTCACCCAGGCAATTTTTTTGTTATCTACTGTTAACCATTCTAATTCCACTCCAGGAACTTCAATATTATCTCTTTTTAGAACAGATTCAAATCTTTTTTGATTACTTTCTCGATACATTGTTAAAACAACTTCAGTTCCAATTTCTCCTCGTATCAGACTTACAGCTTCATTTAAACTAATTCCTGTTGTCTCTTTTTCAATATTATTTTTTTTATCAACAATTTTTAAAATTAAATCACCAGCTTTTATCCCCGCTTTATCTGCCGGTGTCCCCGACAAAGGTGACACTACTGCTAAAATCCCATCCTTACTATATCCCAAAGAAATCCCAACCCCACCGAATTCTCCCGCCAGATCCTCGTTTGCACTTTTATTTTCTTCTGGGGGCAAAAAAACAGTATACGGGTCACCCAAAGACGCCACCATTCCCTGAATCGCTCCATACTTCATTTTTACATTATCCATATCATCTTTTTCTAAAAAGTCAGTAGATAATTTATCCTTAACTTTCCACATTAAAGACAAATCAAACTGCCCTAAAGTTGATGGAATGATTTTATTACCCTGGCCTATTTTGTAGCTGACCAAAGCAACAACTGCTAACAAAGCTAAACTTAAAAACAAATTTCTTATATTTTTCAAACGCATTATTTATTCTATCACTAATAATAATCTATCAAGTCGAGAATTTATCAACATTTTTTTATTTGTTCCTTGATATTTTAGTAATTTTTCCCAAACTAGATTATCTAATTTAAGTATCGGTAGTTCGGTCGCAAAGTCTTCCTCTTTAAACTCATTGTTAGTAATCACTCCAACTACCCCAACCACTTCAGCTTTAAGTAAAAAGCCATTCGATAAATTATTAGTAAATAAAATTTTATTTTTTAAATTAGACGTCAACTCTTTAGCTTCATTTATAACTACATAATCTGACCTTCCCCATGCCTTTCCAGCGACTAACCCTTTACCCTTATATTCCAAAGCTTCAAATTCTAAGACTAACTTATCAATGTCAATTTTTGAAACAACACTATTAATTGGGGCCATTATTTCTTTTAGATTATCTTCTCTAGTTTCTATTTTTAAAAATCCAAACTCGTCAATTTCAATAAAATTTCCACTCATAGGAAAACAAATTTTTTTAGGGAAAAATCCACCAGTCAAACACATTAATTCACCACTATTAAACCATGATCCTTTTAGTTTATCGTTCAGTTCTTGAATTTTATCATTATTAAATTTACCAAAAAAATTCGATAAATTTATTGATTCTACTTTAAAAAAATTAGCCCTAACTACTGCCTGATTTTCCTCTACCCTATCGCCTAATTTAACCATCACGTCAGAACCTTTTGGAAATTTAATCACCCATTTAGCTTTAATATTCGTTTTCATTACTTTTAATTATAACCAATAAACCCTCTCAAGAACAAACTTATTCTTAGAGAGGGTTATTTATTTTAGTTACCCTTATTTAGTTAAAAAAGGCATCAAAGCCAAGTGTCTGGCTTGTTTTATTGCTGAAGATAATTTTCTTTGATGTTTAGCACAAACACCACTAAACTGTGATCCGATTATTCGACCTCTTGGAGATAAAAATTCTCCATATTGTTCATAATCTTCCCAACGAGGAATAGTTTTTGTTTTACAAAACAAACAACCTCTCTCTTTCCCTTTTCTTTTTGCAATTAAAAGATTATCTTTTTTTTTCTTTTTTATCATATTTTTATTTAAAATGGCATCTCATCATTTTTTGTTTCTTCTGTTACTTTTGGAGTTTCAACAGCTTCGGTAGTATCAATATCATCAGGGATGACAATATCTTCAATATTTCCCCCTGTTTCAGAAGTGACGACATCCATCGACTCAGTTGGAGCTTCGCCGACAGCTAAATCAGCTCCTTCAACCGCACGTTCTCCATTAGCTCCTTTATTATCCAAAATGATCATATCATCAATAATAATTTCAGCAATTTGTTTTTTATTGTTTTCAGCATCCATAAACTCACGGTATTGGATTCTTCCATCAACATAAACTCTTCTTCCTTTAGATAATAATTGAGAGCAAAGTTCTCCTAACTTATTCCAAGCTACAATTCGGTGAAATTGAGCATCTTCTTTTCTTTCTCCCTGTTTCGTTACCCAAACTCGATTGGTAGCTAAACCAAATGAAGCAACTGCCATTCCACTTGGGGTATAGCGCAACTCTGGGTCACGAGTTAAATTACCAATTAAAGTTACCCGATTAAGACATCTACTAGGCATATATTTTATTTACCCCGATACTTACGAGGTTCCCTCCATATTTCTTAAACTTTTAATATTAAATATCTAATAATATTTGGCTCTCTATTTAATAATAGATTCAATTCTTTCATTTTTATTGGTGAATCAGAAGTTAAATTTAAAGCCCAAAAATCACCTTTTGCATTTTTTTCTATCTCATAGGCCAATTCTTTCAAACCTAAGTGATCTTGATTAATTTCAACTTTATTAGTGTTCAGCCAGGTTGTCACCTTAGTTAAAACACCTTCTTTGTCCTCAACCTTTGGGTTTAAGACTAAGATTAATTGATAGTTATTTTTATTTCCTTTCATGAGCTCAATAGATTAACATAATAAACTTATTTTAACAATTACTTTAATTTTCTTATTTTACAGGAATTTTGCAAATCTTCAACAAGAAAGCCACTATCTTCGATCTCTTTTCTTAATTTGTCCGACTCGGCCCAATTTTTGTCTATTCTCGCTTTTTTCCGCTTTTCAACCAATTCTAATACTTTTTGCGGGATATCAAAATCGGAATTATTATTTGCTAAATTTAAACCCAAGACTTTATCAAAATCCAGAAGGGTTGCCCATTTTATTTCTGGAGTCAAATTTGATTTCATCATTTTCCAGATCAAAGCAATCGCTTCAGGGGTAGCCAGGTTATCAGATAACCTGTCAATAAACTCTTTTTGAAATTCTTCATCAACTTTACCCAAAGATTCTGTCTTATAACTTCTTAATTTATTTAAAGCTACTTGGGCTGATTTTAAAGAATCAATTGAAAATTCTATTCCCCTTTTATAGTGCGACCCAAAAACTAAATATCTATAAGATAATGGATCATGTCCCATTTGGATTAAATCCCTAATTGTATACAAACCTCCACTAGATTTACTGATTTTAGAACCCTTAAAAGTAATAAAAGCATTATGTATCCAATAGTTAGCGGTCGTTTTACCAAAAGCTCCATATCCCTGAGCAATCTCGTTAGTATGATGAATATTAATATGGTCCTCTCCCCCAGTATGAATATCAAAAACTTCTCCTAAATATTTTATCGACATAGCCGTACATTCAATATGCCATCCCGGAAAGCCTATTCCCCAAGGGCTTTCCCATTCCATCTGTCTCTTTGGTAATCCCGAAGTCTTCGAAGGGGAAAATTTCCATAAAGCAAAATCAGAGGGGTTTTTCTTTTCATTATTTATCTCTACTCTGGCCCCATTTTTTATTTTTTCCAAATCTAAGTTAGCAAACTTACCGTAATCAATATATTTTTGTGTATCAAAATATATCCCATCACTTATTTGATAACTAAAACCGTTTTCTTCTATTTTTTTTACTAAATCAATCTGTTCTTTAATATTGTCTGTCGCTTTACATAAAATATCTGGGTGATTTATATTTAAATCTTTCAAATTTTCTTCAAACTCTGTTTGATATTTTTCAGCTATCTCCCAAACAGATAAACCTTCCTTTTTGGCCCCTTTTTCCATTTTATCTTCACCAGTATCAGAATCATTGACCAAATGACCAACATCAGTCACATTCATCACCCAATTGACTTCATAACCAATATATTTCAATGTTCTTACTAAAATATCCCAACAAATATAGGCATACATATTACCTATATGAGGACTAGAATACACCGTTGGTCCGCACGAATAAATACCAACTTTTCCTTCTTTTATTGGTTTAAGTTCTTCTTTTTTTCTTGTTGCTGTATTATACAAATACATATTGTGCATCTATTGTTATTGTACCTTATTTCCTTTAAATTCAGCAGTCGCTGATATTTCCGACGTATCTGGTTTGTGTTGTTTTTTGTTTACAAAAGCACTCCCTCGGCTCTTTTTTTGTTTAGCTGGATTTGACGACCCAATGTCTAAACTACTGTATTCTAATTCTTGTTGTTTTTGTTTTTCTTGTTGTTGCTTTTGTTCTTCATAATATTTTTGTTTTTTTTCCTCTTCCCTTTCTTTTTGTCGTCTAAGTTGGATCAGTTCTTCTTCTACGTTTCTAGACCTTTCTTTTGTTTTCATTTCATTATTTTGATTTTCTCTTTGACCATTTATCTCTCCTTTTATTTTTGCTATTTCTTGTTGACTTCTCATTTTATCCTGCTGTTTATTTTGCTCCAATTGGGCATCAGATGTCCGTTCCAGTCCCAATAATTCTTTCCCGGTAATTACACTTTCCATTATTTTTTGTCCTTCTTCACTTACTTTTTCGACTGTTTCAACCCCTAATTGGCCCAAACCTTTCACGATTCCTTTCAAAATTTTGCCATCCGTCATAAATTTATTTTAACATTTAAAACCTCTTTGTCTCGATTCGTTTCAACACCAACTCCTTAAAATTAGTAATTAATTATATATCTCTTCTTCCATCCAAGGCACGACACAAAGTTGCTTGATCAGCATATTCTAGATCTGCCCCAATAGGTAAACCACTTCCAATTCGAGAAATCTTAATTTTTAGCCCTTCCAATCTTTTTTTAATATGTAAAGCCGTTGCTTCTCCCTCCATAGTTGGGTTTGTGGCTAAAATAATTTCTAAATTACAATTAAGATACTTTTCGTCAGTCAACATAATTTTTACTCTTTGAACCAATTCGTCTATTTTTAGTTCGTCTGGACCAACATGTTCAAGTGGGTTTATTACTCCACCCAATACATGGTAAACCCCTTTATAATCACCCATATTCTCAATCGCCATTACATCAATAGCCCTTTCTACTACACAAATTTGTGCCTTATTACGCCTATTATCTTGACATATTGAACAAATATCTTGCTCACTTACCGAAAAACATGATTTACATATTTTTATTTCCGTTTTCATTTTTATCAAACAACTTGCCAAATCTTCAACATAGGCCTTTGGAGTGTTTAATAAATAAAAAGCCAATCGAGTTGCTCCCTTTGGCCCAATACCAGGTAACCGTTCAAAAGCATTAATTAAATTTTTTATTCCCTTTGGAAATTCCGCCATAAATTAATCAAATTCCAATAACCAAAATACAAGAAACAAACTTATTATAATTATTTTAATAAAACATTTTGGAATACTTGGTTTATTGGTTATTGGTAATTAAAATAAACCTTCAAGTCCTCCCATATCTTTCATTCTTTTTGCTGCCATTTCTTGAGATTTTTTCATTGCTTTGTTAACTACTTCAACCAAAATTTTATTTTCCATTCCGTTGATAGACAAATCTTTTATTTTTTGATCACCACTAACCTTTATTTTAATTCCATTTTCTTCAATCTCAACAACTTCAGCTTCAACTGCTTTTTTTAATTTATAGGCCTGAGCCAACATTTTTGCTTTATCGAACATATTATTTTAATTATTAATTAATAATTATTAATTACCAATTGTATCACTATCCGAATATATCCTTAGCTACGTCATACAAATCCTCTTTTTTATCATTTTTTTCTACCAATTGCTCACTCACACTTTCTACTGGAGTATCGTTTTGTATAATCAACGGAGCTTTTCGGCTTTTTCCCAATACACAATCGAATATTAACTCTACTCCCAAAACTTGAAACAGGCCAGCTTCAACAATTTTTTTGTTTTTAGGTTCTTCCAATCTATCCTTATGAAATGGATAGAAAACTTCTAAAATCAACTTTCGGTCAACAAATTTAATTGGTTTAGCGGCTCTCAAAAAAGCTTCAACAGAATGATTAATTGGCTTTATAGCTAATAAAATATTTCCCCAAGACTGAATAATTTTATCCAAATCGATTCCAGTTACTTCTAATATCAAAGAATTATTTTCATCTATTTTTTTTACCAAAACCTCATCTTCTACTTCCTTATTTTCATCCTTTTTTGGTTTTAAAGTTTTTATTATTTTTTCTATTTTTTCAACTTCAGAATCACTTTTTTCTTCAATTTGTTTTGCAAAAAAACCTTTATTTTTATTTATAAAATCAATTACTGCCAACTCTAATGGTAGCTGGTCAATTTCAGTTTCTTTTTCTTGCTTCGCCGCTCGAATTAATAGTGAAATCCATTCTTCTAACTGGACTAAATTCAATTCAGATTTTTTACCACTACCCACCTCAAATACTAACAATAACTTATTCATAAAATATTCCAAAAATTTTTGTCTTAAAGATACAAAATCAATCCCATCATTAGACATTTTTTCTAATTTTTCTAAAATATTTTTAGTTTTGCCGGCCAACAAATCTTTTTCAAGCTCCTCCTCATTATAATCACCACTTTTATTTATATAAAAACCAATTACATCGTCAAATGTAATATTTTCCCCAAAAGATAATACTAATTCATTGAAGTTTTTTTGAAGATTACGAAAACTCCCGTCACTTTTATCCAAAATATAATCAATTGTTTTATCATCGATATTAATTTTTTCTCCTTTAATAATTTTTTGGAGTGAATTTCTTAAAGCTTCCTTATCCCCTTTTCTAAAATCAACTTTTACTAATCTTGACATTACCGTATCTGGTATTTTTGAGACATCGGTGGTGCACAAAATAAAGATAGTATGCTTAGGTGGTTCTTCGATTAACTTCAATAGTGCATTGAAGGCCTCTTTTGTCATCATGTGGACTTCATCAATAATAAAAACCTTGAATTTCAACTTACTTGGAGATAAATAAGCCTTATCTTTTAGATTACGAACATCCTCTATCCCTCTATTTGAAGCAGCATCCATTTCCAAAATATCAATCGATCCTCCTTTTAAAATTTCTTGACAATTCTCACACTGATTACACGGTTCACCATCTTTTCGGTCTTCACAATTGATAGCTCTAGCTAATATTCGAGCGGCCGAAGTTTTTCCAGATCCTTTAGGCCCAGAAAATAAAAAAGACTGAGGAATATCATTTGATCTTAAAAAATTTCTTAAAGTATTAGCCACCTCAACCAAATCTAGTTCTGAAATCTTAGCTGGTCTATATTTTAGATGAAAAACTGACATCAATAGATTAAACCAGAGGTGAACTTAATTTACAATAATACTATCTACATCAATACTTATTCATCGTCTCTTTCAGTTAAAGTTTTTTTGACCAAATTTAGATCCAATGTATTAACAACCCCATCCATATTTAAATCACCTTCTATCCCACATTTGATTTCCAATCCTGAGTTCAATCTTGATTTGATATAGCCCAAATCAACCGTATTTACCATCCCATCGACACTAACATCGCCAGACAACAAAGTATATTCACTAAAATCATAAGTTTTATTGCTTTTTAAATCGATATCACAAACAACACTCTCCGCCATTTTCTCTTTTTGCCCATCTAAACACATTTTTCTTCTCAAATGCCACGGACCTTTAACTTTTATGTAATTAAAATTATTTACCAAACTATATTTATTACTATCCAGCTTTAAATTTGTTACCTCAAAAACACGATTTCCTTTAGTGTCTACTTCATCTGTTTCTTCAAAAGCGGCTTCAATATTATCTTCATATTTATTGGTTGGTACATTTTCAATGTTTAACATCAATTTTGTTTGATTAACCAAAAACTGGTCGATACAATTTGACCCCGGAAGTATTCCATCAAAAGCTATTTTAAAAGAGATATCAGACCCGAATGGCTTACTTACCACTACTTTTATATTTGTAGAAATATTTGTCCCTTTTACTTTCGCTATAATTGTGGCCTCGCCTTCCTTGTTGGCACTAACTAATCCATTAATATCGACCGAGGCAACACTGGCATTATTACTTTCCCATAAAAAAGAAACTGTTTTTCCTTCAGGAATAGTTTTTGTTGTCAATTTCAATGACTCCCCAACTGTCAAAGACAAAGGATTTGGTGTCACTACGATATCGGTTATTGATAAGGCTATGGTTTCAATCGGGATGACCGTTGTCGTTCTTGTTGGAGCTCTGGTTGGCGCTTGGGTTAGAGCTCTGGTTGGCACTTGGGTCGGGGCTCTGGTTGGTACTTGGGTCGGAGCTCTAGTTGGAGCTCGAGTTGGGGCTCTGGTTGGCGCTCGAGTTGGTGCCCTAGTCGGAGCTTGGGTTGGAGTTTTGGTTGACGTCGAGACTGGAACTGTAGTTGGGTTTTGTGATAGTGAACCACCCCCCAACAAAATGCGCAAATCCACTCCTTCAACAGAAGAATCAGGAAGATTACTTGAAGTTGTTTTTTTACAGTGTCTATTTTTACTGCTACAATAGTGGTTAGAATAGCAATCTGTTGATTTAGAACATTCTCCACCACTTCGAGATTTACATACATTTGAATAGCAAACATAAGGAGATCGACAATCACTTTCACTATTACAACTTTGATTTAGTCCTTGATTCCCAGTTCTAATTACCCCGTTTTTACACACACCGCTTGAACAAATTAATGGTGGCTGACACCCCGAAGTATATTTACAAGTCTGACCTAGTTGAGCATAAGCCAAACTCCGATTTTCTTGATTTTGTTGACCCAAATAAGATGTTATAGGCAAAACCAAAGCTAAAAAAAACATCAAAATCAAAACCTTTTTTTGTCGTGTATTATTCATTTCTCTTGATTAAATTAAACCAAATTTAATCAAAAAATACCATCACTTATTTGTTTAAATTATCAATTCCATGAGACAACCACTGATACAAAATAGTCTTTAAATCAGACTTTTGAAATTTAATCTCATATTTTAATTTTTGAGTACAAATAACAATGTCCCCCAACCTGATCATTCCATCCTCATCGGCTTTTTTAGACATGGGAAACTCTAATACCTGAGGTATATACGTTTTTTGTCGATGTTGAATATTTAATTTTTTCGCTCTAATTTTCCCCACAAATAATAAACTCAATTCAACATTTGATTGGTAGCCTTTTTCTATTAAGACCGAATTCGTTATTTTTTTAACCAACTCTTCATCAACCCCCCAATTTCTAGGATGACTAATAAGAATTGTGTTATTCATAAATCTTAAATCATAAAGAGAAAATCATTGATTAATTTTTTCTTTTACTATCCTCGATACTAAACCACCGTCGACTGCCCCTCCTAGTTTAGCCATCACCTCTTTCATAACCAACCCAAAGTTATTACCTTTTTCTTCAATTATTTGTAAAACTATTTTTGTAACTTCCTCTTCACTTGTCTCTTTGGGTAAATACTCTTTAACAATTGATATTTCATAGTCCATTTGATCAACTAAATCATTTCTATTTCCTTTAGCAAACAAAGTCTTTGCTTCTTCTTTATTCTTAAGTTCTTTTCGTAAAACTGAGACTTCATCCCCTTCTGTCATTTGTCCAACCGGAAGTTGTAGCTCTTTTTTATCAATCAAAGACACTAAAAACCTTAAAACCTCGACTCTTTTTGAATCGTGATTTTTTAATGCTTCAATACTTTGTTGTTTAAGTTTATCTTTTAACATCGTGTCTTCTGGAATTTTTAGCTCGTCGACGACATTTGTCTCGCCAAACAACTATTTTCTTTTTGGCATATCTTAATTCAGATGGCTTAACATAAGCAGTTCTTTTTTTCACTTCATCCGCTATATCTTCTTCAAGACACAAACGACGGAATTTACCAATAATATCGTCTTTGGATTCACCTTTCTTTTTTTGTACTATAATTGACATTAACTAAAAA
>JAQVQI010000058.1 GCA_028701645.1 Candidatus Shapirobacteria bacterium
ATGAACACCAATTCCCTGATGAAATTTTAAAACCAGGATTTTGTGACTAAGAACTAATAAATGATTTGATAGAATCAATTATGAATAAAAAAACAGTAATAATCTTAGTATTGTTATTAATATTTGGGGTTATAGGGTTTTTTGTTTTTAAGGAAAAGCCAAAAGCAAAAAACGAGACGGCGAAACCTTTAAATACTAATAGTAAAAGCGAACCAACTTTTTTGTTAGAAGGATTTCCAATAGAAAAAGTACCACTTTTCAAGCTTAAAAAAGTAAGCTCAAACAAAATTTTTGTAAATACTGATCCAAAAAATTTATCAGGATTTAACGAAAAGAATTTTGCATATTACAACGTTGTTTTTTATTCAGACGCCAGTCAGGAAGAATTTTTAGATTACTATAAAAATTTGTTTGAAACTGAAATTGTTGAAGAATATCAAAATTCAGACATGGTTAAAGGAGTTCTTGGAGAATATAAGGTTTCGGCGGCTCACTATGGGTCAGATAATACTGGATATATACAAGTCCATTTGTCGAATTATAATGATGAAAGCTTAAATAAATATTTTGTTGATTTTCCAAAGATAATAGAGGCAAATGAATATTTAGTTGAGCACGAAAAATCCTATGGATTATTAAATCAAAAAGGAGGAGAGATAGAATATACTAAATATTTTACAGTAATTGATAGTGGAGACAAAAATAACGACGGAAAAGATGATGTTGATGAGTTTTTGATACTTGAGGATGAATATAAAAAACAATTTGAAAAAAATCCAGAATATTCGTATGATTCAAAAACAGGAATAATGAAGTGGAATGATGGCGAATTTGAAGCAACACTGTCAATATCACGAGACCATGGGCGAATATATTTGATGTTGAGAAAACCTTTATTTAAGTAATTAACAATTTAAAATTCGATTGAGATCTTTTTTTTGAATATCAATAATAGAAGGTGGATAAAAAATATATTTTTAAAATTTTTATAGTTTTTTACCTTATGTTTGGACTTTTTAAGAAGTAACCCTAATAATTGTTCTTTGATAAAATATCATATGACAATAAAAAAGTTTTTTTTAATTACATTTATTTTTGCAACAGTGATTGTAATAATTGGTTTTTTGTTTTTGAAAAAAGGAGACAGAATTACAGGTTTGGATCAGTTAGTTTATAAAAATAGTTTGTCTGTTTCAAAAGAATATACCCTACTTCGATATCGGACTGAAAATGTTTTAGAAAAAGCTAAAGAATATGGAGACTATGACAAATGGAATAATGAGATGAGTGCCGTTATTGATGGATGGAAAGCACTTGAGGGTAAAGTAGTGGAATTAGAAAAGGATGCTGATAAGCTGGCTAACGAAAAAACAACACTTAATTTAGTTAAGGATGTTTATGCCTACAATTCGGTTGAAATTCAAAAAGTAATTGAGAGTGCTCCAGCGGGTAAAACCGTAAGAACCCTGGCTAAACACTTAGGAGTAGATGTGAAAATGGCTCATTTGATTTTAAATCAAACTCAAGATCAAATTACTCGAGAGGCTTATGGTGAAGAAGGAGATGTATTTGAAACTTGTGAGCAAAACTCGATGAGAATTAAAAATGGAGCCAAAGTAACGGTGTTTGTAGGAGGGGTGGTGCTGACTGGAGGAATGGCGGGAGTGGCGACTAGTGGAGTGGTAGCCAAGACGGCATTGGTGGTAAGTGGGGCTGACTTGGTATTAGAAGTTGCCGATGATGAAGCCAAGATTGCTCTAGGAGATAAAAATAAAGTGTCGGAGATGGTTGGTAAGGTCAGAACTGTAACAGAACCAGCAGCCAGTATATTAACCTTGATTAACATTCCAGGAAACGTATCAAAAGCTATGGAAAAGATAAGTGCAGTCTCTTTTGTTGGAGATCAAATTAGATCAGTAGCTCAAGATGAAAAAGTACTGGGAATAAGTATTAAAGTAGATGAGAAAGGTGAGGTTAAAACTCAAGTAAGTGGACTCACTGAAACAGAATTAGTTGAATGGAAAAAAAATAATAATGTCACCACAGTTGAACCAATTGAAGAGATAATAAAACAAATTGAAGAAGCGGAAAAACCAATAGAAGCTCCAAAACAAGAAGATAAAAAAGAAACTCCAAAAACTAACTCTGGTAATAATTCAGCTCAGGTTTATAAAATAGTTAATGTCAGCAATGAATCTTATATGATGGACGTCTGTCATAACCCCACTTGTTGGGATGATCTGGCGGCTAACGAGGCAGAAGATAGGGATGTGGGTGGTATCTATACAATGGGAAAAGTTTATGGTCCAGGAGAAAGTTTTAAGCATGGTTTTAGACCATCAGACAATATAAAAACTAGCGAAAGGGTGGAAATGTTGGCTGATAGCTATAGAATAACGGCTTATTTTGCTATAGCCCCTTTTGAAGGACCAAAAAATAAAACTATTGAATACGGTACCTGGCAAAACCATTCTGTTGAAATAAAGGCAAATTATGGCGATGAGCCAGTAATTGAATGGGATGGAAATAGCTTAAAACAAGTTAAATAATTAGATTTCAATCTCCAAAATCATTGGTAGATGGTCGGAGATCAAGAGGTTGGGGACGGAAAAGTTAACCACTTTGACATCAGGAGAAACAAAAAGAAAATCGGCGTAGAGCTGTTTGTCAACATATTGATCCCAAACAATTTTATTTCTAGTGGTGGGGATATTAAATTCTTTAATTAAATTTCTATAGCCGTTTTCTTCAAATATAGAAACACTTTTAGTATTTATATCTAAATTAAAGTCACCACCGACGACTTTGGGAGTGGATAAATTTTTGAAAAAATCAATAATTAATTGGGATTGACGAAGACGAAAAGGAGTATCTTGTTTGTCCCCTGGCCGAGCATGGCCGTGGAAATTGCACAGATTTATTGTTTGATTGTTGGGGGTTTTTAAACAAGTAAACAGGCCCAATCCAACATTTTCATCTAATTCTCCAATAGCTTGGGTGTCAGTATTAATATATTTTTTTTGAAAGAATGTAGCGTTGGAGTATTTGTCAAAGTCATTGGTCCATTTATTGTTGGTTACATAATTAAAGTCTCTTAATTGATCAAGACAAAATATTTTTGGATCAGAAAAATTATAGCTTTCTTGAAAACAAAAAATATCGGTATCAACTGATTGTTGTTGAACAAATTGTTTAGCTTCATCAATTTGGCCTTCTAGAGCATTGAGAAAAATTA
>JAQVQI010000059.1 GCA_028701645.1 Candidatus Shapirobacteria bacterium
CTACCAAAGCCTTTTTTATTAAAGCCTTTCCACTTCGATTAACTGTTTTAACAATTTTCTTTTTTTCTGTCATATTTTTATTCCGATTTATCGGAATCCTCCTTACTGTGTCCGCCGTAGTTTTTAACGAAGGCGGATTTTATTTTTAACACTGGGTTTTTACCCCAGGATTCTTGTGTCAAAAATTTAAAATTTTTAATTAGAGACATTATAACACAAAATAAATAACCCCAAATACATGAGTAAAAATGAAACACAAATTTATATAAATTATTATATAAGTCTATTTATAAAATAATTATAGGATTATGCTTTTCTATTAAGCTTTAATTACAAAAAGTTGTTAAAATAACACTATGTCCAACGATAATTTAACTATTTTAGAGGTTCGCTTGCCACAAGAAAACGAATTTACTTTTGAATCAATGTCAGCGTTGCTGTCAAACTTTACCCAATTTTCCAAATCAACTTTTTTAGAAAAACTAACAAACAAAAAAAAGACAATTTCAGCTCTTGAAATTGTCCTAAAAGATGGACAAATAAAGTTTTTTGTCATTGTTCCTAGTACTGATACCGAGTTCTTCCGTTCTCAAATTTTAGCCCAGTACTCAACTGCTGCCATTCGCGAAACCCCTGATTACTTAAAAGATTTCTGTCAACCCGCAAAAAGCTCTCCAAATGACGACGTTACCAAACCGCTTATAAACGCCAATTTTATCCCTCACTATACTCAACTAGGTCTTTCACGTCATTTTAGTTATCCGCTCAAAACAACCAAGGATTTTAAAGACACTGACCCTCTCAATTCTGTCCTTGCCCCACTCTCTCGTTCAAACAGTAATCAAGATTTTTTTGTTTTTCAAATAGTATTGACTGATGCTCCCAAAAACTGGCAATCATCAATTGTCTCCACTATTCAAAACGGAATCTTGGTTGATAAAGAAAGAAATATCCGCACTGCCCACCCTGACAAAATGATTTTTGAACAAAAAATCCAATACCCAGGTATCTTTGCTCAAATAAATCTTTTTTCCAACAATCCAGGTCTTGTAACTGCCGTATCCTCATCTTTTGGAGCCTATACTAATCCTCGAGGAAATTTTATTAAAACTTTTTCTCCTGGTATTTTTTCAAAAAATAAATTATTAAAATCTATTGTTAATCGAGAAATTTTTAGCCGTCTTAAAGGTCAAATTTTTAACACCGAAGAACTATCAACTATTTGGCATTTCCCAAATAAACTAACAAAACTTCCCAATATTGCTTGGGGTAAAAAACTTTATTCTGATCCACCTGAAAATTTACCTATTGCCGACAACGCCACTCCTGAACAAAAAAACGAAATCACTTTCTTTGCCAAGACTGAGTATCGCAATAAAGATGCCATTTTTGGTATCAAACAAGGAGAAGACCGTCGTCGACACACTTATATTATTGGTAAATCTGGTACAGGAAAAACTACTCTGATTGCCAACATGGCCATCGATGATATTCGCAAAGGCCGTGGAGTTGCGATCATTGATCCTCACGGTGATTTATGCAATACAATCCTTGATTATGTCCCTTCAAATAGAATTAATGATGTCTGTTATTTTAATCCAGCTGACCCTGAGTTTGTCTATCCTCTCAATGTTTTAGAAGCCAACAATGAATCCCAAAAAGAATTAATTGCTTCTGGAGTTCTCTCAATTTTCAAAAAACTTTACGGAGCAGTTTCTTGGGGACCTCGACTTGAACATATTTTGCGAAATGCAGTATTAACCTTAGTCAACACTCCCGGATCTGATTTAACCCACATTGTTGAGATTTTGACCAACAAAAGTTTTCGTCAAAACGTTGTTTCTAAACTTACCAATCAAACTTTAAGAAATTTTTGGATAAACGAATTTGACCGAATGGATCCAAAATTTCAAAACGAAGCTGTTTCCCCAATTTTAAACAAAGTCGGCCAATTTATTTCGTCCACTAATATTAGAAATACCGTCGCTCACGCCAAATCTAAAATTAAAATTCAAGAAATAATGGACCAAAAGAAAATTTTGATCGCCGATTTGTCTACTGGTCGATTAGGCGAAGACAACTCGGCGCTACTTGGAGCTATGTTAATTACTCAAATTCAACTTTCAGCCATGAATCGGGTTTTTCAGGCGGCCGAAGACCGTTCCGATTTTTACCTATATGTTGACGAATTCCAAAATTTTGCCACCGAAGCTTTTATCAAAATTCTTTCTGAAGCTCGAAAATTCAGACTCAATCTTATTATCGCCAATCAATACATGGCTCAACTTGATCGGACCATTCAAGATGCAATTTTGGGTAACGTTGGCTCGGTAATTTCCTTCGTTGTCGGTAATCAGGACGCTTTTATTTTGGCCAAAGAATTTGGCACTGCTTTCCCTCCAGAAGATCTAGTAAAAATAGGTAAATATCAAGTTATTTGTAAACTTTCGATTGACTCCGAAACCACTCAACCATTTTATGCCACCACCCTGGCTCCTCTTTCTTGTAAAAACCAACAACGCGACAAGCTCATCCGTACTTCTCAACTTCACTGGGGTAAAGCAAAATAGTAATAAACTTTATAACTTTCAACTTTATAAACTGGAAACGCCCTACGGGCGTTTCCATCCTGCCCACTTACACTTTGGATAATCACTACAGCCATAAAACTTTCGCCCGGTTTTAGTTTTGCGCACCACCCCATCTTTGCCACACTCAGGGCATTTAAACCCAGCGTCTTCTTGATATTGTCGACTATATTTACATTCAGGAAAACGATTACATGAGACAAATTTTCCAAATCGGCCCAATCTTATAACCAAATCACCCTGCCTCGACTCGTCTCCAGCGAGGCGGGCCTTCTCACATTCCGGACACTTTTCATCAAGCTTTTCTGTCTCGACTTTAACTCTTTCTCCGTCTTTCTCCGCTTTTTTAACTTTTTTTTCAAAACCTTTCCAAAATTTCTTCATCATATCAATCCAATTTAGTTTATTCAAAGCTACTTTATCCAAGCTTTCTTCCATCTCAGCCGTAAAAGGTAACGATAAAATATCTTCAAAATTTTTTACTAAAAATTCATTAGTAGCTTTACCTAAAACTGTGGGCTTAAATTTTCCCTCATCACGGTCTACATATTGACGCATAATAATTGTTGAAATAATTGGGGCATAAGTACTTGGACGACCAAT
>JAQVQI010000060.1 GCA_028701645.1 Candidatus Shapirobacteria bacterium
ATCAAAAAGCTTCAGTTCAATCATTTACTGCTCCAAAATTTTCTGAATTTGGACCAATCGATTTTAAAACCACTATTAAAAACTTATCCGATGTTCATATTCTACCCAAAGGGGCTATTACTGTAAAAAACTGGTTTGGTCGAGAAGTTGATAAACTTCAACTAACTGAAACAAACATATTTCCCTATACTACCAGAGATTTTGCTAATACTTTAAACAAAAAATGGCTCTTTGGTCGCTATCGTGCCAGTCTCGGAGCCTATTATGGTACTGCTGGTGGACTAATTGAAGCAACTCTTTTCTTTTGGGTAATTCCGTGGAGACTAATAATCCTCGTTATTGCTGCCATTACTATCATTGTCACTCTTATTTTTGTTACCAAAAATAAACCAAAGAAATCCAAATCAACTGATTCTGAAGTTGCTCAACTTGAAAAAGAACTGGAAGAATTGAAGAAAAAATACAAAGACCAATAAGCTTAAATTTCTAATTTCTAAAACCTAATTTCTAAAATAAAAATATTGTTTGTTGTGTTTAGTTTTATTAAACATTAGAATTTAGATATTAGTTATTAGATATTAAAAACTTAAATATTAGAAATTAGAACTTAGACATTTTATTTTATGTGGTTTGTTTTGTTATCTTTATTACTTCTACGATCTACCATCTACAATCTACCATCTAGTTTTGCTATCGACTACAGCGCTTCTGCCTCCACTACTATCACCGCCTCAATCCCCGAAAACCGAGTTACAATTTTTGGTTACACCTCCCCCAATTCTCGAGTCGAGTTAAGTAGCTCAAAAGTTTTTGCTGTTACTTATAGTGACCAGACTGGTTATTTTATTTTCGACAAAACAATTCTACCCAGAAACCCTTCGGACCTTTGCTTAATCTCTTTTGATAATCATGGGCGCACCACCTCGCCAACTTGTATTCCCCCTCCCCCTCTTTACAACTATCACACCGATATAGGCCCTATTCTCTTACCTCCCACCATTTCCTTAGAAAACGATCAAATCGACCCCAACTCAACTGTTATCAGTTCTGGTCAAGCCATCCCTAATTCCACTGTCAGTATTAATTTTTACAAAGTAAACAATAATGGTCAATCTTTTGTAAAAGAAGTTCAAGCTTATTCTCTCCCCTCGCTAACTGCCACCACTGATGGTTTGGGTAATTTTAGTTTAAATCTTCCCACCGCCTATTCCAGCGATTACCGTCTTTACGCTTCCACCAAATTTCAAGACAACTATTCTCCAAAATCAAATACTCTCATCTATTTTCTTCCTTCATTTTTTAGTCTCTTTTTACAAAAATACCCCTTCCTTTATTATCTTATCCCCGCCCTTATTATTATCTTAAATATTCTTGGGGCTATTCTATTTTTAAAATCCGACCTTCGCTACTTAACATCAAAAATTTATCTCCCCGCCATTGCTAATTATTTCCCCGCTGTCAAAAACTCCTTCCCCGCCACCACCTCCTGCAAAGTCCATAAGAAAAATTCAAAACCATAATTTTTTGTATTACTACTTATCTATTAAACTAACCAACTATCCTCCAGTTTTAATCACTTTCTACTTTCTACTTTCTACTTTATACTAACTTAGTGAAACCAATAAAATATTTATTTATTATTGCCTTCCTTTCTCTATCTCTAATCGCTACTCTTTTTCTCGTTGGCCAGACAACTATTTTCCAAAAACGAGCCTCCAGTTCTTCTGCCTCTTATGTCCTCGAAAACTCCTATCTTTTTGCCTCCCCTCTTCAAGCCAAAGCCAGTGACAAAGATCTCCCCTCCGATAGGCGCGAGATGATCCGTCTCACCATTTTTTTGCTTGACGGTCGAGGGTTAGGTGTCGGCAATCAAATAATTACTCTCCATCTCCCCAAAGATGTGACAATTCTTAGCCAACAAGAAATTACCGACAACACCGGAAAAGCCGTTTTTGATATTGCTTCTTCTACCAATCAAACCTTTTATGCCACTGCCTCGGTTGGCAACAACAAACTACCACAGAAGGTTCGGGTAATTTTCTACTAATGACTTTAGCTAAAATCTCAAGTCGAAGACGACGAGATTTTGTCTAAAGACACGACACCGATTTATCGGTGCAAGGTGGTGTTTTACTGACACAAAATCTCTCTCGGCTTCGCCGTTTCTCCCTTTGACAAAAGGGAGACTTTATAAAACTAATAATAAATAATCTTTTCTCTTATCTTAATCTTCTCAATTATATCCATTTTAATATTCTTAAGATCATTAAATACTTGTTCATTAGTGTACCTAATAGTTTCAATATTATATTTTTCTAAAAATATATCTCTTTCCAAATCTAGTTTCGTTTTATCTTTGTGTGAATCACCGTCAATTTCAATGGCTAGTAATAATTTAGAACAATAAAAATCTAAAATAAATTTATCAATCGGCTTCTGTCTCAAAAATCTATATTTTACTTTATCGTATTTTAAAACTTTATTCCAAAAAATCTCTTCTGCTTTTGTTGGATTATTTCTTTTTTGTCTCGCCATTCTTTTTAGTTCATCAAGATATTGTAAATTTCCATTCTTATTTCTTCCTTCTTCAGCAATTAAGTATTTATAATGCATAATTAAATCTACCCCAACCTCTCATTTGATAAAAGGAGAAAAAAGAAATTCCCCTTTTGTCAAAGGGGAAAGCCGCGAAGCGGAAGGAGATTTAATTTGTTAAACTTATCTAGTGAAATCTCTTCAAAACATTTCTTACAAAACCCTCTTTACTATCCTCTTTTTGTCTTTGGCTGGGATAGTTTTTTTTATAAGAATTGGAGGTAAAACTCAAAAAGTTTCCGCTGCTTGGTGGGACGAAATGTGGCATTACCGAAAAGCTATAAGTATTGATAATTCTTCAGGAAGTAATTTAACAGATTTTCAAGTTTCTATATCTGTAGGAACTAGTGCCCTAATTGCCTCAGGCAAAATGCAAACTGATTGTGATGATATTAGAATTACAGATATTAATGGTAATTTGTTACCTCATTGGATAGAAACTAACGGTTTAAATTCATGTAACCAATTAAATTCCGTCGTTTGGATTAAAGCGACATCTCTTCCCACTTCAGGTTCTACATTATATGTTTATTATGGCAATTCGTCAGCTA
>JAQVQI010000061.1 GCA_028701645.1 Candidatus Shapirobacteria bacterium
AAAATGGCGACATAAGAATATTTGGCTTTTTTAATCCCTAAATTGACAGCCATGGCAAAACCGTAATTAGTGTTATTTTTAATAATTTTCAACGAACAATTTACAATTTTCAATAAATCTTCAAATATTTTTATTTTAGACAAACTGTCATCGACAGAACCATTGTCAACAAATATAATTTCAAACTTTGAATTAGAAGAATTTTTGATAGCCTCAATCAAAGAATTTAAACAATCTGGCAATAAAGAAGCACCATTGTAATTGGGGATAATGACGGAAAAGTTGATCGGGTTAACAGGCAAGAGAAGCTTATTTTTATTCATTAAAATCGGGTAATTGAATGGTATCACCTATTTTTAGGTCTCTTTTAAAAACCTCGTTGGCGTTTAACTCAATTACATATTTAGCTTTGTCTTGACTAGAATATAACTTCTGGGAATTAGTTTCCAATACCGTGGCAATTTTGACAACTTTAAAGTTTTTGTCTAGCCAAATCATATCAAGTGGAATATAAGTATCTTTCATCCAGAAGGTAATATTTTTCTTTTGTCTAGGGAAAACAAATAACATGCCACAATTGAGGCAAAGTGTTTGGCGGTTTGATAGACCGATTGCTTTTTGTTTCGATGTTTTGGCTATTTCTAAATAATAGTCGCTATTGTTAATAGTAACTTTGATTTCTTTTAAGGTTTTTTTACGGAATAAAAACAAGGAAGAAATAACCAGGGTTAAGGCAATTAATGAAATTAAGATAATCTTATTTTTTGAGATATTTTTTGGCTTACTTTTTCCCATGTGTAATTAGTTTTAACATAATTTAAACCGTTTTGTCCATATTGGCGACAAGTTTCTGGCGAGTCGATAAATTGTTTAATTTTTTTAACCAAATCGGCTTGATTATCTTTTTTAAAAATTAAGCCGCCTTTTGATAAGTTAACAATTTCTGATAATGAAGGAATATCGGATACTATTACTGGTTTACCCCTGGCCCAGGCTTCAATTAAGACTAGACCAAAACTTTCTTGAACTGAAGGTAACACTAAAAATGTGCAATTATCAATAAGTTTGGTCAATTTGTCTTGGGGAAAATCGAAGACAAATTTAATTTGTTTTTTGATTTTTGGAGGTAGAGATTTGAAGGTTTTCTCAATTTGGGGATAAAAGAGGGTTTTTTGACCGGCAATTATTAATTTGGCTGATAGTAAGTAGCTTTTAGCTTTTAGTAATAAAGAAAAGGAGTTGATTAACAAATCGACACGTTTGTGAGCGGAAAGAGAACCGATAAATAAGATGTTCAGCTTATCAGAATCATCTGTCTGACGGACAGACGTCAGCTTGTCAGTTTTATCAAGGAGAAAATCGGAGTCGACGCCATTGCCGGCAAGAATTATCTTTTTTGGATTAATTTTGAAATTATTGACAAAATAATCAGTCTCAAAATTAGTTAGAGCCCAAAGATAGTCGGCTGACTGAAGAGATCTAATTAGGGGGAGTTGATGAAAATCTTGGTCGGTGGGGTGAAAAGAGGCATTGATTAGAACTTTAGAACGTTGGTGTGTTAGAGCTTTAGAAATAGATTTTAACAAATGGGTATAGAGGACAATGGTGGTGGGGAGTGGACCGGCGACAATTAAATCTGGTTTAAATTTTACTATTTTTATGGTTGCTTTTATAAATGGAAAAAACTTAAATATCGGTCCTTTTTGGGATACTTTGATTAGACTTATGAAGTTTGATTTAGGATTTATAAATAAAAATTTAGTACAAATGATTTCAAGTAGTTTTAATGGTTTGCGAAAACAAGTATAGGTGGGGATTTTGATTATTTTTTTGTTCTCTGGTGCGTTAGTTCTCTGGTGCTCTAGTTCTTTGGTAATATTTATTCTTTTTTGACTGAAATCGTCGGTACTGAAGCAATTGGATGAAAGATACAAAGTGTCGTATCCCTTAGCCTTAAACTGTTGACCGAGTTTGTAAATCACCCGAGAACCTCCATCGATAGCTGGAGGGAAAATATGGCTGAGCAATAATACTTTAGTCATGAAATAATTATCTATATTATACGTGTTATTCTATTTATTAGATTATGTTTAAAAAAATTATTAAGTCAAAAACCTTAAAGCTGTTTTTTACTTTAGTTTTAATTTATTTTGCTTTTCGAAAAGTAGATATAGGATTGATATTAAGTCAACTTAAAGAAGTAAATATCTTTGCTCTAATTTTTTGGTTATCAATTTCAGTGATTTCAACTATTTTATTGGCTTATCGTTGGGGTTTGCTGTTAATTAAAAGACCTAAATTAGATGATATTGTAGTCTTTTCCAAATCTATTTGGTCGGCAACGTTTTACGGATTATTTGTCCCGACTTCTGCTGCTGGAGATATATTTAAGTGGATAATAATTGATGAAAAATATCCTGATATTCCCAAATCAAAACTAGGAGCTTCAATTTTGTTAGACAGATTTGTTGGGATGTCGATGTTGATTTTTTTTGGTTTTATTTCTCAATTTTTTGCCAATAGAATGGGAGTACAAATCCCTTTTGTAATAAGAATTATCTTTGGATTAATTTTTTTGGGTTGTTTAATTTTTTATGGATTAGTATTTGCTGGTAGGGCCAATTTAATCTTTGACCATAAATGGTTTGTGAAAATAAAAAGTATTGGTGATTTGGTCAACAAAGAAAATTCGACTCAAATTTTAAAGTGTTTAGGAGTGTCTCTAATTAGTGATTTCCTTTGGATATGGCAGATGTGGACAATTAGTAATTATTTTGGGGCAAATTTAACATTTATAGAAATATTGATTTTTTTGCCGGTTATTTCAACAATTTTAATATTACCAATTTCAATTGCAGGATTTGGTGCTAGGGAGCAATTATATTTGTATTTTTTTGTAAAACAGATTACCAGTCCAGAAAGTGTTTTGTTAACATCAGCCATTTCTGGAATTATTGGAATCCTAAATAGTTTATTGGGTGGACTAGTAACATTAACACCAGAATATAAAAAACCGGTTAGAAAATAGCTAATAGTCAATAGCTAGTAGTAAGTAGTAAATAGCCAAGTAGATTTCTTTAAATGTTAAAATTATTAATTAATAATTACTAATTAATATTTACTA
>JAQVQI010000062.1 GCA_028701645.1 Candidatus Shapirobacteria bacterium
TCGACGCCATTTTGAAAAAGTTCAATATCGGTTCGTTTGGTAATTTTTGAAATTAATTTTTGATCCTCTTGGGCAAAAGCAACGACGGTTCGAGTTTTTTTCCAATAGTAAGTTTCCCAATATTTTAGTTTTAAAACATCAAGCCAAAGGAATGGTTTAAAAAGTTTTTTCCAGCCCTGTACCGTTTCGACATAGTGTTCATAAACAGCATATTCAACTGTTAAATCAACTAAAACGATAGGTACTTTTGTTTTGGGAATATTGGGCATGGGGTAAAAACAATCACAATGAATCAAGTCAAAAGTATTATTATTTAATTCATTTTTTATGGCTTTGCGAAAATTTTTGTTGATATGTTTGGCAACTAAAAAAGGATAAGGACTAAAACCGGTTAGAATAATGTTTCTAAAGTTCCAAGTTTTGCCTCTTTTAATAACAATTACTTTTGAACAAAACTGTTTGACATCATCAAGACCTTCTTCGTCGGGACTCAGACAAATAAGGGTAATATCATTGTCAGGAGAAAGATATTTTATTGAGTAAAAAGAACTATTTTGGCCTCCAGATTGAGAAAGTCTGGGGATATAAGGAGTAATCATTAGGATCTTTCTTTTTGTTTTAGTCATGTTTTAGAGTTAATGATTGATAATAAAAGCCTGTCATAATCCAAAAAAGATAGGCTGTTTTGGAAGCTTCAAAAACGTCAATAAAGATAGCATTTGCTAGAGTAGTAAACAATCCTCCTAGAAAAATTATCGATATTAAGTTGTAATGAGTAGGATTTTTTTTAAACAACAAAGGTAGGGTTTTAATGATAAAAAATAAATTGATTATTGAAAAAGAAATAAAACCAAACAAGCCACTTTCGCCTAAATTACGGAGATAATCATTGTCGGTGGCTAGAGTTATAGACCCAAGCCCGCTCCCAACTAGAGGATTGCGTTTAAAAGCCGTGATAGCTCGAGGCCATTCAGCATTGAAACGAATTTCTCCTGATCGAGCAACTCCAACATCGGCATCAACTTCTGGATATGGCTCTGACTGGTGTCGAATAATTGTTGGGGTTGGAGTTGTCTTGGTGGCAGTAATTGGTTTTTGAGTTACCGTAACTATCGCGATAGGGGTTGGAGTGATCGGGGTTGAGGTTGGTTTAATTTCTGTTTGCTTGGTAAAAAACTGATTTTTAAAAGCAGGAATGGTTGCTAGTAACCGTTGACTTAAATCTTGGGAATTAAAAATACTAAAAATAACCAAGCCAGAAACTGGGATTATCCACCAGTATTTTTTTAAAAAAAACAGAGTCAAGACCACTCCACCCAAAAAAGCAAAAGTGGAAATTCGAGAAGCGGTAAAAGTAAAAATCTGGTAAATTGGCAACCAAACTAAAAGACTAATAATCTTTACTAATTTATTTTTAGTAATAAGGGCAACACCTAAGATAATTATCAAGGCGACACTTAGATAAGCGGCTAAGTCATAATGTCCGGCAAAAGTAGCGCTAATTCGTGTCCAAATATTCATCTGGAGAAGTTGTCCTTTTGAAAACTCCGAATTCATGGTCGAAATTATGGGAAAACCAAAATATTTTTGACCATATCCATAAATGGAAACGAAAATTGCTGAAAGAAGTGAAAAAAGATAGAAAAATTTGAAATCAAAAAGGCTTTTTACTGATTCAATAGTAATAAAAAATAAAGACATGTATTCAAAACGGCGAAGTAAATGAAGGATAAGAATTTTTGGGGCTTCGGTTTGGTAAACAAAAAGAGCATTAATAAAACTTATAGTAATAGCTACAAAATAGACTAAAAACAGCCAAGTTATTTTTTGTTTAAAAATGGGAAATTTATTTTTTATCTGAAAAATTAACCAAATTAAGATAATAATTGCCATGACAATGTCGTCTAAACGAATGGCAACATAAGTTCCTTTGACACTTAACAAGGGAAATTTTGGATACAGAGGAATAAATAAAATCAAAACGGCTAATAGTGGTCGAAAAATGTTTAAATTTTTGAACATGCTTGTAAATATGTCGGAGAAAAATGAATAATAAAACGACTAAAAGCGTTTAATTTTAATAATCCCCTAACTATGGGATATTGCCAATTTGGTCGATGTTTTTTGAAAAATGAAAGAATTCCTTGATATTCCTTTAAAATTGGATCTAATTTATTTTTGGCTGAAGCGCCTCCAAGGTGAATAATTTGTGGCCCAACAAGGTACCAGACTTGGTTTTGTTTGGTTGATTTTTTGATTCGATATGAAAGTTCTAATTCTTCACCATACATGAAATAATTTTCATCAAATCCGCCGATTTTGTCTAGCACAGGTTTTCGGGTTAACATAAAAGCTCCGGTTACCCAGTCTTGAGGATGGTCATGTAGGTAAAATTTGTCTTTGGTATAAAAGCTTGGGGTATGGGGGTGAAGCGGCTTTACAAGCTTGTTTATAAATGGAAGATCATCAAGGCTAGTACACCAAGTAAAAACATTGCTTAAATTTGGGAAAAAACCACCTGAGGCTTGGATTGTTTTATCTCGGTTTAAAAGTTGAGCGGTACAGGTAGAGCTTTCTGGGTGTGAGCTTAACCAGTCTAAACTTTGACTAATGGCCGAGTGAAGAACGATAGTGTCGGAATTAAGAAATAAAACATAATTTCCAGTAGCAATTTTCAGCCCTTGATTGTTGGCTTTTCCAAAACCAGCGTTGTAGTTATTACTTATAATTTTCAAATTCCAATTTTCAATTTTCAATGATTTTTTGAATGATTCAATTTTTTTAAGACTATCGTCTTTAGAGTTGTTGTCAACAATAATAATTTCGCAAGAATACTCTTTTAGTCCTTTGTCGGCAATTATCGATTTGAGACAATCAATGGTAATATCGGCGGTATTATAGGAAACGATAATAATAGAAAGGATGGGGTTGGTCATTTTGTTTTGATAGATTTTTGATAAACAAAAAAGGCAAAAATGATCCCAAATTCAGAGATAAAAAAAGAAAATAAACGCTTGGGGATACTAACTGGAAATTGACGAATTGTAATTTTGGCACGATATTCTATATCTTGATAAAAAATTTTGTTTTTAATTCTTTTTTCGG
>JAQVQI010000016.1 GCA_028701645.1 Candidatus Shapirobacteria bacterium
GGCAACAATCAAGAGGCTTGGCTTGACAACGCTATGGGTAGTAATTTAATGAGTTTACAAATAATGCTTGCCGGTACCTTTCCAGATTCAATTCTTGAATACAAAAAAGGTGATCCTGTTTATAAACCCTACAGACCTCAAGGGATGGTTGGTTTTGGGAGTCAAGTAATCGCCTCAACTTTCACTCCCAGTGCTTCTGGAATTTTATACTTAGCTCAGTTAAAAGATAGTTTTTTAGGTAAACCTGTTTACGCCCAAAATAATACTGGCTTCGAGGGATTAAGTGGAATCTTAGAACTATGGAAAATGAGTCGAAATATTGTATATTTCTTAATATCTCTATTTTTTATCATTCTCGGGATAATGATCATGCTTCGTATTAAAATCAGCCCTCAGTCAGTAATAACTATTCAAAGTTCACTTCCTAAGGTGATTACCACACTAATATTAGTCACTTTTTCTTATGCAATTGCTGGTTTGTGTGTCGACTTGATTAATTTTTTACAACCATTTGCTATCTCTCTTTTATTTTCAACCTTAAAGAAAGATCAAGCTGGTAATCTTTTTGAGCCATCATGGGGGGATTGGTCTCTAACTGGGATGATGGCTTTAGTTCAAAATCTTATTGGTTTTTTAGGATTAGGAGACAGGCCTTTTTCGTATAACAGTTTAGTGACAACAAACATGGATTATCTTATGGCTATGACAAGCCGACTTGTTCCAAATGTTGTTCTTATGTTGTTAGGTACACTAATTGGAGGAATAATAGGGTCTATGGCACCTGTTGTTGGTACAGTTTTTGGTGCTGCAGTTGGGGCTATAGCAATTGTTGCAATAGTTTCTTTAATCATATTTATTTATATATTTAAAACAGTTTTTAATTTGGTTAAATGCTATATTACTGTTTTACTAAATATTATTTTTGCTCCTTTTATTATTTTTATAGGTATATTTCCTGGATCAAAAAATGGTTTTTCTAAATGGATTACTAATTTGCTTGCTAATTTATTAGTCTTTCCAATTTGCGTTCTCTTTTTAATTTTAGCCAACATTCTTGTTGATAATGTTGGAAATAAACTTTGGGCTCCTCAAATTATTACCGGAGAAACATGGTTATTACCATTAATGGTTGGTATCGCTGCTATTGCTATACTATCAAGATTACCGACATTAATTCCTGAAGCTGTCTTCAATATTAAACCTTCACCATTTGGTAAAGCCATTGGAGAAGGCCTTAATTCAATACCAGGCAGAAAAATAATAACCAAAACTGTGCCTGCTACAGCTAAAGCCGGTGTTGATTATGCCGACGAAAGGTATGGTGAAGGTAATTCTGTATGGAAAAAAGCGCTTAGAGGTACTAATAGAATTTTAGGTGGGAAATATGCCAGAAAAAGAATTGAAGATGGTTCAACCACTCAAAGTGATAAAAAACGTTAGTTAGAGTTAGTTAACTACTCAATGACCTGCTAAAAAATCAATATAATGATGCAAATTTTAATTAAATTATTTACTATGACTCCGCCTAATTAATTCGTCGGTTTCTCTTTTTGCATTTTTCCATTTAATTTCATTTCTCATTGTAAAACGAAAGCTATCTATAGATTCTCCGTCTTTAATATCAATTCCTAAACGCCTCATTAATTCATTTGTATCAACATCTTTTTCGCTCAAACCTAAACCATAAATTATAAAACGACTTATATTAATAGCATAAGATTGTGGTTGTGTAGTTTGCATATAAATATAATCAGTCGACAACCTTTGTAAATCAACTCCAAAAGACCCTAATAACATATTAGCCCATAAATCAGGGTCTTTTGTATATTTAAAAGGATGTTCTCCGTTTATTTTAATTCCATCAATCATACCAAAAGCTGTTCTTATTTTCGAAACAAATTTATCAACATCTCTAACATCCTCTTTACCAGTAGTGGCATTAAGAACTAAAGCCGATGCTTCCATTTGATCCCTGTACCAATTTAAAAAATCAACTTGATTATCACCAAAATTAAAATCCTCTCTTTGATCTTTTGCTTTTAATTGACCATCTTTAGTAAAACCATAATTCATTAATAATGATGATAAAGTTTCTTTTCTTTTTTTACCCTTATCTATATCATAAAACCTATCTCCGTTTTTATCATATAAATCTCTCCCCCCAGTTGTAAAATCAAAAAATCCATAAAAAGTTTTAGTGTTTAATAGAGATATCTTTCCACTTATCATCTTTTCTCTTAATGTTTTATCTCCAGTTATAGGTTTATCTTTACCATCACGACCTAAATCTCTTTCTAGTTGCATCACAGTTTGAACATAAGCTCCTAAAGGTCCTCCAAACCATTCAGCTGCTTCCAAATCAGATTGAGGCTGATCGGCTTTTGACACTTTCCATTTTCCTAAAGCTTTATATTCTGGGTTTAAAGTTCTTAAAGCATCGCTTATTATTCCTCCATAGGTTGGCAAAACTCTTCTTCTATCAGCCACACTCGAATCACCAAACATATAAAACAAATTCCAAGCAGTATAAGCATTCATCTTATCCATATAATTAGCCTTTTTCCTTCCATTTTCCTTAGCTAAAAAATCAGCCAAGCTTTCCTTATAATTCATAATTTTTTCCAAATTTTTTTCTACCTCAGCGTCAATTCCAGGTTTACCTTTTTGATTTATTCCTTCTTTATACCTAATAGATTTTTGTCCATTTTTATCAACTTCATTTCCATTTTTATCCCTATCAAATTCACACAAGTCATTTAACATTTTACTCATTACTAATTTAAAATCAGGATTAAACAAAGTTGTAAATTTTTCATTGCTAAAAGCAAAATACATTCTATTACCTTGTATTTTATCCAGATCTTTACCAGCATAACTCAAACCAGCGGCTCCATCATTTATCATTACCATGTACTCAATTCTTTTTTGAGTCTCCATGTCTAATTTCTTCATCCACTCTGGAGGTGTATAAGATTGCCATCTCATACCAGAATCCATGTTTTTCATCGCATCGGCCGCATATTCAGGTGATATTTCCCATCTTGCTCCACCCTCCCATTCACCTTCGTTATTTTTAATTGGTGGAATGTAATCACTTTTAGCTCTCCTCGTAGACCTTGGATTTCTTCCTTTTTCCTCCTTTCCATTGGTTTGATATTCTTCCGTATTAATGAATGGTTCTTTGGCTTTTTTCTTCTCCTCATCAGTTGCTTCTTTATCTGTTTTTTTTACATACTCACCCACCCCTCTAAGCATTGGTGGTAATATATCGTCTATTTGTTCTCCAGTTAGTTGTGAAGTAATTGTCTCTGTCGCTTCATTAGAATAATTTCCAAAAGCCTTATTCATGGCGACAAATATTCCTTTTCCTAATACACCCAAATTTTCTTTAGCAATCTCTTTTTGTCTGTCAGTAGCGCTTGGATTTTTTAAAGTATTTAATATTTCTTCAGCTGATTTATATCCCGCTCCAAAAACATCTAATATTTCCTGACTTTTTTGTTGAGATCTTTCTTCTTCAATACTGCCACCAAATATACCACTATTTTCAACCAATACTCTTGTTATGTTTTCTGTCCTAATTTGGTTTTCTTTATTTCTTTGCTCTATATTAGCATTTTTAATAAAGTCTATTGGAGATGGTCTTTCACTCATAGTGAATTATACAACAAAGTTGTATTAACTATCAAATTAAAACTCAGTTTAGTCCTTATTTAAAACCAAATCTATTTATTTTATTTTTAAATTAGAAATCAGACATTAAAGCTTAGAAATTTATTATCTACTTCATAATTTCTTCAAATTCTTCCTGTCCTAAACTTTCTTTTTCTACCAAAGATTTGGCTAAAATTTCTAGCTTTTTCTTATTTTTACTCAAAACTCTTTTAGCTTCTTGGTGTGCTTCATTAACTAATTTTTTAATTTCTTCATCCACTTTTGATTGCATTTGATCAGAAATTTTTGAAGGTTCCATATAAGCTTTCCCAAAATCATTGATATCAATTTGTGGCCCTAAGTTAATTGGTCCCAAATCCGACATTCCCCATTCCACCACCATATCTCTAGCAATATTAGTTGCATGACTAATATCACTCGAAGCTCCAGTGGTAATATCTTTAAAAACTATTTCTTCAGCCGCCCTACCCCCCATGGCCATCGCCATTTGTTTGATTAATTTACTTTTTGTCTGATGAATTATGTCTTTTTGCGGTGGAATTAGGGTAAATCCCAGTGCCATTCCTCGAGAAATTATTGAAATTTTTGAAACCGGATCTAATTCTTCAACATAATTAACAATTGCATGCCCCGCTTCATGATAAGCCGTCATCAATTTATCATCATCACTTTGGGTTCGTCTTTTTTCCGCCCCAAGTTTTACTTTCAAAGAAGCATCATCAATATCTTTCATCGAAATTTTTTCTTTATTTTGTCTGGCGGCGGCGATTGCTGACTCGTTTAACATATTTTCCAAATCTGCTCCTGAAAATCCAACCGTATTTTTAGACACCAAATCCCAATTAACCGTCTCATCAAACGGCTTACCTTTGGCATGAATGGCTAAAATATCTTTTCTGGCTTCCAAATCAGGATATTCCAACACAACTCGACGATCAAACCTTCCTGGTCGAAGCAAAGCTGGATCCAACAAATCACCTCTATTTGTTGCCGCCAAGACTACCACTGCGGTATTAGCTTCAAATCCATCCATCTCTACCAAAATCTGATTAAGTGTTTGTTCCCTTTCTCCGTGACCACCATCAAGGCCTCCTCTCATTCGGCCAATAGCATCAATTTCATCAATAAAAATAATTGCTTTACCCGCTTTTTTAGCTGTTCCAAAAAGATCTCGAACTCGTGAAGCTCCCACTCCCACCAACATTTCCATAAACTCACTTCCGGCCATCGAATAAAACGGCACATTGGCCTCACCAGCAACTGCTTTAGCCAACAAAGTCTTACCCACACCGCTAGGACCTACTAACAAGACGCCCTTGGGCGCTCTAGCCCCCATTTTGTGGTATTTTTCTGGATGTTTCAAAAAATCCACTACTTCCATTAGATCATCTTTTGCTTCTTTGACTCCAGCCACATCATTAAAGGTTAAATTTTGTTTTCCCTTAATAAACAATTTTGCTGTTGATTTCCCAAATCCAAACATTCCCCCGCCGCCGGCTCCCCCACTTTGTTTTTTAAAAAACCATAAAATCAACACTAGTGGCAAAGCTATTGTTAACAACAGACTCAATATCTGACCCATCATTTTCCACCCTTGTTTGTTGTCTACTTGAAAATCAACTTTACTTAAATCAATCCCTTCTTTTTGTAAAATTTCTGTTAGTGAAATATTAGGTTCTTTTGAAGTTATCAATATTTTTTGACCGTCTTTAGTTTCCGCCACAATCTCATTATCAGACACTAAAATTTTGGATACTTCTTGATTTTTAATCCCTTCGATTAATTTAGAAATTGGTACTTGTGTCACCCCACCAGCTACTAAAAAATTTTTTAATGCCGATAGAATCGAAAAAAATATCGCTAAATAAATAATTCCTTTTATTATTTGTTTTGGTCCAATTTCAATCCTTTTTATTTTTACTCCTGGAGGTAAATTTTTTAAAAATTCATTTTCAGCCCCTATCTGTTTTTTTTGTGACCCAGATAAAGGATTTTTTTTATCATCAACTTTAATCTTTTCATTGGTATTTTTTGGTTTATTACCTACCTTTTTATCCTGAGTCTGTCGAAGGATTTTTTTGATAAATTTTTCAAATAATTTCATGTCCCCATTATACCATCCAAACCAGGATTAAATTTTAAATTTTGAAGTTACAATTTTGAAACGTGTTTCAACGTGGGTAACCACATTGATTTTCCAGTGGAAAAATTTGTGACGAAAAATTTAAAATTATGTCAATAAATTTTTAAACTAAACTTTTTTCCGCAAATTAACCGTTTTTATACCGTACTTTTTATTCATAAATCTTAAATCAAATTTCATAAATCTAATATTTAGACATTTCTACCAACAAATCTCTATTATCATCCTTGGCACAATCTACCCAAAATTTATGGTTACACTTTTCACATTTGTAAAAAATCCTAAACTCTCCCTCTTTATACTCACTTCTAATTGGTCTCATTAACCCTTTGCACATACTCGCTCTATCCCCTGGAACCTCTTCATCTACATGTTTTCCCCATAAACATTTATTGCAATGATCCGTCGTTCCATTTCCAATCACTTTTTCTCCACAGACTTCACAAACAAAATTTTCCACCACTTTTTTCATAAGATATTTTAACTTAAATTTGACGTAGACAATGATTATTGATGTGTATTATTAAAATGTTATCAAACAAACAAAAATCTGAAGTCACAATTTTGGAACGTGTTTAAGCCTGCATCGCAGACTTATTTTCCAGTGGAAAAATTTGTGACGAAGATTTTTCAAAAATTATCTGTATTGTTACTTACTACTTAGCTAACTCAATTCCCATTTTAATATCTTTATTTAATTTTTGATTAAACAATAATTTTCCTCCCACCAAACTAGCCGCCGGTTGTACCTGTGTTGGTTGCCAATCAGCCGGGTAATTAACCAAACTCACTAGTCCAGTCTCTCCGCTTCCACTCTGTTTTTGAATATAACTAATATAATTAAATTTGGTTTTACCCACCAAATCTATTTTGCTACTGTAGCTAATTTCCACGATTCTTTTTTTTGTCGTTGGCACAATTACCAAAAACCCAACTTCTTTTTTACCATCCACTTCACTTATTCTAATTTCATCGTTTTTATAAATTTTAAAATTAGAAACATCACCAGCGTCTAATACCTTAATTTGTGACAAATTTACTTCTTTTGGTAAATACACTCTTAAATAATTCTTATAATCACCGCCTGGCCAATTATTATTTTTTGCCGTATTTTCATAATTAATTTTTATTACCCTTTCAATCTGATTTTGACTAATATTTATTGCTTGTTCAATGTTCCGATTCAAAAAATAATTTGCCTTATTTACCCCAAGATTAGCCTCAACCACATATAAATAATCAGTCACACAATCACCCACCCCACACTTTCCGTTATATATCTTTCCATCCCAACCCAAATTAGTAATTATCTCTTTCGACTCTTGGTTGTTTAATGCTATTTGAATCTCATTTTGCTCCAACAAATTTACGATTGATTGCAACAAGCTTATTTTCTTTTCCACGTTTAACCCCTTAATTTCTTCAAACAGCTGTTTACCCACAGTTCCCAAAAAACTTATTTTCTGTATTGAACCCGGGAAAAATTTTGTTTCTGCATAAAATTCAGCTTGTTCATATAAATTAGATTCTGTTATCGTTTCTTTAAAATCAGAAACATAAATTTCTCCAATTACTTTCAAAAATGACTTGGCCACTGCCAAGTTTATTCCAATTACTCCATCTACTTTTTGATTCGTTTCTTTATCCAAAAACCACTGAATATCAGCCCCTGCTTTTGTAAAGTCAACTTTCCAGTTGGCATCGCGCATAAACCACTTTGCTTCACCCAAAATATTTTTAATTTCCCAAGGCGGTTCCACATGACCCTTTAATTGACCATCTGCTTCATAAACATCTTTTATTTCCAACCCTAACAATCGTCCTTTTTCAAAACTCAACATTCCATAACTGCTAATAAAACCGCCTGTTGGTCTCAATTCCGATTCGTTTTGAAACAAAACCATGTATTTTTTAGTTTTACCATCCAACCCCAAAAAGTCTGGCATAACTTTTACAAATTTTTTAACAGTCTCCAATTGGCCCCGAACCTCCTCTACTGTTCTCATTTGTTTTTGGACATCCATTTTCCATCTAGCCGGAACCCAACCATAATCACCGTTTAATCTCGCCTGTAACACCCCAATCGATCCTTCCGCTTCCGACAAATTATTATTAAGTTTTTCCAATTGTTCAGTCCAATCAATTGTTTTTTCAAAAAACATTGCCTCACTCATCAAATCAACTATTTTTGCCAATTCAATAGCCTTTTTTTCCAACAAAAGGACATCTTCGCCGACTTTAACTCCTGTTTGTATATTTCTAAATGTTTTAAACTTATTTAGGCTCCAATCATTTATTTTTTCATCTAGTTTTACCAACCGTTCAAGAGTGCTGTCTGCCAATTTTTCAGATTGAAGATATTTTTTCGTTTTAATCAGTTCAGGTATTTGTTTTATACTACTAACCGATTTTGTCGCCACTACAAACCATTTAATTGGTTCGATTAATAAAATTAATGCTAATCCCAAAAAGAAAATCCACCACTTACCCTTCATCCTACTATTCTTTTTTTGTTTTTGACTTTTATTCTCTTCTTTTTCTAGGTTATCTTTTTTAACAACTACTGATTTTTCAATTTTAGGAATATCCAAAAATTCATCACTCTCTTCCTCAATATAATCAGATTCTTCTCCTGTCTTAGTTTTATTATTTTCTTCAATTTTTTCTTGCTTTTCCTCTATCTCCTTTTTTTCATCTTCAACTACCCGATTGGTATAATCAATTAATTTTGGTTCTTCAAAAGTTTTTTCATAAACTTCCTCTGTTTTAAATATCTCTATTTCATCTTCCTCTTTAAAAATTTCATCTTCTTTTTTAATAAAAGGATTTATTTTTTCATAATTATCCTCTTCCACTGCCACCTCAAACAGTCTATTCTTTTTTTCTTCGACCTTTATTTGACCAACAAATTGAGATTTTAAACCAGTTTTAGTCTCGTTTTTCTTTCTTCGATTTTCTTCATCCATTACTGAGAAAAAATATTGTAAAGTTTCTTCCACCCCATCATCAAAGTCTATTTCTGCCCTCCATCTTAATTTATTTTCACTTTTTAAAGCTTCTGATTCCTCACCTATGTCTACTTCAACCTCTTTTTCTATCACTTTAAACCTTGTCATTTTTGCTTTATCCATCAACACCTTGGCCAGGTTTTCAAAGCTAATTTTCTTTCCTAAAATAAAAAAGTATTCATTTTCAGTTCCTGATAAAAAAGTCGCTCTCAATGTTGCTTCAGTTAAATCAGCCACCGCCAACAACCTTGTCTCTTTTTTGGGACTTGGTAATTCTAAGTTTTTATTTTGTACCGCCAAACGAATGACTTTTGACAAAAAACTATTTTCTTCCATCCCCGCCCCATAAACTCCTCGACTTTCAATTATTCGCCAATCCTGTTGCCAACCAACCACTTCGTTTTTTAAATATAAGACTCTTTTATCATCATTAATACTCAATAAAACATATTTTTCTGCCTCAATTTTATCCCAATCTTTTTTATCTCCTCGAAAATCAAAAACATAACTAAAATTTCCTTTTATTTCATCTATTTCACTTGCCCATTCAAAATTTTTCATTTCATTGATTCCCGCCACATATTCACCCACCCCAACAACTCTTATATCTTTATTTATCAATTCTTGGGCCAAATTTTTTGCCGCGAAATGATCAATCCCAATTATTAATGCCGATGGTAATCCCGAATTCATATCTTAATTTTATATTATTTGTCTTGCTAAATACTAAAACTAATTACTAAATACTAAGTCATGCGGTATATTTTCGGAGTATATGCGGTAAATATTATCTATATCAGTCTTAAACATATCAAAGTGTTATAACGGAACGTGAAAAAATGTCATAACAAGAATGTTTAATATTAATCTAATATGTAATAATTTTGTCTTCAAAAAATTACCATTATAAGGCGGGGAAGTATAAGTTTTAAGTATAAAATCAACTAAAAAAATGTTCTGATAAGTTTATCAATCGCCAAAAAAAATAACCAAAATCTGTACTAATTACCAACAGGAGAATATATCAAAAATGATTAATTTATTTAAATTCGAAGTCATGTTTTTTGAACGTGTTTGAGCCTGCTATGCAGACTCATTTTCCAGTGAAAAAAATCGTGACAAGAATTTAAATAAAAAAAACAATTAAATTATTGTCGAGTCAACAACTTAACTATTTACTTTCAAAAAACCCACCATCAGCAACCCCGCTACCGCTTCTGTCACCACTGTTACCCAAGCTGCCCCAACAATTCCAAATCTAGGAATAAATAACAAATTTCCTCCAATGTTCACTATCAAAGAAATTATTCCAATAAACAGAATTAGTTTTTGTTTTCCTTTGGCTATCAGGGTAAATCCAACCAAATGACCCAGATAAGCAAACACCATGGCTACCAACAAAATTCTAAGTATCTTAATCGACGCTACAAATTCACTCCCAGCCAAAACCTCAATTATTACCGGTGACAAAAGATAAATCGTTGGAGCCACGATCAAAGCCCCCAAAAACATTAATCCAGTTGTTTGCCAAAATAATTTTCTTTTATTTTCTGTTTTTCCTGACATTAGAGGGAAGACACTATTAATCAAAAAATAAGCCGGTTGAATTAAATTTCCATATATTTTATATGCCAACCCATAATAAGCTAAATCAGTCACCCCAATCATTTGTTTGATTAAAACCGAATCTACCGCCCGATCATACCCAGAAAACAAAATCATATATACTCCCATCGGCCAAGTTTCTTTCAAAAAATTCTTCAAAAAAGATTTATCAATCGATACTAATTTAATTTTATTAGTAATTTTATTAACCAGACCTAAACCTAAACCTAAACTTAAAATTCTTGCCACTAAATAGACTCCAAAAACCCAAAACAAATTTATATCTTCTTTTGTAAACCACAAAAAAAACACAAAAATCAAAGGAAAAACAATATCTCCCCAAACTTTTAAATCCATTCTCATTTCAGTTTGAAAAATAATTTCCAAACTCCCAGCCATAGCTGTAAATCCAATCATTAATAAAGCCATCAAGGCTTCTATTTCTAAATCATCAAATCCAGACCAAAATAAAATTACTCCTAAGCCAACAATAAAAAATAACAGGGAAGCCAAACACCTAAACCAAGCTACTTGAATATAAACTTCATTTCTTTGAAAAGTTGTTTTTGAGGAAGCTTCTTTTACCCCAATTACTTTACTTCCAAAATCAACTGCCGAATCTAACAACAACCACACCGAAGTAATCAACAAATAACTACCGTAAACCGATACTCCTAATTTTCTCGTCAAAATTGCCGTTGTTACCAAACTCAGCAACACAGTAATTATTTTTCCTCCCACCTGAACCAAAGTATTCATTATCGGCTTTTTTAACATAACCTATTTTATCTTAGATTTTGACATTTTAATTTTGAAGTAATCATTTTTTAAGAGTATCAAACGTGCGACGCACATTTGGCCGACTCTTAAAAAATCGGTTACGAGAAATTAAAAAACAAAATATTACATCAATCCCAACACCAACGCCAATAGCCACATATTCTGTGGTAGGGTAAACCAATAGTGATCAACCATTCCACTCAAAAATATTATTCCCAATATTAGTAACATTATTTTGTCGTTGTTTTTAATTAGCCTTTTGATTTTTTTAAAAATTGAAAATTGAAAATTGAAAATTATTACCCCCAACAAGCCAATCTCTGATATTAATAACAAAATTATATTGTGAACTGGTTGAAACCAAAATATTTGATTATTTTTTTGATAATTAGGCAAATTTACCAAAAAATTTCCCAAACCCACTCCCACCAAAGGAGAATCTTTAATCATTTTTAAGGCCGCCAAATTTAGCTGACCTCTTTTTAACAAACCATTTTCATCCCAACCACTCAAAAAATTTTCTATTGGATAATTATAATCAACCATTTTATAAACCCCAAACAATACAATGGCAAACAAAAACAGTATTTTCCCTTTATTTTTTATATTTTTAAAATTATTCCACATTAACCAAACAACACTCAATAAACTCAATAACCAAATAGTTCTACTTCCAGTCAATATTATTCCAATTATTCCACTCCATGTCACCCCCCACCAACAAATATTATAAAGATTTGTTATTTTTAAGACTGCTCCCTTTTTCAAGGGGAGCTGTCCCGAGTTTATCGAGGGACTGAGGGGTTTTGTTTTAACCCACAACACCAAACTTACCAACAAAAATCCAGCCAAACTATTTGGGTGAGAAAAAGTTCCGTAAGCCCTGACTATTCCATTATTTATTACCGACATTTGAGCAATTCCAATCGTATTAAAATTAAAACTTCTTTCTCCCAACCACCACCAAAATCCATTCAAACTACCACCTTTTACTATTTGGCCAATCGCCAATAAACTTTCAACTCCAATCCAAAACGGCAATACCCAAATTAGCATTTTTTCTACTATTTTTTTATTTCTAGACACAAAATAACCAAACCATACCAACTGACCTATCCTAACCCATTTATAAATCGCTACACATCTATTCTGTGCCATTAAAATATTTATAACCACAAAACCTAATATTA
>JAQVQI010000063.1 GCA_028701645.1 Candidatus Shapirobacteria bacterium
GCCAAATGATGATATGTCGTTTATGGTTGGCTATCTACACTGGATTATTCCCTTAATTATTTTCTTTTTTGTTATTTATCTTTTATTTAAAAACAAAAAAAATAAAAAATTTAAAATTGATTATCGTTTTTATTTAATAACCATTACTTTCCTTCTAGGAATGGGTATGGTTTTTATGACCCACAACAAATCTACTTTTATTTGGTTACTCCTTCCTATAATTCAAAAAATTCAATTCCCTTGGCGATTTTTAAACCATTCAGTTTTCCTCTTTTCGTTTACCGCTGGTGGTTTAGCTCTAATTTTAACCAACTATTTACCCAAAAAGAAAAACATTATTGCCATAATATTGGGTGTTTTTGTTTTAATTTTAAATATTTCATATTTTACTCCACTCCAAAACGGACCTATTACCGACGAACAAAAATTTTCTGGTAAAGCGTGGGTTAACCAAGTAACATCAGGAATTTATGATTATCTCCCAAAAACTGCCCAAATTGCACCACAAGGCCCAGCCAATGAGTATGTTGATGAAATTGATCCAAAAGACAGTTTCTATACTGTCTCAAATGGCAAAAAAGGGAGTGATTGGATGATATTTGATATTCACCTAAGTCGAGATTCAAAAGTAACTCTCTCACAACTTGCTTTTCCAGAATTTAAAATTACGGATAATGGCTCCCCAATAGATTATTCAATTGAACCATATTTAGGTCGTTTGGTTGTCAATCTTAATACTGGCGATCACCGATTAATGGTTCAGTTTACCGATACACCAATTAGGACTATTTCTAATTATATTTCACTAATCTCTTGGTTAATTATAATTTGCTATTTATCTCGTCCTTTATGGCTTCGCTTGATTTACAAGAAATAAAACAAAAAACTACCAAAAATGTTTTATTTTTGTCTTTTAGAAACATTGGGATTCAGGCCGTCTCGACTATCGGTTTTTTTATCCTAACTATCCTTTTAGGCACTGGAGAAGTTGGTCTTTTTGCTATCGTTGCCGAATCGGTTGGTATCCTTGGTTATTTTTCCGATATCGGTCTTGCTGGCGCCCTTATTCAAAAAAAAGATGAAGTCAAAAAAACCGATCTTCAGACAACTTTTGTTATTCAACAAATTTTAGTAGTTGTATCTTTGATAGTAATTTCTATCATATTTTCAAATATCAGGTTTTCTAAATCCTATGGGTCAAAAGAAACGCTTATTTTTATCTCTTTATGCTATTCATTTTTTATCGCCTCTCTAAAAACAATTCCTTCAGTCATGCTGGAAAGAAAATTAAATTTTAAACTTATTTCAACCATCGATATTATTGAAAATATTAGTTTTTATTTAGTAGCCGTAATTTTTGCCTTTTTGGGTTTTGGTGCTTATTCTTATGCTATTGCTACTTTTGTTCGTAGTACTTTAGGCATAATAATTATCTATCGTTTTAGTCCTTGGCCTATCGGCTTTTCTTTTTCCAAATCAAGTGCGAAATCGCTTTTTAAGTACGGTATCCCATATCAACTAAATTCATTAATTTCCATGGCTAAAGATAAATTTTCAAACATCTTTGTTGCGGGACTGTTGGGTCGAGAAAATTTTGGCATCTTGTCATGGGCTCAAAAAGGACCTCGAATTCCCCTAAGTTTTATGGATGCCATTATGAAAGTTACTTTTCCCACTTTTTCTCGGCTTCAAGACAACCCCGAATATCTCAAAAAATCTTTAGAAAAAAGCATTTATTTTATCGCTTTATTTGTTTTTCCCGCATCAGCTGGGATTGCTCTTGTTGCTCCAAGTTTGATTTATGTTATTCCAAAATATACCAAGTGGCTTCCAGCCATAATTCCTTTATATTTCTATAGTCTTAATATCGCCATTGCTTCAATAACTAGCCCTTTAACCAACGCTTTTAACGCTGTCGGTAAAATTACTTTAACTACCAAATTTATGGTAATGTGGACGGCCTTAACTTGGATTCTTTATCCTTATTTTACGATTAAATATGGTTTTATCGGAACCTCAATCGCTACTTTATTAGTTGGTTTAAGTTCTGTAGTAGTTTGGATTGTTGCCAAAAAAATCTTTGATATTAACATCTTAAAAATTATTATCTACCCTCTAATTGGGAGTATTCTAATGATTTTACTTGTATTAGCTTTTCAAAGTTTATCTCTAAATCCCATACTAACCATGATCGGGACATTAATTGTTGGTTTAATATCTTACGCCTTATTTACTTTTATTTTTTCTCGACAACAAATTAATTGGTTTTGGCAACAATTAGCATGCTTTCTTCCAAAAAAACAAAAATAACTCTATTACTAACAATTTTATTTTCTAGTTTGTTACTTTCGGTAACAATGTTTAGAAATGGATTAAGTTATAATTTTGGTTTGGGTTTTTGGGGGCCAAATGGACACGACGGCATCTGGCATTTGAGTGTTATCAATCAGCTCAAGCAAAATTTTCCTCCTCAAAATCCCGTTTTTGCCGGTGAAACTTTATCAAATTACCATTGGGGGTTTAACCTAATTGTGGCTTTAATTTCTAAATTTACCACCATCAATTCTTCCGTCTTATATTTTCAAATACTCCCAATAATATTTTCCATAATCTTAGGATTTTTATCATACAAATTAGCCTATCTGTTAACCAGAAACAGTCCTATTTCAATTCTTTTTGTTATTCTAAATTATTTTTCTTCTTCATTAGGTTGGATAGTAACTTTGTTCAAATCAGGTCAAATTGGTGGTGAATCGTTATTTTGGTCAATGCAGTCAGCTTCCACCCTTCTCAATCCTCCTTACGCGCTATCGTTAATTATTTTATTTAGTGGTTTAATTTTGTGGTTAAAATATCACAATTCAAATTCAGCCAAATGGGGGATTATTATTGGTATTATTTTGGGTTTACTAAGTTTTATTAAAGTATATTCAGCTATTTTAATTGGCTTAAGTTTATCTATTTATTGGTTAATCGATCTGGTTAGAAATAAAAAATTTTCGGCTTTTAATTTTTCTATTTGTATCTCGATGGGTTTAGTTTCTTTTCTATTATTAAAAATACTTGGAGTTCTAGATAGT
>JAQVQI010000064.1 GCA_028701645.1 Candidatus Shapirobacteria bacterium
TCCCTTCGTCTAGTGGTTAGGACATCAGGTTTTCATCCTGGTAACAGGGGTTCGATTCCCCTAGGGACTACTAATTAAAAAGTGCTCAGCGTTAGCCGGGCATTTTTTAATTAGACGGAGTTAGCCGGGGGAGCTGATCTACTACTTTTATCCTAAATCGAGAAATAACTGAATGAAGCCCGTGGTATTAACCCAGTAATTTTTTGCTCCTTTGCTTTTTAGATATTTTTCAATTTGGCTTCTTTGAGCAAATAATTTTTTTGATTTTTTCTGTATATTTTCACCAATTAATTTATTTGAATAAGTTCCATCAAGAAAAGATATATAAAAAACATTTTCTTTAGTTTCTTTTAGCTCTAATATTTTAATTAGTTCATCGATTTGTTTATTTTGTTCTCCTCCACCAGTGTTTAGGTGCTTAGCCTCCAAAATATAAATATTTTTTCCGTTTTTAATAATTAAATCAAGCATTTTCCCTTGATTTTTTGTTTTCAAATTGATACCAAGCCTTTTTACCACCTCATCATTATAAAAAATATCTTTAGAAAAACTTGTTACGCATTTTTTTGATTTATCAAAATCTTCCCAAGTTTTTACTAATTTATAACCAAAATCATTTGTTAAAAAAGCAATCAATTTATTTTCTCCAAGCCTTCCTTTCTTTCTTGAAGCATTAGTATCTATTATTGCCTGTATCCAATTTTCCGGAGCTTTATCGTCTAAAATTCTCTTTTTAATAAATAAATCTGTTATCGTCTTAAAGGAATTAAAATCATTTTTTATTAAGTCTCTAGTTGTATCACAGGCATTAACAAAACATCCTAGCTCCGAACAATTCGAATAATCGTTAAAATCTTTAAATAATTTTTTATAATACTTATCAACCGTTTCTTTGCTCTCTTTGTTTTCCTTTAATTTTTTAATGGTAATAAGAGTTTCTTTGATATTTTTGACATTAACTATATATTCTTTAATATACGGGTCTTTTTCAAGAATAAAATAATTAATATCTAACTGATCTTCTGGGTTTTCTTGAGAAACCTTAAAATAATGAAGGCTGTTTTTCATAGTTTTTCTTATATATATAATTGAGTAATTTGTAAGTAAAATCAAAGGAAATTCTTTTACGATTATTGTCTCGGAAATTGGTTAAAAAATATGAAAAATATTTTTCTCTATTTTTATTTAGTTCCTCATTAAAATCTTTAAGCAGTTTTTGTTGCTGTTCTGGGGTTAAATTTTCTTTAAATATCAAATGAGCCATATTTCTAGAAGAAACCTTTCCGGCCAACCCAAGTATCTGATATTTCCTAATATCTTCTAGTTGTATTTTTTTACCATTTTTACTGTCTATCGCCCTTAAAACTAAAATATTTTTTTCTAACATTTCCTTTACATCCGGCTTTACGCCAATAGTCTTTTTGTCCTTGATATTTTGGATGGCAATTTCAACTTTTTGATTGCCAGGGATTAAAAAGCTTTCGGTCAGTCTGAAAATTCCTAAATAATTTTGAATGTAATTAACCTTTTTAATAAATTCTCCACCTAATTGCCAGTCATATTTTTTTTCAATAGTAAAATTTATCTTTTTCTTTTCTGGAAACACCGTTGCGTTGATAATGTCTTTTTCGGTAGCCTTGTTTTTCTTTTTATAATAAAAGGCAACTACGTTATAAGTAGTATCTTCAAAAACTTGTTCAGAAAAAATATTCAGTTTTACTATTTGAAATTTTTCAAAAAATAGGTTTCTTGTTTTCTTTGAGTTTTCGGCGCTAAGGAAATTAAGAGGAACAATAATAATACCCTCGTCGCTATCCAACATAGACACTATTGAAACTTGGTATAAATCTTCAAAATTGGCATTGTTTCCGGAGAAAAATTGACTTTTTGTTTTTGCATCAGCCTTATTTTTATGCAAATAAGGCGGATTGGTGCAAATAAATTTATATTTTTTAGGGCTATTAATAGAATCATTTAAAAATACAATTTTATCATCGGTATAATTTTTATCAATATCAAAACCCTTGATTGATTTACAATCATTCTTTTGAGACCACTTAATCAAATCCCGATTCCCGGCAAAAGGATCGATTACATTTTTGCCTTTTATATATTCTTCAAAACCTTGAAGAATATAATTAGATTGCTTGGTAAAAAATTGTCCGAGCTGTTTTTTCATGTCAGGGCTATTATATGAAATATTATATCACTTATTACAAGAGCAAACAACTTGTAAAATAGCCCCTAAGATGGTATAAATATAATATAATTTGCCTAAAATTATGTTAAAAAATAAATCAAAAATAGATAAAATATTGTCGGAAGATTTTGTTAAAAATTCCGTTATAAAATGGCTCTCCGCTAATGGCTGGGGCTATTTTCAGTTCGGCGGGATGAGAGATAAAGGCGTTGACATTAAGGCAAAACATCAGAAATATTCTCGCTATTTTCTCATTGAGGCCAAAGGCGAGGGTAAAATCAGACAAACAGACGAAGTTGCTTTTGTCTATTCGCTTGGGCAAATTATCACAAGAATGAAAACGGATAAGTCAACGAGATATTATTACGGATTGGCCTTGCCAGAATCTAGCGCAAAAATCGCTTTACGCCGATTACCCTGGCAAGTAGCGAAGAAATTATTACTTTACGTTTTTGCCGTAGGTAAAAATGGTAAAGTTATTCAATATTCTTGGAAAAATTTAAAAGAAAGTAATAAATGAAAAAAAAGAAAAATCTTAGACAAATAAAAAAAGAGGGGATGCTTATTGATGATAATTCAAAAAAGTTATTAGTTTTTCAATATCTTTTAAATAAATATAAGCCCGGAAATCTTACCTGCAAATCAAGCTACTTCGCTTTCGCGAGCTGAAGAGCGTTTAGCGGGTCCGTCAGGGGCAACGAACGAACGGACCGGTCCGCGAGTGAGGCGATAATTCCCCTAGGGACTACAAATTATAAAAATAAACCTACTCAGTAGTCTGGCCGTCAAATTCTTCATCCTTTGCTTCGGCCTCTTCTTTAG
>JAQVQI010000065.1 GCA_028701645.1 Candidatus Shapirobacteria bacterium
TAAATGAAAAAATAAAAGAAATTGGAGTTGGTGAAATTGCTACAGTATCGGGAAGATATTATTCGATGGATCGGGATACTAACTGGGAACGAACTGCATTAGCAGCTGATTTGTGGATTGATGGTGAAGGGTTTGAAGCAAATGACGCAGTTGAAGCAATTAATAAGGCTTATGAGCGAGGAGAAGCAACTGATTATTATGTCCAACCAACTTTAATTAATAAGAATGGGTTATTAAAGGATAAGGATTCTTTTATTTGGTTTAATTTTAGAACGGATAGATCCCGTCAAATTACAGCCATGATGACTCGACAACCTCTTTGTCCGGTAGAATTTCAAACGGATTTAGATTTGACTTATGTGTGTATGGGAAGATATGATGAAAGTTGGGATTTGCCAGTGGCCTTTTTACCTGAAAATGTGGTGAATAATTTGAGCGAAGTATTGTCAAAAAATAATAAATCACAAGTAAAAATTGCCGAAACTGAGAAATATGCTCATGTAACTTTCTTTTTTAACTCGCAATTGGAGACAGAATACAAAGGTGAAGACAGGATTATGGTGCCAAGCCCAAAAGTCCCCTCTTATGATTTACAGCCAGAAATGTCGGCACCGGAGGTATGTCAAAAAGTATTAGAAAATATTGGAAATTATGATTTTATTTTAGTCAACTTTGCTAACGCAGATTTGGTGGGTCATAGTGGAAAATTTGAGGCGGTCAAAAAAGCTTGCGAAGTAGTTGATCAAGAGGTAGAAAAAATTGTAGATAAAGGATTGGAAAATGATTATGTAATTATTGTAGGAGCTGATCATGGTAATGCCGAACACATGCTTTACGATAATGGCGAAGTGGACGTATCTCATGGTTTTGATCCGGTTAAGTTCTCTTTTGTGGGTTTAGAGGCTCAAGTAAAAGATGGCGGATTAAAAGATGTAGCCCCAACAATACTAGAGATTTTAGGAATTGAAAAACCAGTGGAGATGACAGGAGAAAGCCTAATCATAAATGGCTAATGCCTAATTTTTGATAAAAAAGAAGAGGAAGCCTTAAGACAAAATGTTATAATTTCTCCATGAATAAGGTAAATATATTAGCACCGGCGGGGAATTGGGAAAGCTTAATGGCGGCGATAAACGCCGGAACGGATGAGATTTATTTTGGAATTGGAGAACTTAACATGCGAGCGGCTGGGGCAAATAATTTTGAAATAAACGATTTGGAAAAAATTGCTAAATTATGCCAAGAAAAAGATATTAAAACTTGGGTAACACTAAATACGGTGGTTTATGATGAAGAAATTGAAGTAATTAAAAAATCTTTGGCAGAAATTAAAAAGGCAAGAATTGATGGCATAATTGCGGCTGATTTGGCAGTAATCAAAGAAGCAAATTCTTTAGGGATTGAAGTGTGTGCCTCGACTCAAATGTCAGTGTCGAATTTAGAGACAGTGAAAATATTAAGTAAATGGGTGGACCGAATTGTCTTGGCCAGAGAGCTAAATTTGGAACAAATAAAAAATATTGTTGAGGGAGTTAAAAAAGAAAAAATTGTGGGGCCGAAAGGAAATTTAATCGAGATAGAGGTGTTTGGTCATGGGGCAATGTGTGTGGCTATGTCGGGTAGGTGTCAAATGAGTTTGTACCATTATAATTTGTCGGCCAATAGAGGTAAATGTGTCCAAGTATGCAGACGAAAATATGAAGTGAAAGACAAAGACACGGGTAAGGAATTGATGTTGGATAATGATTGGGTAATGAGCCGGTCGGATCTATGTACCATTGGATTATTAGAAAAATTAGTGGAAACAGGAATTAAAACTATAAAAATTGAGGGTCGAGCTAGAAGTGCAGATTATGTAGATACGGTGATAAAAACTTACAAAAAAGGATTGCAATTAATTGGTGAAAATAATTTTGGAAAGAAAGAAAAAGAAGAGTTATTGAAAGAATTAAAAACAGTTTTTAATCGAGGATTTAGTAGTGGATTTTATATGGGTCGAACGACTGATGAATGGGCCAGTGGCGAAAATAATTTGGCTACAGAAACCAAAAAACTTTTGGGTCAAATCGAACATTTTTATCAAAAAATAAATGTGGTAGAAATAAAATTGAATAAAGATGATCGAGTAAATAATGGCGACGAATATATAATAATTGGGCCAAGTACCGGTGTTTATAGAGATAAGTTTTTTGAGATAAAAATGGAAAAAGAGACGTTAACTTTTAAGACTAAACAAAGAGTGAGAAAAAACGATAAACTATTCTTAGTAGTCAAAAATGAAAACTAAAGTAGTAGTAAACGACTTGATGCAAAAGAACTATGTTTATTGGAGAACGGAGCCAATAGGCAAAAATTTTGATCCACGATTTAAACCAGAATTGACACCAAAAGAAATGTTGGAATTGGGAGTATTTGGAGGAAAGTATATGACCGATTGCAAAGACGAGTTCCCTACTGATTGGTTTAAAAAGGCCAAATTAAATCACGAATTTCATGATCCAAAAATAAATTTTTTTGGAATAAATGCCAGTCAACCATTATCTGAATGGATTAAAAAAAGTTGGATAAACCCAGAAGACCCACGTGGTTGGTTTCAGTGGTACTGTCGGTATTATATGGGTAGACGACATGAGGATGATGACCGTCAAATTAAACGATGGTTGGCTATAAAGCGCCATATTGCTCAGGTAAAAAAGAATTGTCAAAAAAAGGATTTATTGTGCCGAACAAAACAGCGACAAGCAATATTGCACTGGGCGTATGATAGTAGAAAAATTTAGTTTATTTATCTCGTAAATAAATTTGGGTGAGGGCTTTGATGGCGGTGGCGCCTAGTAAAATACCGACAAAAGCGGGATCAAAGTTTTGTTTGAAAAAAGCCCAAGCAATCAAACCAAAAAGAAGAAACCAAAGAGCATTTCGGTCAGCAATAGCTTCGTGAAGACGTTCTCGTTCGTCTTTTTTGATTTTGGTCATAGTGTGAAGAACATCGAGAATTAAAACACCAGTGATTATAAA
>JAQVQI010000066.1 GCA_028701645.1 Candidatus Shapirobacteria bacterium
TGGCATGTCAATTCTGGTTCTTCAAAAAGTGGTGGTAGTTTACATGACTATTTTATAACCAGAAATCGACTATATTTTGGTTTTAAAAATGCTTCGTTCAAAACCAAGTTTGCTCTTTTTAGAGAATCAATCAGACAATTACTATCACCTAAATCTACTGATTGGAAAAAGAAGGGTATTCTTGATTTTTATTTTCATAAATTAAACAAAGGCTCATGGCTATAAAAAATAAAAACATTTCCCTAATTATTTTGGCTGGCAACGAAGAGCAAATGATTGTTGATTGTCTTAAGACTTGTAATTGGGTCGAAGAGATAATCCTTGTAGCCGCCAACTCAACCGATCAAACTGTCGCTTTGGCCAAAAAAACTATTCCAAATATAAAAATAGTTAAAACATTTGATGAATATAATAAAAATTTTAGTAAATGGCGCAATCTTGGTTTTAAATCAGCCACAAAAAATTGGATTTTATATATCGACGCTGATGAAAGAATTACTCCAAAGCTAAAAAATAATATTACCAAAGTTGTCAACTCAAAATCAAAATATACACATTATGCCATTCCTAGAGCCAATCATTTTCTTGGTCAAAGAGTAAGATACGGCGGTACATACCCTGATTATGTAAAACGACTTTTTAAAAAAGATTATTTTAAGGGTTATAAAGGTGTCTTACACGAACAACCTTTAATTGATGGCCAACTTGGCTATCTAACTTCAGATTTACTTCATTATACTCACCGAGATCTAACCTCAATGGTCAAAAAAACTATTGTCTGGACTGATACAGAAGCCCAAGCTTTGTTCAAATCAGGTCATCCACCCATAGTCTGGTGGCGATTTATTCGTATGATGTTAACAAAAATTTATCAACGACTTATAAAAGAAAAAATGTATAAAGATGGCCAAGTTGGTTGGGTTTCAGTTTTTTTTGAAAGCTACAATACGTTTTTAATTTACGCTCGTCTTTGGGAGCTTCAACAAAAACAAAATCAAAAAATATAAGGTATCATTAATCAATGATAAAAAGAGCTGCTATTTATGATCCCTATCTTGACACTTTAGGCGGTGGCGAACGTTATTGTCTTACAGTTGCTGAAATATTACTTAAAAACCATTATCAAGTTGATTTATTTTGGTCAGGTGACAGTTCTCTCATTTCCAAAGCCGAAACTCGTTTTTCTCTTGATTTATCAAAACTAAATATTGTTTCAGATATTTACCAAGTTAAACCTCAAAAATTAGCCATGATTGAAGAAAACGAAAATTTCGTTAATTCCGTTTCTCATCTTGTTAATCCTCAAAAAATTAATTTTAAATTTAAACAAATATTTCAAAAAATTAGTAACAATCGACAGTACGATGTTATTTTTTACTTAAGTGACGGAAGTTTGCCTTTTCTTTTTGGTAAAAAGAATTTTTTACACGTTCAAGTTCCCCTGATTAAAAAAGATAGTAAGTTAGATGACATTTTAGGTCAAGTTAAAAATAGATTGTATACAAATATTATTTGTAATTCACAATTTACTGCCAAATTTCAAAAGAAAATATCAAATCAAAAAGTTTTAGTATTATATCCGCCAGTCGATGTCGATAAATTTGACTCTCACCAAACAAAAGAAAATATTATTTTATCCGTTGGCCGATTTGATAATATTCTCAACGCCAAAAAACAAGACGTCTTGATTGATGCATTTAGATCTCTAATTGTCCGAGAAAAAATTGATAATTGGAAATTAGTTTTAATCGGCGGTAGTCTTCTTGAACCAAAAAATAATTCATATCTACAATATTTAGAAAAAAAAGCAACCAATCTTCCAGTCGAATTTATTGTCAACCCACCTTTTAATATACTAAGGGAACAATATTCAAAATCTAAAATATATTGGCATGCCGCTGGCTATGATGTTGATGAAAATATCCACCCAGAAAACACCGAACATTTTGGAATTACAGTTGTCGAGGCTATGGCCTCAGGTTTGGTTCCTGTAGTTATTTCCAAAGGCGGTATTCCAGAAATTGTTGACAACGGTGTCAATGGTTTTCTTTGGCAAACCACAGATGAATTAATTTTAAAAACTTTAAACCTAATAAAAAATCCAGATACTCTAAAACTAATGTCTCAACAATCACTCATCAATTGTCAGCAATTTTCAAAAGACAATTTTGAAAAGAAGCTTTTAAGTATTATCGGCTAATATGAAAATATCTGTAATTGTTACTAATTGGAACGGTAAAAAAATACTTCAAAAAAATTTAGAAACAATTATTAAAAACAGCCCGGAAGCCGATGAAATTATACTAGCTGACGATTGTTCAGAAGATGAAAGTATTGGTTACGTTAAAGAACTTCAAAAAAAATACAAAAAGTTATTTTTGGTCTCTCACAAAAAAAATCTTGGTTTTGGTGCTAATACTAATGATGCCGTCAAAAGAGCAAAAGGGGACTTAGTCGTCCTGCTTAACAACGATATCCATCCATATTTGGGTTACATTAAAAACTCTCTAAAACATTTTAAAAACCAAGATGTTTTTGGGGTTGGTTTTGCCGAAAAAAAACACGAAAATTGGGCCAGATTTATGTGGAAAGGAGGATACTTGCAACACGAGCCTGGGTTAACTAATATCAAAAAGACACATATTAGTGGCTGGGTGTCTGGTGGCAGTTCTATTGTTAGAAAAAGTATTTTTCAAAAATTGGGCGGCTTCGACTCGGTTTATAAACCTTTTTATTCAGAAGATTTAGATATGGGTTACCGAGCTTGGAAGTCTGGTTATACCTTATTATGGGAGCCAAAATGCATTGTCGAGCATCATCATGAGACTACAATGTCAAAATTTTCTAAATCCCTTCTTAATTACGTTAAAGAACGAAATCGACTTCTAAATACTTGGCGCCTTATAGATGACCCTATTTTTTTAAAGCAAAATAAAATAGCTCAAGTTGGTCGAGTCTTAAGTGGCCCCAATTACATAAAAATTATTCGTGCTGCCAAAAAACAAATCAAAAAATC
>JAQVQI010000017.1 GCA_028701645.1 Candidatus Shapirobacteria bacterium
TTCAAATTCAATTGCTTGCTTTGTCATATGCTTTGGTTTTTTTAAAATCTAAATCAAAGATACAAAGTTTGCAACTCAATTTTCATTCGTGTTTGTGCTTATGCACTATCATGGGTGTTTCATATTAGTATTTTTTAAGTTATACTCCATAATTTCTCCAATTTTTATTTGTAATTCAAAACGGTACAGTTTGATGTAAGAAAAGATTGGGATAGTTTACATTACATATCTTTATCAATTCATCTTCAACCTTATACATTATTCCCCTTTTTGATTCTTGTGTTTCTTTCGTTATTAATCCGTCAACACCTGTAGATCCATCAATTCTATGATTCTCGTATTGATTAATTTCAAATTCCGTATTACCATTCAAAATTGATGTTATACCATTCATTAGTAACCATTTATCACCGGTACTCATATTCTCAAAGTTAATCTGATTAATTATCTCGAATTTTACTAATCTAACCGTTATCATCTTTCCCAACCCAATGAAATCATCAATTGACAGGTATTTATGTACCAAAAGAATGTAGTTGATAAACTCATCAGTTTCATATTTATCCCGGTCTAATTGGAGAAGAACATTCTTATTTGTCCGGAATATCATGTTTCCGACATTATCTTTAACCACCAATGATGTTTTTTCCTCATCAAAATAATGATTGAATGGTTCAACAAAATAGACCAATCCCTTTATTGTCAACGTAATTAGCTCTCTAATGTAGCTGTTTATGGTGTATTTTGGTAAACCTATTCTTTCAAAGAAATTATTATGAATTGACACTTCATCCTCAACCGACAAATATGAATAAACCAGACCTTCTATTTCATTAAGACCAAAGTATTCCCGGACCATTGTTAGTTCTTCACTTTTAAGACCGGTATCCCAATTCATCTGATTTATTTTAATTATTGATGGAAGTATTATATTCATTTTTATAACTTTAATAATTTTTACTTATTTAAATAATTCAGGTGTTTTTAATAATTATGGGATTTTAAAATTGACTTTTCCTGAATATTTCTGAAAAGTACAGTTCAAATTATCAGTGATCACCAAATCTAATTTACCCGTGAATGGGGAAAAACACAAATTGTATGTGAATTCTTCTGACCAATCTTCAGATACAAGTTCTTGTTGATAACAATGTAATTCATCATCATTAATAATACATCGATCTGAAATTAATATTAAAACGGACGCATCTAGCGAATAATCCAGAATATCCCAGTTGTTATGTATGTCTTGGTACCATTGAATTTTAACAATAACGGAATCACTTTCCATATTGAATAATATTATATTCTCAGATGGTTGGGCACTTAAAGGAAAAACCCATAAATAATACATTATGTATATAAACCATCTCATCTTTGTGTCATAAATGAATTATTTTTTCTTAAAATACATTTTACGAAATAATTCCCGTTTCTCATCGGATTTGAAATACTTCAGATCTTCTTCTGTCTTATATAAGTGTGGTTGTTGGAAACGAAGATAATCTGGAAGATTAGCTTCTTTCTCTTCACGAGTCCTTCTAGTTGGGTTAAAACCACCAGCTTTCTCGAACAATTCTCTTCTTCTTGATTTCATAATTAATTTTTACAATACAATGTTTTTTGGTATTTGTTTGATAAAAATCGAGACACCCTTTTAAAATAGAAATCGTCATCAAATTGAACTTCACCTAACTTTGTATATTCATTTAAATAATACTCAACAGTTTTAAATTTATTTTGACCTAATAAACTATCAATCAGATCTAACAAAACGAATCGGATAATATCGTTTAAACCAAACATTGATGGATCTTCATAACATATTTTGTCAAAATCATTTTCATCAGAATTTTTTAGTTGATTTACACAGTCTAATAGTAATTTTTCCGCTTTTGAAAATAAATTGTTTTTAATACAAATTTGAGCATATTCCCACTTGAAATTCATAAAATTTGGAACGTTTAAAATTCTATCCTCATATACAGTTTTTAGCCAGTCAAAATCATTGAGTTCTATTTTAATTGCAATTATTAATTCAAATATTAAATCAATATCCGAATTACTTAAATCATAGTTTTCACATTTATCAAGGGCAATTTCAGCATCTTGTAATGCCTCGCTATATAAACCCAAAAAGTATTTATAGCTTGCACTTTCATACTTGCTATAGTATTGACTATCTTGCACATAACCTTCTTCTGTAAAAGAGCTCAATCTTTTGTTAAATTCATTTTTTGTTATAGTATCTGCAAAAAACAAAATCTTATTTTTAACCTGATTAAACAACCTAATCGTAGAATTAATATTTCCTATTTTACTGGCAGCAGCTATACCAGTTTCTAAAAGGCCAATAGTATCCTCATTGTCAAATATTAAAAAGTGATAAAGAGTGCTATACTTTAAAAATAATTGCATGTTATTAAATAATTCTTCCTGATTGTTCGTCTCTAAATCTTTATAATACAGTAGTTTAATGAGATAAACTAATGGATCATTTGGATCATTTGGATCATTCATTTCAAGATTTTGAAAAATAGACTTAACTTTACTAATTTTGATTGTTGAAGAACCACTAAATAACATTACAGCTGCAAGTATTATATTAAATTCCTTTTTGGTTGAATAGCGTCTAATAGCTCTGTTAAGTAATTCAACAACAAATTCTTTGCTTTTTAAATTTAAAATGGACAAAGCCCTGAACCATAGATATATCAATGAATTATTTGAGCTTAAACTAGCTGTCTTACTGAGCCTATAGCATTCCTCATAATTCTTTTTATGATACATATTTGATATTTTAATGATATTATTGTCCATTTTTTAAATTACAGTTAAGAGATACTATAGCTTCGTCTTAATACTATCTAATTTTTACAGTTCCGTATATTACCCACCATTTGTCGGTTTTAAATAAACAAACACTTGCTCCAAAATATTCAGCGTTTCTTAACCTTAAAACAGCATCATGACCCGGAGAATCCACCCAACAACCAATTGCTTCACGGTCTTTATTAACTAAATCACCATACATTAACGCCATAACCATTTCATAATCACTCGGTTTGTGATTAAAATAAACACAATGAATAATTTCATTGGAGTTATAATGATATTCATCTAACCCGTAAATGGAGTGTTTATAAAAATTATTTTTAGGATTAATGTATTGTGATACCATGTATTCGTTCCATTCTTTAGATTTTCGTTCCATCTCCGGATGATTCATTAACTTACGTAATCCATAACCAGATCTATATTGATTAATTTCAGAATACAGAAGTTCTGTTGCTTCAGGGCAATCAATGGTTTCATATTTACCTTGAGAATAACTTAATTGCGTTGTAAACACAAAAGTCATAATCAATATGTGTATTGCCCATTTCATGAACTGCTATTAAAAAACTCTTTCAAATCGTCTTTTGATTTTACATAGACTTTTCTTGGCTCAGTTCCAAGAAATGGTCCAATAACTTTCAAATCTTGCAATTTGTCAAGATATCGAATTGCCTTGTTGTAACCTATGCCAAATTTCTTTTGAATGACATTCGTTGCTACAGATTGCTTGGTAATGATAAATTCTGCAATTAATCTTAACAAATCGTTTGAGATTGTTTCATCTACTTCTTGGTTATCTATATCTTCACTAAAAATGTCGTCTTCGCTAAAAATGTCGTCTTCGGTAAAATCGAGATGTTCATCAATTTGATTATCTTTTTTCTCGGCAGATTCAGAATAAATTGTAGCATCTAAAATATTTGAAAAATGATTTTCCAAATCTGGTACAAAACCTGTTTCTTGCATTGTTTTATAAAATGTCGGTGCAAGACAAAACTTTACATTTTTTTTAATGAAATAACTTAATGTTTTTTTAAACCCTATAAAAAAGAATTCTCGATTTGAAATATAAAGTTCGCTGTAATAGCTATTTTTCGGAAAGGGATGGGCTATTCTGTATTCTATACCCTTGTAAATAAAAAAGTACTCATATTGTTCTGCTCCCAAATCATGTACCACAAAAACAAGATAGTTATAATCTATATCTGAAATTTTCCAACATTCTTCATCAGATAGTTTATTTAATTGCCACTTTTTTATTAATCCCCCTTTTTTCTCGACTTCTTCAATTATTCTATATTTTATAATTTCAGAATCTGTGACAGCTACATGTGTAAAAGAATTAAAAATGAGATTCTTGGTTTTCCGTGCTATCATATTTACAATTATATAGCCGTCAAGTGAGTCTATTTTCTTTTTTTCGAGAATTTCTTCAAATAAATCCTCATTACTAAAATCATAAATCTGTTTATATTCAGCCATATTATCGAATCCTTCCTAAATGAGTTCTAGCATTTGATCCACAGCTGCATGTTGTTGGATTACATTTTTGACAGTAAGTTTTACCACACTTCGAACATTTTTTTATTTCATGTCCTAATTTTGAATTGCCACAATTTGGGCATGATGAATAATTTGCCATAGTTATAAGTATTTTTTAATTAATATAATAATTGTTACAATGACTCCTACAATTAGGAATCCAAAAGCTTTTCTGTATTTGTGTAGGTTGCTTCTATCTTTATTTGAATTGCGACTAATCAACCAAATAAAAGCTTGACCGGTTTTATCAAAAAGCCAAGTGGCTAAATTAAATGCTGCATCTGCTGTTTTATCTAACATATCAATAGATTTTTAATACTTTGCAATTGGGATACATTTTTTTTACTGCTTCGGCAGCCAAACCTCGACTATTGGCTCTTATATTGACAACTATCCGGTTTGAGCTACCAGCAAGCAGTATTTCCACGTTATATGTTCTCATCACTTTGTGTTGTTCGTTTTATTCTCACCTTCATCCTTTTCCACCCCGGCAAGTTCGGGGTAAACTAACGACCAATCAACTTCTTCTTGGGGTTCAGAAAAAATAAAACTTAGTAAATAGAATAGTACTAATAATCCACCACCGATAGATGTTACAATAATTGAAGCTTCAACCTTATTAATAAATAATATTCCACCTACTACCACTGTCGCCCAACCTAAATAGTATAGGCGATTAATAAATTTAACAATAGATCTTTTCATAATTTTTAGTTTTTAAGTTAATAACTAGTTTACAATCTTTCGGAATTCAACTAATCCATGATTACTCCATTCAGTTGAAGGTATAGTGTGAATAGTTGTATAATTAGAAACAGTATCTAGACCAATGGGTCTTATAATATCAATGAAATAATTATCCATTTCTAAATAGCTCAAATGCTGATCGGTTACAAATAAATCGCATTCAACATGTTGTATAATATTTTGCAACCAAGCTCCTGAAGTATTACTGCCACCGAAAACACCACCACCATACCTTACGTGAATAATATGTGATAGTTTAATATTATTTATTGCAATAAAATTGTTGTAAAACGCTTCATTTACTACTGAAATGTAAATTACAGGGAATGTGTATTTTCGAAGATTCTGCTCTACCTCTACATTGAGCAAAACAGCATTGTTGTAATATTCTTTTCTCTCAGCGACAACCATTTCGGAATAGAATTCACAACTTATTGGTGTTAACGACCTCGTTTCTAAAATCTTATAGATAGTGTCATTATCATCATCGTGAAATCTTTTTTCAATATCAAATTCATTATATGGATTAATATTATTGTCAGTAAAAACAAAGATTTCAGGTTGATTCGGACATACCAAACCAATTGATTTTTCGGTATAAAAACCACTTAGATATTTTAATACACAAAAATCTGTTCCAGCAGAAGGATACCAAGCAATTCTTTTATAAGGACTTAAAACCTCTAAAAGCTTAGGTTTTAATGTTTTTTTTAATCTTGCCATATCTTATTGTTTTTTGGTTTAAGTATCAAATTTATTAAAAAATGGTCATTTATGACCTATTTCGATCAATTTTTTTTATAGACCTTCCCATTTTATAAAAAATTTACTTGCATTGAACCCTGAATTACTCATAGAAAAAATTGGCCAAAGAATAAAAGAAATTCGGATTAAGAAAAATCTCACATATACTGAAATTTCTGATATTTCAGACATTGACGAAGCAAATATTCGCAGGTTGGAGCGTGGTGATACCAACCCAACTTTAACCACCCTTCTAAAAATTAGCGAGGGATTGGGTATTAAACTTAAAGATCTTATTGATTTTGAATAAATCATGTACCGCTAGTTAGTTTTAAGTAAATCAATTGTGAAATAATATCTAATTTTGACTCCAAAGCGTTTAGGTTATATTTTAAAATTTCTTTCACACCTTCTTCCAATATATCGTATCCAAATTCATCATCATTTTTTCCAAGTACTATTAAAATTAATCCGGACAATTTTGAATTAAATGATTCAGTTGTAATACCAATTTTTTCAAGGTTTCGAATGAAGTATTGATTTCTGTAATACTCATTAAGTAATTTTAACGCCAATTCTTTTTTAGCAATTGGAATTGAATGTTTAAAATTCATTTTTAGCCTAGCCATTTTTCAAAGATTTGTTTTTAAATGTTACTTCAGAATCGGTTGTTGAATAAGTTATCTCTTTGTATTTGTTATTTAGAATAACATTTAGCAAAAAGATTCTATTCAAATTCTCTAGGGGTACAACTATCTCTTTGTTGTTTATATCTCGAAATTTTAATTTTACAATTGATCCTTCGCACAGACAGTAATAACACAATAATTCCGGCTCTGTGAGAATTCCAAATAATCCAACCTCATCCAAATGACCCCGGTTGTTTATTACGTCCAGATTAAGTACATAGTCTCTGATTATGGTATTAAAACTAATAACAATCACATGATTTGAAAAACACTCTTCAGGTTCCGGTGTGGATACTTTTACACCATCCTTATTAAATTCAATTACTATTTTAGTATCAATTCTTTTTATCGCATTAAAAACTAAAGATTCAAAATTGTATAGAATGTTTTTTCTACCAACCATTTCCTTTTTAACAATTTCAATAATATGCAAGGGTAGATTAAATCGTCTTTTATCTCGTAGAACACCAATGATATGTATCCATACCAACCCCAAAAAACTTACGTGTATATGAGCTTGGTTTTCTTCCAATACGTCAAAGATCGCTTCTTCATTCACATCACACAGAAGGCCACGCTTCCGGTAATTTGTAAGGTTCGAACTATCGATATTTAAGCGGTTGTCTTTTAACTTATTCTTTCGCTCTCGAACCGATCTGAACCTTTTTTTTCTAATTTCTTCGATGATTTTTTGTTCATCAAAATTTACGAGTAACAACATTAATCAAATTATCTTATTTATATATCCAACGCAAATATAATACATTTATTATTTATATCCAAATTATTTTAGATATAAATTTGTAATTAATTAAAATATTTGTATTTTTGTGTAAGAGTTGAAACAATACTTGGTGGTAGAAACAGTCCGAAACCAGAAATGGTTGGCAAAATGCTGAAGCGATTAGAAACGTAAGGTGACTGGAGACCACGGGAGCTTGTAAACGTTCCTTTCTCTGAAATACGAAAGGTCAGCTGAAAAACCCAAAACCCCTGAATTGCACAGGGGTTTTTTTGTCTACAATACAAATAAAAAGAAACCCGGATAAGTGGCATCCGGGTTGTGTGTATTATTTACTAAACACATAATACTGGTTGCCCTGACCATACGATAGATTTATCTCCATTATATTACAATATGTATTAACCCATTTTGTAAATTGGATTTTAGATTTTGGTGTAACACCGGTTGAAGTAATAAAATCATCATATAAATGGTTTTTAGCTACTCGGTAATTATCCGTTTCATCCAACCAGTTTTCAATAAATTCTACGAATTCTTCACATGTTTCACGAATAATTCGTTTTCTTCTGACATACACTGGGTCCACTTCAACAACGCCATTCTGTAGATAGTATTGAATACAATCAATCATGAAATTATCGAATTTGGACCACTCTTCCTTATCCCAACTAATAAAAAATCGTGAACCATATTCGTTGAGGGGTTTTCTTCTTCGATTAAAGTATCGTGAAATCTCAAATTCAATTTTTCTACGATCATGTGAATCACCCATACCAGCAACCACGAAATTAGAAGTCAGCATAAACTTTGGTGATTGTTCATAAGGTATTGTTATCAAATCTTGATATAGCCGTCTGATTGGTAATCCGTTTGACAATACACTAAAAAGATTGGTGAAATTAAACCTATGAGCGACATCATCAATCAGAATAATGTTTGTTCCCAACTGTACATCAGAATATGAAAATTGGTTCTCCATATTAATATTAGGTCCATCTTTTACACATTGTTTTCTTATATAACCCAATGATTTTGATAATAAACTTTTACCTGTCCCACCATTTTGTTGGTCGGTGTAATCTTCATCATAGAGTATCACAGCTTTGGGTGTAACAGGATCTTTGTACCTGTGTAATAAATAACCAATAATTGAACGAAGAGAATTGAATTTTTCCGGATGATCCCCAGATAGTTTTTTTACAAATTGGTAAAATACCCCATCCTCAATTTCATTATTTAGATTTAGCTCACGGTCAATAATCTGATTTTTCCATACATATTTAGTAAGATCTCTGTATTCAGTTTTTACAATACGATCTGAACTTACTTTAAACACACCATTTTTATAGAATAAATATGAGGTGTGTTCATCATCATCCAGAAATTCCGGTTCAACAGCTGTAAGAGTTTTTAGCTGATTCGGTAAAAACAAGGTAGATATTCTCCGTCTCACATAGTTTTCCACATCACGAGTTCTGTTTCTTCTGTTGTAAATAAAATTTTGTGAGCGTAGTTCATCGAAAAATCCATTAACAAGTAAATCTAAATTTGTTGAAGAAATTATTTTTTCATTAATCTTGACAAATTCAAGTTTATCATCATATTTAATATTAGTGTACCCCATGTCAAGGTGAAGGTACTGATAAAAGCGGGATTCATTTAAGCGTATGTTATCCCCATTCACGCTAAATAAGTTTCTCATTTTTATTTTGGTTTTGAGAAATTGTTATGCCATGCTCTTTTGCATAATAAAAGAGCGTGGCTATTGTAATCCGGTTTTCATTGTCGTAATCACGACAACATTCCGTGTACAATTCGGTTGTATCTTCCATATTATATTCCGGGTGAAGGGAACTAATTCTTTGAAATAATACTTCACCATCTTTATCAAAAGCGTCAGCGATAGCGAAACCAATATTTCTCCATTGTTGGTATTCTGTGGTTAAATCAATACCAGACGATATAGATTTATCAACTACTTGGGATACCCTGTTATATAATTCGGTTTGATCTTCATTATATCTGTATTGAAAACTATCAACCCATTCAAAACCAGTATCTTCATTTGGTTGGAATAATCCCGGACTTGGATTTACATAAATGTTTTCATCAAAAGATAAGAAACAGGTTCCATTTATATCGGATCTTGAAGTATCTGGTAGCTCACTAATTTTATAAGCTAAATCATCAGAAATCTGTTCCCATTGTATTTCAAATTCTTGTTTATTACAAAATTTCGTTTGAACAAATACCTTCAACCCATCACCAGACGGACTGGTAAAATAACAAAGAACATAAGGTATTTTTTCCAACCTATGTTTTATCCGGTTTAATCCCGGAGTGTGATCAAAATCAAAACAAATAACATTGGAATATTTAACTATTTCAGATTTTCTTCCAGCTGAAGGAATAACACTAGGTGTAACGAGAGGTAACTGTTTTTTAAACATATTTCTCTGTTTTTTATCCTCTTCAGACCTTATCTTCTGAATTGTATATAATACAGAAATTGTAGGGTTTTTTATTAAATCAATAAATTGTTCAAAAGAGATTTTTGTTCCCCTTTGGTGGTGTATACTTTCATAATATTTAAAATACATTTAACCATTGTTGTTTACTTTTCCATTCATTATTTTTATGAATGAATTATTGAGAGTTTATTCCCATATTTAAAAATCTACCGAATTATTTATAGAAAGTCAATTTTTCACTTAACTATTTTTTATTATCACTCCATTTCCCCCTGTATAACAGACAGATATCCCCAATGGGTGTTAAAGTGATAATATTTTCATCATTTCTCTATACTATATTTAATTACCTCTACTGTTTTTTTAATAAAAAATAACACTTTAACACTATTACAAGTTAACCCCCTGTTTATTAATCACTTCGTGGGTGATAATATTATGAAACTATTTTAAAAAAAGTTCACTCTATCCCCTTGTTCCCTTTTTTTATTGGGGAAAGGGGGAGAAAAAACTTCATTTTGATGTAGGTTTCAGGTACCATTTTAATACATTATGATGACATTATTGTATCATTATTGTACGTCTTATTCCACCGGGAGCGGTACTATCTAATTCCAATGTTCTTTTTATTAAACTATGTTTAATTAATTGTACCAAAGAATGTTGTACTGTTCTCAAAAGCACTAAATTAATTATGAATGATGAATGGGGAGACGATATTATCTGCCCAATCTGCGGAGAAACATCTCAGTGTAGTGATTATCTAAAAAAAATATTTAAAGATGAAAAGGTTCTCTGGTTTGCTAATATGGTAACTCATTATCAACATGATCACATCACTAGTTGGGATAAATGTTGGGGGAAAAACGGATATAGATATCGACAGGGTTGGTTTGGTGATTATGACGAAGAAAAAGCGAAGGTAAACGAAAGAGCAAAGCGACAAATAATCCGAAAGTGTGAAAATTTTGTAGAAATCAAATAAACCAGAATCAACTGCTGGTAAAAGACAGTTGAAAGTAATAATCAAAATAATCTAAAACTATGGGAAGATAATACCAAAGAAAACACAACACCAAGGAAGAAGCGATCAAAATTCTTGGTGTGTCACGATCATTTTTTGATGATCTCTGGATTATTCCAGATGAAACAAAACCTAATCCGAAACACTATCGGAGACAAATTCAGCTATCCCTAAAAACAAGAATCAGGGAACTGAAGGATGGTCCTCGGGTTTTGGAATACCAGCAAAAAAACAAGAAAAATAAATGTTTAACAATTGAAACCATGTATTATGAAAAAGAAGAAAATCAGAACAAAATCTAATTTTAGAAGGACATTTGAACAATCCTTTCAAAAAAATACAGAAAATTCAATTGACCTTATTTCAGGTCATTTGCTACAATACTTTAACAATGAGGAAATAATTGTATTTCATGAAACAGAGTCAGAACGATTTCATTTGGACATTTATGTTGTAATGGCTAATCGTCAGCGACCATACCACTTATTGATGACTTGTGGGATGAGTTCACAACCAATGAATGTCCCCAAAGGATATGATCATCTAAAGTATTGTGAATTGGTTACTTTAATTCCAAGTAGTTTCAGTTTAGACCTCGCTACTATGAAAGAGGAAGAGTATACACCAATTAAAATTCTTCAAGATTCATATAATATGACAAATCTAAAACCATTCGCAAATCGTCTGCAAAATGGTTAGATAATTGACAAGTCCCCGCTACCAAGCAAAACGAGGGTTAAACCTAGTACATAGTACAAGTTTCACTCTCGTTTTTTTTACAAGACTCATTCTCACAATTACACAATTTGTTTTTAATTTAGATAGAAAAAGGTAAGGATTTTAATCGAGTTTTAGATTTAGAGTACCTAATAATTAAAAAAAAAACAGACTTAGATAAATCCAAGTCTGTTATATTTAATATTTAAAATATTTTAGAATTTCCAGCCTAAGCGTATTGCAGGATTAAAAATTACACCTATATCAGAATATTTTTCATTATTTT
>JAQVQI010000067.1 GCA_028701645.1 Candidatus Shapirobacteria bacterium
ATTTTTTAGACAGGCTTTAACTAAATTGGGAATATTTTTATTCCAATTAATATCGCCAACATATAAGACAAATTTCTTGGGCAAATTATATTTATTTTTGACTTGATCTAATATTTTTTGGTCAGTATTTTTTTTGAAACTTGAATCAGCCCCTTCATAAGTAACTTGGATTTTTGAGGTTGGGTAGCCAACAATCTGATTAATTATTTTTTTAGAAAAATGAGAGACGGTAATAATTTGTGATGCAGATTTTAATTTATTTTTTTGAATTAGCCATTTTAGATAACCCTTAAATCCAACAGGGAAATGAGCTTTGAACTGACGAGGAATAAGGTCATGAACAGTGACAACTGTGGGGATTCTGGTGGTTTTTGGGAGGGTTAATTTGAAGGGGTCGAAATAAGGATAGTGGATAAGGTCATAATTTTCAATTTTCAATTTACAATTTTCAATCAGATCGATGGACCAGTTTTTGTAGTCTGGATTGGAAGAGACCTCTTTTTTGAGAGCTTTGACTAAATGATCGGTGTAGTAACCAACACCACGAATGGCGTTACCATCGATGGTTGGAGATATGTCGATGGCTATTTTTTTAATTTTCGAATTTACAATTTTTCCACCAGAGGTGGACTTCACTTCGTTTCGCATATTTTATTTTTTATCCCAATCTTGAGACATATTTATATCTCGATTAGATTTTAATAATTCGTAGTATTTGGTGTAGGCAATTGGGAAACGAAGTCCTGAATAAAAAGAAAAAACAAATCCAGGGAAACCATCAACATAGCCGCGATGACGAAAATATGTTTTTAAAAACCACCAGACTGGTTTAAAGAAATAATATTTTAAAAAGTTAATAAAGTTTATTTTGGTGTTTTTTTCTTTAAGCTCATTGGCTAAAAGTGTTGTGTAGCGATTAGCTCGCAAAAGATAAAGAGAAAAAGAAGTGTCAGCGTAGTGTTTGAGGTCGTTTTTTAAAAATCCAACCTTACCATCAACAACAGCTTGTTCGTGAACATCAATGCATGGAAGTCTCCCCTTACCATTTTTATAAAACCTAAGGGTATAGTCTGGATACTGCCCTCCTTTGGTTAAAAATGAGCCTAAGAAATAATTTGATCGAGGAACCCAAAAACCATTTTCTACTACAGTATCTGGACTTTTGTTAAGAATTGAAACAATTTCTTTTTTTAGAGACGGAGTGACAATTTCGTCGGCATCAAGCTGGAGAATCCAATCACCCTGACATTCATCAATTCCCATTTGTTTGTTTAGATGAAACATTGGTTTATTGGTAGTTGAGATAACCTTGGATTGTTTAAATTTTTTGGCAAGAGTTACAGTATTGTCTTGCGATTGACCATCGACAACAATAATTTCTGAGGCAATGTCTTGGATGGCTTCTAAACATTGAGTAATATTTTTTGATTCATTGTATGTAGCAAGGGTAACCGAAAGAGTGGTGATTGATTTCATTATTTTTGATAAATATTAAATGCTGGCTGATTGTTGGAAAAATTAATAACTTTGATTGGTTTTGCGGGAATATCTTCATCACTTGAAATTACGAGTGAATTACTAGGTATGTCATCCCAGATAATTTTACCAAAATGATAATTATCATAACCAGAAACGGTAGAAAAACCAAATTTGTCTGGCGGTGTTAATTTAATTTGAGGTTGGATTAATTGAGGGTTATATTTAGAAAAAAACAAAAATAAAATATAAGGTTGATCATATTTGTTGGTAATATAAATATTTTCATACTTATATTTTTCTGACTCTAAATAAGGAACAAGCTGGTCAAATTTGTATTGCCAAGCAAAAGGATAACGCTTGGAATAATGAAGAAAATAAGAATCAAAATAATAAGCAACACAATAGCTATACAATATTATTGTAAAGAATATTGTAAGATTTATGATTATTGATTTATGGTTTAAGAATAATAAATATAAATAATAGATTCCAGAAGCAATAAGAATTGAAATTGGAATAACCATGGGTAGGGATCTTAAGGCTGAAGGAGCTTGAAATGTTAGTGATGAGGCAATAGGTGAAATTAATAAAAATAAGACTATAAAAATTTTAGATCGTCGATTGTAGATCGTAGATTTAAAAAGATAAAGTAAACCAAGAATTAATAAAGGGACTTCGATTAAATGAATTTGACCCATTTCGGGGACTTTTGACCGAGGAACTTCATCCCCATTTATGCCAAGAAAATTTAAATCAAAATGAGAAGCATATTTTTGGCCCCAAGAAATAAAGTATAAGATTCGTTTGTTATGCATAAGGCGATTAACTAGCTTTGTATTGTGGTGGTGGTTAATGAGTTCGTTAGCACGATTTATGGGGCCAACATCGGCCATCAAACCAACCCCTCCAAGACGCGTTGTGCCGCCATTATTTAAAAAAGAAAATAATACTGGGATAGTAAGTAAAATCCCAATAATAACAGGAATAATTAATTGACGAATATTTTTTGTTAGAAATTTAAAATAAAGTAAGCAGAGAGTTAAGGCTAATAGTGGAGCGATTAAGCGAGACGAATGATAAATATAGAGAGAAAGTATAAAGTTAAAAGTAAAAAAAGAAAAGTTAAGTAAAAATTTTTCTTTGATTGATTTAAAGAAAAAATAAGTACCGATAACGATAAAAGCTAAGGCGGCAGATGATTCCCAAGCCCCGCGACTAAAGTGAATATGCCACGGACTGACCGCCAAAACAAAAGCGGTCAAGCTTGATAGTAAGTAGTTTTTAGTAAGTAGCAAAACAAGTTTATGTAAGAATAATAGAGTTAATATAGATAATATGAGGTTTGGCAAACGAACTGCAAGTGGAGTTAAACCTA
>JAQVQI010000018.1 GCA_028701645.1 Candidatus Shapirobacteria bacterium
ATTGGAAGGGTGCGCCGAATGGTAAGGCACGGGTTTGCTAAACCCGCGTCTCGTAAGAGGCATGGGGGTTCGACTCCCCCCCCTTCCGCTTTTAACCTATCTTTCCATGTAATTTTAATGGTATAGCGAGGAATCCCTAACTATCCTCCATATTTTTTTGGAAAACGATGTTTTTCAATTTAACAGCCTGTAACACTCAAATTTTTCCACTTAAAGTCATCAAAATAATCCCTATGATGCTGGTAATATTTCTTTAAGTTATTCCTTGCAGCAATCAATTGCTTTCTGAACAAGATCCCCTAATTTAGAAAATAATGAGACGGATTCTTTTTTCTCAGGTTTTTTATCTTCAGAAATAAAGGTAACTTCGTTTGTTTCATTATGCTTAATGTCCTTATTAGTCACCAAGCCCAAGTTTAATCCCCAAAACAAACTATAAAGATCGTAGGACTTTTGAAACATATCTTTGGCATCTTCATTATCACCTTTAGTCAGTGACTTGGTCCCAACTTCCATAAACCTCATAGAAGAAGCCAGTAAATGCTTACTAATACACCAAACTTCACCCTCATAATCCTTAATAATTCGCTTAAGTGCGCTTTTGCGCATTTCCCGAATTTGATTTAAAAGATCGAGATACTTAATATCTTTTGTTTTGTTGTAGGTAAAAAAGAAATGCTCCTCCATGGAGATTAAGTTCATAATAGCAATGGATAAATCCTCATCAGAAGAGAGGTCGAGTTTGTGACCTTTTTCCATGGCTTTAACTTTATCCATGAATTCGTTAATATCGGGTTGTATTTGTTTGTCTGACATAATTTTGATTAACTAGTAATTAAATAAAAAATAAAACTAATGACTGATAATAAAAATATCGGGACGATTACTTTTTGATAATAAATATAAACCTTATCGTTGTTAGTAGTTCTCAGCCATTTATCGATGGCTACCCCTAGCAAAAATACGATAGTACCAACGATACTGCCAAGTATTACTTTGTCTATTCCCCATAGAGCGTTTCCAGGTAGACCGATCATTTTTGACCAATACAAAGACGGGATGACAAATATAGCCATTAGAAGTGTTGAGGTAAATTCAGGAAGCGGTACCCTCCAATTTCTTTTTCTAATAAAATCAGCCATCCACAGACCACTGGAAAGAATCAGACCGCCTATCCATATCCCTGTAACAGAATCGTCAATGCCAATGACTCTGGACAAGCCTAATCCAGCCCCAACGGCGACTGTGCAAACTGGGCATACAGCCTGAATTGATTTTGGCGACAATAAAAGAAGTATTAGTGTTGATAATGGAGTCAAATATTTCATTTCAAACCTCCTGTTTTTTCTGACAAATATTTGGTGATATCAGGGGTACCGATTAGACATTTACCGTCAGTGGTATACAAAAGAGGAACTCCAATATAGTCTGGTTCAATTTTGCATTTCTTGGCTTTTTCAACAAGCTCTAGTGAATTTAGCTGATTGTCGTAGACTTCTTTACGAAGCACGGTCAACTTCTCATCAATCTTATTATCCTCTATCCATTCGATAGTCTCATGACAGTGGGGACAAGTAGTTCCCCAGTAAAGAATGTCTACATCTTTATTATCAGAACTCGGCACGTTTTCGATAATACTAGAGTCATTAGCAGTTACCTGTGTCGATTTGTTTTGTTTACTGCCGATAACCACAGCCGAGACTAACCCGATAATTACTAAAACCAAAATACCAGTGGTGATTGCTTGTTTATTCATAAACTGGAAATATCTGATAATAACCTTGGGTCACAGGTTGACGAACAATATAAAGTTGGGCGGCGGGATAGCGCTAGTCTTTGACCGTCATCTTCAATGACATGAACAATATTAGCTTTTGAATAATCAGTATTTTCCCAGGTAGTGATAACTACCCCTTTGTTCAAATAGTTATAAACATCCTCAACGTGGGTAATATTGTTTAGTCCTAGTTCTGACTTTAGTTGCTCCGTTTCAAGATCAGTGTAAATAATATGATTATTTAATTCTCTCTTGCTGATAGTAATTTCGCTGCTACTTAAAAAAGAAAAACCTTCTTTAACGACATGCGCTTCGAGTTGTGGTTCGCCTGGTTTAAGAGTCCGCCCGGCAAAAATACTGTCTACTTTACCAGCCTCTAATAAAGCCAAGCTTTCACTAGTGGAGCCAGTTTTAACGATGGTATATAAGTCAGGATCAAGCTTGAGGGCTAGTTCGTAACAGCTTGGGCAAGCGGCAATAACAAATTTTTGACTATTGTCGTCTTTTTCAGACAAAACCATGGGGTGAGATTTAGAAGTACTAAAAAGTGCTATGACTCCGGCAACTAGGAATAAGCTAATAATTATTTTGTTTGATGTAAACATTGACTACTTAATCCTACGAAATAAATATTTTGTAATTATTTTTGTCATGTTAAGAATTTATTAACTCAGCCGATTGAGACTGTAAAGATATATAGTCATAAAGTTGTTTCGACTTTTCTCGGGCAAAGCCAAAATTCTCAACCTGAAGGGAGCTTAGATGAACTAAATCACTAACCACGACAACATTATTTTGAAACAATAGATGACAATCTTCTTGATTAAGAAAGGAAAGAATGGTTATTGGTTGAAGTTGAAATTTTTCGATAAGTTTTTCCAGACCTTCATCATTTGGATAGCGCCAGGCAAGCATTTTTATACCTTTACACAAGCCATATTTAATAGCGCTTGAGGTTAATTTGGTGTTGGTAACTAACCAGGCGTGGTCGAAACCTTTGATATCTTCAAATTTTGAATGGAGAGCCAGAATGTCTTTTGAGTGAGTTTTTATCCCCAATCGGTTGTGAAATTTACATTCAATCAAATCTTTTTGGCCATCTTTTTGGGCGACAACATCAATCTCATAGTCGAGACATTGCCCGGGAATAATGTTGGAGACTTTAGTTTCGTAACCTAATTTTTCAAAAAGTCGGCCAATAAATTTTTCAAAAGGAAAACCGGATGGTCCCAATTTCATTAAGGCTTCTTTGAGGGAATAGTTATAACTCTGACCATACTGGTATCGGTTTAATAATTCAAAAACTTGCCGATAAATTTCTTTGGTAGTAATGCCGTCGTAAATACTCGGGGTGAGCTCGTCTAAAATATTGTTGATCACCTTTGGTTTAGCCCCAGCCCTGGCAAGTGATTGGCGAATTTTTGTCTCAGAAAACGCTTCGACTTTCCCCGATGCTTTTTTGACCTGAATTTTATTTAGATTCATTAATTTAAAGTGACAATAAATAGATAACTAAGTAACGAAAATAATAAATTCCAGCTAAGACAAAAACTATTGCCACAATTTTTCGAATAACCTTTTCAATATGAGAAATTTTAGAAAATACCGAGTTTATTTTTTTGGCACTAAAAGCAAGGATAAAGGAAAAGAGTATGACTGGTAGTCCAGTTCCCAGGGCAAACAATGGTGGAAGCAAAAGGCTTTCATTGGATTTTAAAACCATGGGGATTAAAACTCCAAAAAATAAAACTCCACTATAGGGACAAAAAGCTAGGGCAAAAAGCATACCTAAAAGCAGTGAACCGATGTAGCCCTTTTTTGCCAACCATAATTTAATGTCTTCAATTTTGGAATTATTAGATTTTAAATTAATTTTAATGACATCGGCCATAATGAGACCAATAATAATTAAAACTGGCCCCAAAACCTTATCTCCCCAACCTTGAAAGATTGAAGAAATAGAAAAAGATGACAGACCAAAATAAATAAGGGTAGCTAATAATGTATAGCTAATTCCCCGACCTAAAGTGTAAAAAAGACCGTTTAATAGAGTTTGGCGAGAACTTTTAATATCTTTGGAAATAAAAGCAATGGCAGTAATGTTAGTAGCTAAAGGACAAGGGCTAATGGAAGTCATCACCCCGACTAAAAAAGCCGAAAGCAGGGGAATGTTGTAGGTATCGATTAAATAATTTATCCAGTCCATTCAGAGCAATGCCTTTATTTTGGCTTCAAAATAATTAATAAACTGAGATTGGTTGTTAACCAGTCTCCAGACAGTTACATCTTCTTCAATATGATCCTGGCCATCTTTAATTACATTGATAAACAGAGAAGAACCACTGGCTCTAAATTTTTCGACAATTTTACGGTTTTCTAATAACTCGCCGTCCACATCTTTATATGTTATTTTGCCTGACTGATATTCATCTGGAAAGTTGTCTACGATCGTTTTGAGGGCATACTCTCCGACAGTTATACAAGACCAACACTGTTGAGTGGCATGGAAGTGAAGCACTTCGATTTTTTCAGCCCCAGAGGGAAGAGTAGTTTCAATTTTGGGTATTGAGGAAACTGGTGTTGGGGTTGGGTCATTTTCTGCCTTTGAAACAGTTCCCGAGCCACCAAATAAAAATCCTAAGCCCATCACTAAAACAATGGCGATAGAGCCAAAAATATAAAATTTATTCATGTTTTTTTAAATATTAAAAAATTAAATGATTCTTTATAATTTACAGGTTAGTTATTTGCTCAATATTTTTATAATGTTAAGAAATAATTAACTTAAAATTGGTAAGGTAACAATAAAGGTACTCCCTTTTTTATAAATACTACTGACTTTCACCTGACCACCATGAGCTGTAACTATTTTTTGAACAATGGTTAATCCAATACCGATTCCGACTTTGTTACTTCTAGATCTGTCGGCCTGGAAAAACCTCTCAAAGATATAAGGTAAGTCAGATTTTTTTATCCCAATTCCCTGATCTTTGATAATAATATTAAGTTGCCTGTTATTAATTTTTTTAGTGGTTAAAGTGATGGCACCTTGTGGCGCTGAATACTTTATGGCATTATCCAGTAAATTGGTAATAACTTGCTGAATTTTATTTTTATCCACAGATATTTTTCCTATTTGATCATCAAAACTGGTTTTTAATAATATCTTTTTATCTTTTAATTTGTTTGTAAAAGACTGAGTTGTCTTTTTTATCAACTGATTGATATCGATTTTGGAAAGTGACAATTGAGCACTATCACTTTCCAAGATAGCCAGTTTTTTTAATTCACCAATTAATTGAATTAAACGTTCTGTTTCACTTTTTATTAACTTTAAGGCTGTTTTTCTATCATGTTTTTTGGTGATAACCTGATCTGACAGGGCTTCCAGATAACCATAAATATTGGTCAAAGGGGTTGATAATTCGTGTGACATATTTGCCACTAACTCTTTGCGGAGTGTTTCAATTCTTTCAAGACTGCCATACATTTCGTTTAAAGCGACTATCAGCTCGTCAGTTTCATCGTAAGTTTTTGCCTTGATTCGGATTTTATAGTCCCCTTTGCTTACCTGTTTAGTAGAGGTAATTATATTTTGAAATGGCTTTAAGAAACTTCGGCTAAAAAGATAACCTAGAAATAGAGCTAGTAGAGACCCAAAAATACTAACTACCCACAGTGATGAATTAATTGAAGCCATAAATTGCAATCCAGCTTGACTTTGAAGACATTTAGGAATTCCACTTTCGGCCAATTGGCAAAACTGATAGAAATGCTGGTTGATGGCATATTTGGTCACAAAATTAATAAAAATAATGGTAATCCCCAAGTTAAGTAAAAATAAAAAACTCAACTTCCACTGAAGATTCATCTTAAGTCGCATCTATGTTGTCTGTTAATTTATAACCGATTCCACTAATGGTTGTAATTAAATTTTGTCTCTCGTCCCCAAGTTTTTTTCTTAAATTAGCGACGTGGACATCTATAGTTCTGTCGTAAACATTGTCGTCAGGAGAGTAAACCTTATCCATTAATTCAGATCTGGAAAACACTTTCCCAGGTTGTCGGGCTAGTGTGATTAGTAGATAGAACTCTCTTCGGGTTAAGTTTATTAGCTGCCCATCTCTTTTGACTTCAAAGCGACTAAGATCAATTTCTAAATTATTAATATGGTATTTCTGCTTAGACGGTTGTGGATCGGCGGTTCTTCTAAGCACTGTCTTTATTCTGACTATCAACTCTTTTGGGCTGAAAGGTTTTGACACATAATCATCAGCTCCTAATTCTAGACCGACAATTTTGTCAGTTTCCTCGTCTTTGGACGATAAAATAATTATGGGAGTGTTATCAATTTTTCGTATTTCTTTTAAAACAGAAATTCCATCTAGCTCGGGAAGCATTAAGTCAAGAACAATCAGAGATGGTTTTTCTTTTTGAAATGTAGCTAGACCTGTTTTACCATCACGAGCAGTTATCGCCCCAAAAGCCTCTTTGTCTAAATACAGACTGACTAAATCAGCGATTTTTGGATCATCTTCAATAATCAGTATTTTAACTTTCATTGATTGGGTTTATAAAATGGCATTAAAAAGATAACCCATGAGAATCATGGCAAAAATGGTGATGCCAAAGAAGGTAAAAAGAAGTTGTTTTTTCATCAGCTTTGACAACATTAAACCTTCGGGGATCGAGATAGTGACAATGGCAGTCATAAAAGCCAGAGCTGTACCCATAGGAATTCCCTTGCCAACCAAAGCCTCAATGACCGGAATTACTCCAACGGAATTAGCATAAAGCGGAGCGCCAATCATAACCGCCATGGGAACAACCCACCAGTCTTTACGAGAAAGATAGGTAACCACTAATTCCTCAGGTACAAAACCGTGAATCAAAGCTCCCACTCCAACTCCCAGAAGAACATAAGGAAAAACTTTTTTGGTAATGCTCCAGACATTACCACTCCAATGCTTGATTAAATCTTTTAGGGGAACTTTGGCCCCTTCATACTCAGCCTCCACTTGTTTTTTGGATTTAAATTTTAAAAATTCGGGCTGAATATATTTTTCCATATTCAATTTGTTTATTAGCATGCCACCCAAAACTGCTACCAGAATTCCCACTATGTTATATAAAAGAGTTACTTTGAGTCCAAAAATACTCGGAAAAAGATAAAGTGATGACTCATTAACCAGAGGAGAGCTAATCAAGAAAGCAAAGGTGACTCCAAGAGGGATTTTGGCTGAAATAAAACCAATAAAAAGAGGGATAGAAGAGCAGGAACAAAAAGGAGTAACTACCCCAAGCAACGCCGCCAATAAGTAATCCAGGCCATACCATCGTCTTTTAGTTAAGATATCTCTGACTTTTTCCATAGGAAAATAATATTCAGTGACGGTGACGATACTATTTATGAGAAACATCAGCAAACCAATTTTGATGACATCGTAAATAAAAAAGTTAATGGTATCGCCCCAATAAGATTGAGGAATAATGCCAAACCACTGGTAAGTGGCCAGATCGGCGAATTGTTGAATTGGAGAAAAAATATCCATATGAGTTTTTAACAATTACCTCCACAGGAACAGGTTTTTTCTTCAGACTCATCCGGTTTACAATTAGTGTCACACGAGCTTTTATTGTCACAACAACCTTGATTCTTCTTTATAATCTCTTTTACCTTTTCCAGATTACCAGATCCAACCATAGCCGGTTTACCGTCTATCGCTAAAACTGGTGATTGCATTATTCCCATTTCTATAATTTTGGAAATATCGGTGGAATACTCAACTTCAGTATCGATTCCTAATTCTGTCACTGCAGTTTTGGTGATTTCAAATAAATTTTTACAGGTTGGACAACCAGAGCCTAGAACTTGGATTTTCATATTTTGATTTTAAATAATAAATTAATAATATTTTTGCCTTTTGGAGTAAGTGAATAAAACACATATAATCCACGCTTTTCGTCTGCAACTAAATCTATATCTTTTAAATCTTTCAGATGGTGAGATATCAAGCTTTGAGACATATCAACGTGCTCCATAATTTCACAAACACACTGTTCGCCTTTGTTAAGAATGCAAAGTAGTTTAAGACGACTTTCTTCGGCGACAATCTTTAAAAGTGAAGAAAGTTCTGTCACCTGTTTTGACTCAAGAGAAGTGGGAGTACAACATTTGTATGAACTCATATTCATATAGTACTGCTAACTGACTTATTGTCAATGCGTTTAATTTGTAATTCTTTGTTATGCAATATAAACCGGGTTTTTATGGCTGACATTACTTTAAGTCTTTCTTCAGCAGTGCCAAATTTCAGAACGTAGATTAAATATTCCTTGATTTTATCCTTACCAATATGGTTAAAGGCATCGTAGTCGAGTTCAATTAATTTTCCGCTTATAATTTCCTGATTTAGGACTTCGTCTCTTAATCGATGGAATTTATCAATGTCTTGTTTTAAATATTGGGTTAGCTCGCCTTCATGTAACTTAATTTCATCGATGTGGATGATTAGCTGTTGAATCAGATCTTCCTCACTAATGTAGGGTTCGTCACAGTCATAATTTATGTGTTTACCACAGTGGTAGTAGATATATTTTCTGACTCCACCCGATTTGTTTCTTTTATACTTTTCCTCTGCCGTCACTCTCTCACCACAAGTACCACAGTAACATAGACTTCTAAAGGGAAAGACTTTTTTATTCCATTCTCTGTCTGGAGCAATAAGTTGGGCTTGAACTTTGTTAAATAATTCTTTAGTTATTAGTGGTTCATGTTTGCCTTTATAAATCTTGCCGTTGAATTCAAATTCGCCATAATAAAAGGGATTTTTTAAGGTTGTATAAACCTTACTTAGAGCCAATGGTTTCCCGCTTCGGGTGGTAAATTCTATTCTATCCAGCCACTTTTTTATGGTTTTACCACTATGGCCATCATTTCCAACCCGATTAAACATCTGCCTTATTATCGGAGCTCTATCCTCGTCAATTTCAACATAACTTATTCGGTTGTAATTCATCACATTGCGATACCCAAGCGGTGCCATATTAGGTCGCCATCCAGCTTCGCATTTGGCTTTCATCCCTCGCCTAACATTAATACCTCGGTTATCGTTTTCCAGTTTTGCTTGAGAGCAGAGAATCATCAGTAAGAATTTTTCGTTTGGATTATCAGAGAAGGATTGTGAGTATGTTCGGATTGTTTGTAATTTCCCTTGATCCATCAAATCTACTAATGTTCCTAGATCTCCAGCATTTCGGCTCAACCTATCAGGTGCCCAGGTTAATATCCCATCAAATTCTCCATTTCGAATATCTATTAGCAGTTGATTAAATACTGGCCTTTGAGATGATAATTTGGCTGAGTGACTTTCTTGCCTGATTTCTTTAATTAGCAGATTTTCTCTTTTTGCCAGCTCTTTCATCTCATTGATTTGAGATTCGATTGACATCGCTTGTCGTTCATCGGATTCGGAGGATTTTCTAGCGTAGAGGCAAAATTTAACTTGTTCTTTTTTCTGTATCTTTCCATCTTCTTTCTTCTTCATAACACAACTGTACCGCAGATTTGATGGAAGTCCATGAGATGAATTTAGGTCTATAATGTTGGTTATGAAGAAAATATTCATTGTAGTTATTTTGATTATTATTGGGGCGGTGGGAGTTATTTTTATCAATTCTAATAAAATCCCTGCGGAAGATTTTAAAGCCCCAGGAAAAAGCTGGTCATCGTCTAAAAAGGTTGAGGATTATTTTGTTGAGAAACTAAGATTTACTCAAAGTGATTTAGAAAGACAAAAACAAAGTGAGACAGTAGATTTTCGACCCGGCAAAGGATCTACACTTGACGCAATCATTAGTAACCTCAACTATTATGGATTCATACGTAGTGAAAAAGCTTTACGATATGCTTTGGAGAATACAGAGGACAAAACTCAAGGAAACCAAGGGTCATTGTCGGTTGGTAAAAATGGATCGATTGATATTGTTGCCAGTTACCGAATTTCGGAGAATATGACGGCTTGGGAATTGGCTGATACTCTACTAAACAAGGGACACTATTTTGGCCCAAGTGACGAGTATGGGTACATGTTCATGCCCTAAATTCTAGAATAAGTCTTTTAAATCAATTTTTAAGATTCTAGCAATTTTTTCAAGCAACTCTAAAGAAGGAGAGTTTCTTGCTTGTTCAATGTATCCAATGTAGGCACGACTGACATTTACTTTTTCTGCCAATCCTTCTTGGGTTAGTCCTGCTATTTTCCTCATCTTTTGGATTCTTTTTCCCAATAATTTTGGTAATTTTGCATTCTTTCTCATTTGCTTTGATTATCAGAAGAGAAAGATATTTACTCCACTTAGCTAGACTTAGCATTTGAACCTACATTGCGCTTTACTTTATGCTAACTGTAAGTTAGCATTGGACAGACTAATAGATGAAAAAAATATATCTTCAAACCAAAAACGATATCTCTCCATTAAAGGAAGAAAATTTCGAAAAAGAGTTAGTTCTTCAGATACTATTGGAAAAGCATCCACACCTTCTCCCTTCAGATGAAATTATTGGCAATCCAAATTTTTTACTAGTACAACGGGAAGTCCCAGTATCGGTTGGTTTTATCGATATTCTATATCTTGATCAATTGATGGTACCTACGGTGGTCGAAACTAAGGTAAATAACCCAGAAATTAGACGCAAGATTATTGGTCAGGGTTATGAATATTTAACTTCTATTTCTTACGAATTATCAGGAAAACAGATAATTAACTTAACAAAAAACTATTGGAAAGATAAATATGAATCTCAAATAAAAAATGTATTAGGAATAGATTGCTTGTCGGAGCGTGAAATAGATAAAAATCTAAAAAAACCTAGATTAAGATTAATTTTTGTCGCCGATTTTATTCCACGGGAATTAAGAAAATTTGTAGAGTTTATTAATAATGCCAGCCGAGGGATTGATGTTTACGCTGTTCAAATTGAGCGTTATTTATTAGACGAAAAAAGAATCTTTGCTGTTAGCACTTGGGGTCCGACAGAAAGCGTAATTCATGACAAAACCACTTCGTTTGGATTGATGTCGAGAGAAGAATTTATTAATAAAATTAATAAAAATGAAACTCTTTCTTCCAAAGATAAAACAATAGCCATTGAGAGGATTACTCAGATTTTTGATCTAACTGAATATTTAAATTTTGAAATAAAGTGGGGAACTAAATCGGCGAATATAGTTTTTAAAGATAAAGACGAGAGTAGAATTGGAGGACTAGCAATTTTTTACAACGGACAAATCAATGTTGAATATGCTCCATTTAATCAAAGGAATCAATTTTGGAACTCAATTTATAACAAGTTTGATAAGGCAGTTGATTTACAAAAAACATATCTTAAAAATACCTCTCATTTTAAGGTGGGGAGACATAGTTTTTTCGACCTAACAGAAGAACAATTTTCTCTCTTATTATCCACTCTAAAAGAAGTTTTGAGTTCTTTATAACTCTAGCCAATTATTCTTCTCCATTTTGCTCTTGGGTTTATTCTAGTCAACATTCTTTTATCTTCAGCATCTGCCCAATCTTCACCTAAATTTCTTCCATATAAAGAAGGCCCGATTACATTAACACTTATTGGTCCTTGGGAATTT
>JAQVQI010000068.1 GCA_028701645.1 Candidatus Shapirobacteria bacterium
GTTATCTTAAGAAGAGTTATAAATTCATAATTAGTATTTACTAAAAAATAAAATGATAAAAAATCTAATTGCTCCAATCCAAGCCTGGTTATTATCCCAAAGAAGATGTGTCGGCTGTGGCACTCCCTTGTCGAAAGGTATTGTTAAACCAGTCAAAAACAATGTTACTGTTACTTGTAAATGTGGTCGTATTTTTATCTTTGACGAATCTAAAAAAACTTACCGACGGGCATTGTTTGACGAAATATAATTCTCATGAAAAAGTTTCCCTTGGTTTTATTTATAATCTCACTGGTAATTGGAATTGGTATTTATTCTTTTGTCAACTCTAATATTACTCCAGTGTCTTTAGATACTAAAAATAAAATATTTATTGTTAACGAAGGCGAGGGAATTCAAACAATTAGTCAAAACTTATTCCAAGATGGTTTTATCAAAAACGAACATGCCTTTTTGATTTATTCCATAATCACTCGCCAAAATAACAAACTCCAATCAGGCACTTTTCGGTTATCAGCCTCACTTTCTGTCCCAGAAATTATTAAAAAACTTACTAGTGGGGGGATTTCCGATTATTGGTTAAAAATTATTGATGGTTCTCGTCTAGAGGAAATTGCTCGTTTGTTCCCTTCTGGTTTATCTTTTAATTCTCAAGAATTTCTAACGAAATACAAACTTAAAGAAGGTTATTTTTTCCCAGATAGTTATTTAATCCCCTCCTATTTTAATCTTGATCAAACCGTAGAAGTCATCAATAAAAATTTTGTTGAAAAATTTGCTAAAGCAAAAGAAAATTCTACTTCGAATTTGATTGATGAGGATATTGTTATTTTAGCTTCTTTACTCGAAAGGGAAGGCAGGTCTTTAGAGTCCAAACAAATGATTGCTGGAATTATAATTAACCGGCTTAATTTAGGGAAGCCTCTTCAAATTGATGCTACAGCTCAATATGCTCGTGATAATCTAAGCAAAAATATTACTACCTATTGGCAACCAGTTTCTAAACAAGACTTACAAATAGATTCGTCTTATAATACCTACAAAAACCAAGGGCTTCCCCCTCGTCCTATTTGTAGTCCTGGGTACAATTCGCTTTTTGCCGCTTTCCATCCCACAGATTCAGACTATATATACTATATTACCGGGAACGATGGCAAAATGTATTATGCCGTAACCTTCGAAGAACACAATTCCAATATCGCCAAATACCTTAAATAATCATTTTTTTTAGAAATTAAAAATTAGAAATTAGTAATTAGTAATTATTAATTAGTTTATTTAGTATTTCCCACCGTCTTTTTTTTTCTTTCATCGGGATATCGTCTTTATAAATTTTTGCTGATATTGTTCCTTTTCTGGGAGAATATTTATTCAAATAGGCAATTTCAAACCCTACTTTTTTACATAGATCAACTGTTTTTTGGAAGGCTTTTTCGTCTTCTCCAGGGAAACCAATAATTATATCTGTTGAAAAGCGTACTTCTGGGATTTTTATTTTAATTTTATTTACTAATTCCAAATATTCATCAAATGTATAACCGCGATTCATTCTTTTTAATATCTCATCATCACCGGCTTGAAAAGGTAAATGTATTAACCGATCAATGTTCTTATATTTTGCAATTATTCCAATCAGCTCATCTGAAAAATCCCACGGATTACTACTAACAAACGAAATTTTCTCTAAATTCTTTTTGGCTACTTCTTCCAATAAAACATGAAACATACTTTTAAATCTTTTCTTCCCCATTCTTACATATCCAAAATCTTCCCCTCTTGTCAAAGAGGGGTTAGGGGAGATTGTAAAATCAGCTCCATACGAGTTAACATTTTGCCCAATTAACATCACATTTTTATATTCCTGATTTATTACTTCATCAATTTCTTTTAAAATGTCTTCCATTTTTCTTGATTTTTCTTGACCTCTAGCAAATGGCACAATACAGTAGCTACACATATTACTACAGCCAAAACTAATTGGAATTAAGGCTAAGTCTTTATTTTTTCTTAAAGGTTTAATGTCATAACTAATTTTTTCAATTGGCATAAATTCACTAACTGTTGGGAAATCTCTTTTTAATTGTTTTAGTTTTACTTTATTCTTAGATTTATCAGCCAATCCCGCCAAACACCCCGTCACAATAATTTTTATTTTTTTTGTCTTATTCTTAAATCCTAAATCATAAATCTTACTTCTATTATACTTATCAATTTCATTAATCAGTCCATAAACCCTATTTTCGGCCGACTCTCTGACAATACAACTATTTATAATTACCAAGTCTGCTTCTCTCCAGTTTTTTACTTCTTCGTATCCGTTGTTTAAGTAATAAAAGCGAATTCGTTCAGAATCTGCTGTATTTTGAGCACAACCAAAATTTTTTACAAAAAATTTCATCACCCATTTTATCAAATTAGATTTGTTTGGCTATTTTTCTTAGTCATCAACTAATACCAAAAATATTTGTTTGCAATAAAATGCTGAAAATGAGAATATTATTTTATGAACAATCAAAATGATAATCAAAAAACTCAACCAACGAACAATCAAGACATATTAAATCAATATGCTTCCTCAATCAAAACTGAGAATGACAACGACACTGTTAGTGATAATACCCAAGAGGTTCTTCTTTCAGATAAACCAGAAGATTTAACTCTTAAAGAGTTTAACTCTATCCCAATTAATACTCCCACCCCGATTTCTTTAGATGACAGTTTAAATCCTTCAGAAAGCCTGCCGGAGGATTTAGATGATTCCAAATTAATAGAAGAAAACAAACTAGAT
>JAQVQI010000069.1 GCA_028701645.1 Candidatus Shapirobacteria bacterium
TGCACACAATGTATTGCTAAACAAGTATTTAGCACTGGGAGTGATTTAAGCTAATAGGAGAGATGTATTCAAAATCGAGGATTTTGTGGTCAAAATATTAAAACCGGCGTCGAATAAATAAAAATAGATAAAAGATGCTGATTACAACGAAAACAGACTATGGGAATCTTGTGAATTGTCTCAAAATCGGCATGTCGGTTAACAAAAAAAGGAATTCGAAAATTCATTCACGGATTCAGGTTATTGATAATTTGTTTTTAAATGGAGTTAGAGTTACAGTACTGTAATTGATATTAATTGATATTGTGAGTTTTATGCAATATGTTAAATTGTGCAGATAGCAGACTAAAAGTAACGTTTGAACGCTATTTTCTAGTACCTAGACTGTCTGGTGGCTCTATAAAAATTATTGGGCTGGTAGAATAATTTCAAAATAAGGAAGATAAAAAATGAAAACAGTCTGCCCAAATTGCCATCAAAAGTATGAAGTTCCAGAATATTCTATGCTAGAAATGGTATGCAAGAACTGCAATTATAAATTTTCAGCAGAAAAAGTAAAGTTCTGTCAAAATTGTGGGGAAGCTAATCAATCTCAAGCCTCTCAGTGTCATAATTGCTGTAATCCATTTAAAGAAATGAGGACTAATATAAGTCGAGAAATTACTGATGACACTTCCAATAAGATTTCTCATAAAAAAATGGTACTTAAGAGTCATATTGGGGAAATAATAATATTGACAGTATTACTTATATTGATAGTTTATTTTCTAGCCATAAAGAAAATACCCCAGCAGGAGAACTATTATAAAGAAGGAGAAAGTTGCTATGTAAGGGGCGAATACTTTAAAGCACGCGATTGGTATACAAAAGCGGCTGAAGAAGGGTATACTAAAGCCCAGTATAAACTGGCAAGGATGTATTATGAGGGAAGGGACTTGCCAAAAGATCAAGAAGAAGCATTAAATTGGTACCTAAAAGCGGCTAAACAAGGAGACGTCTTATCTCAGCGGAATATAGGATATATGTATTTAAACGGGTTAGGAGTAATGGAAAGTGCCACAGAGGGATTTAAATGGTACCTAAAAGCGGCTAAACAACAAGATGCTGACTCCCAATTTTTTGTAGGCATGATGTACTATAAAGGAAAAGGCATAAAACAAGATAGTCTTGAGGCATTTAAGTGGTTCCTCAAATCGGCTGAACAAAAAAATGAAAATGCTCAATATATATTAGGAGAAATGTATAACAATGGACAAGGTGTAGATAGAGATTACGAAAAAGCACGATTTTGGTATACCAAAGCAGCCAACCAAGGAAATCCAAAGGCTACTGATGCATTGAAAACAATAAAAAGATAAGTAATTAAAATTCGTTAAGCCAATCCTATATTATAACGATGATAAAACAACCAGTAGAAATCGTTGACTAGAAAACCCCTTGATTCAAATTTACAAGATTATTGGAAATCCTAGATAACTTCACATCTAAGCATTTATCTACCAAAAACGATTCTACCGCTTCAGGAGCAGGTTATGAAGAAACTTAAGAACAGTGTAATTTTTTTATTATTTATTCCATTTTTTTCAAGCGTATTTGCGGAGATAAAACTTTCAAAAGCTTTAATGCGCGATATATGTCAAACTTATAGTTACTATCTTGGACAAAACTATGTGCTGGGTGAAATTTACCAAAAATATCCATCACTATCAGGGCTAGCATTAATTGCAGAAAAAGAATTTTCAGTCAATTTCAATTCCTCTATAGATGGCATCGACGCGATGATGTCTAAATATAACAAGACTGAATGGGAAAAAAGTAAAATAAAAATTAAAGATTCAATTGCAAGTTGCTTTAGTATTGAGCAATTCTCTGAGGAGCAAGCAACTCGAACTATCACGATGGTGCGGCAAAGAGCCAAAGGCGATATTGAATCACCTATCATTGAAACATTACTCCTTTTTAAAGCAGGTTATGATAAAAATCCGGAGCAGGAATTTTTAGATGGTTACCGTTCTAAGTATAGTACAAATGGCGTTGGAAAGGCAAAGGGAGTGGCCTTCACTATTGAAACGCCAAAAACGTGGATTGGAGAAGGCGGTGATAGACCAAATGTTGTACGAAAATTTGTTAGTGAAAATGGAAGAGGCCTTGAGGCATTGGTTATTCTGATAAAGGATATACCATCATTCTCTGTAGGAGAAAAGATAACAAAAGAAGACGTTTTAGAAATGCTTAATCCAATTGACCTCAAAGATTTCTTACCAAAAGGTTCTGCTTACATAAAGAGTGGGAAATTAACAATTGAAAATTTACCTGGCTTTTGGGTGCAGTTTAACTTAAGTAGGGAGATATTAAAAAGTACTGTCGGAATGGAAACTATTGCTTATGTCATATTTTATAAAAACAAAGTGATTACAATCCAAGGGAGTGTTACTACCTCTGTAAATGAAAAAACTATAGGTAGAGAAGGGTTCAAAAAATATGCGAAATTATTTGATCTTATGGCAAACAGTTTGGTACTTCCTAGTATCTATAAATAACGCTTTTGTCCACTCGTTTTTTTACTGTAGTGACCATGGCTTTGGTTTTTACTCGCAGACTCTTTAGCTCATTACACTAAATTCAGGAATCTTGATCTGGAGGAACTAAGGAAGACACTTTTTCCTCATTTTTTGATTCTGGCGTATCGTAAGGTCAACGCTGTTCCAGGATATTTCATCTCTGCACCATTCAGATATTCCAAC
>JAQVQI010000070.1 GCA_028701645.1 Candidatus Shapirobacteria bacterium
GTGACAGTAATACTCAATTGGTCATAAATGGTTCTCTCTATGGTAAGAATGGAGTTAGCTTAAGCAGAACCTATACCAAAAAACGAGATAACAATACCAATCCAGCTGTCAGAGTAGTCTATGATCCTAACTTAATCTTTAAACTACCACAAAGAATGTGGGAGACATATGAAAACTGGAGAATGGAATAGACAGTTTAGAAGTTTGATTTAGGATTTATGATTTATGAATAAAACAGAGAAAAATAAAAAATTAAGAATCAAAAATGGTAAGATTAATTATGAATAAAAAAATACAAGGCTTGAGAGGCCAAGTAGTTTTAATGGTGTTATTAGCGTCAGCTTTAGTATTAGTACTGGGGTTGTCGGCGGCCAAACAAGCAACAATTGAAACAAATATTGATACTGACCAAGAATTATTAAAAAAAGCCTTTAATGCGGCTGAGTCTGGAATAGAATATTATATAAAAACTGGCGAATCAGAATATGAGAATCTTGAATATGAGGGTAAATCGGTACTTTCGACACAGCCATTAGGAAATAATCAAATTTTGACTTTTAATAAAAAAACAGGACCTGGAGATGTTGAAATTTTTTGGTTAGTTGACCATTTAGACAATGGCGACATCGGAACTAATTATTATAGTAATCAAGATAATACAATTGATATTTGTAGTACAACCCAATCTGGAGCGGTTAATTTTAAAGTTGATTATTTTTATAAAACAGGAACAACATATAAAGTTCAAAGAGTCTTTGGTGCTAATTCATGGGTGGCAACAAATGGAGCTTTATCCCCTAATAATTGTGCCAATATTACTTTGCAGGGGAATTCAATTTTCATTGCGGTAACTCCAGTTGAAGCCTCGACAATAATTAATGTTAAAGGGGCAGTTAATTTTCCGATACAAGGAGAAAAAATTCTAGCAACAGGTAGTGTTGGGAAAGTAAACAATTTGGTAACAATAGACCACCCTTACAAATTACTTAATACATTTTTGTTGGAAGCGGTTGTTTCTGAGGGTGTTGTAACTAATCAATAATTGTTATACTGGATATATGAATAATTATTTGGGGATTGATATTGGCCAGAGCAGTGTCAAGGTGGTTTTGGTGAACAAGGAGAAGGAAGGAAATTTTTTTTTAGAAAACATTGGAGAGGCAAAATTAGAATTAAACGAAAGTAGTCAAAATGATTCGGGGAAACGTTGGGGAGAGATTGGAAAAGCGATTAAGACAATAATCTCTGATAATAAAATTAAAACCAAACAAGTGGTTGCTGCTTTGCCTGAAAATGAAGTAATTAGTCGATTAGTCAGATTACCTCCACTCAAAGATTCAGAAATTATGGACGCTTTGAGGTTTGAGGCAGAGACATTTGTCCCCTATCCTCTTGAAGAAGTATCATTGGATTATGAAATTATTGAAAAAGATGAAGCTGGTAGATTAAATGTTTTTGTAATAGCAGCAAGAAATGAATTGATTTCAGCTTATATTAAGCTGTTTAAAAGCTTGGGATTGGATTTGATGGCAATCGAATCTCCTTCAGTTGCTTTTAGAAGAATGGCAAGAAACAGTGTAGGTTCTATAGAAAGATTAGTTGTTTTGAATATTGGTGAAAAATTTTCTGATATTTTTAATGTTTACAAAGGGAATGTTTATTTTTCAAGATCACTGCCCATAGGAGGAGAGTCGTTGACTCGGGCAGTTTCTTTGGGATTGGGTTTAGATTTGGTTTCGGCTGAAGAATACAAAAAAGCCTATGGTATCAAGGAAGAAGAGTTGGAAGGAAAAATACGGGTGGCGACAATGCCAGTGTTTAATAGTATTACCGATGAAGTCAGAAAAGCAATTGCCTTGTTTGTCGAAGATAGTGGTGGTAAAACAGTCCAATTGCTAGTTTTAAGTGGCGGTGGAGCGAATATGCCAGGGATGGCAGAAGAATTAACTAGGACGTTGGGAGTGGAAGTTCAAATTTCACAACCGTTTGTAAATATTGATGTGACAAAAATACAGTCCCCTTTTAATTTAAATGTTGAAGGCTGTCGTTTTAGTTTAGCAGTTGGGTTATCATTAAGAGAATAATATGAGCGATTTGAATCTTTTACCTTCAGAAGCAAAGTTTCAAGCAGAAAAAATAAGACTTAAAAAATTGGCAAGTAATTTTTCCTGGTTAATAAGTGGTCTTTGGTTGATAATAGTAATTATTTTGTTTGGTTTAAATTTGTTAGCCCAATTAAACGAGAATCAATTGAATAAAAAATACTTAAAGGTTGCCGATCAATACAAAGGTATGTCTCAGGATATTCTCAAAAACCAACAAGTGAAGCACCAAGCAAAAGTAGTAGCTATGGTACTAAAAGAAAGGTTTGAGTATGGGTCTTCAATGGAAAAAATAAAAAATATTTTTTCAGAAAATGTAGTTATTAATAACTTTAATTTAGAGTCAGGAAAGATATACAAAGTTGAAGCGGTTGTGCCCGAGCCAAAAAATTTAGATGAAGTTGAATTGAGGATAAATGATATTAATCAGGGTAAAATTGAGGGTTTCAAATCGGCAAATTTAAATAGCTTAACAATAGATGGGTTAAGGGGGTGGAAATTTGTAATGGAGGTATCTTTAATATGAAAAATAATGCTTTTTTTAAAATGCCAGAAACAGTGTTTGGAATTAGTGGTAGTTTGATTAAACTATTTCTACCACCTTTTGCTTTGATTGTGTTTTTTATTACAAGT
>JAQVQI010000071.1 GCA_028701645.1 Candidatus Shapirobacteria bacterium
GTTAAGACAAGACAATAGTTGTCGATCGTATAAAAAATAATCTTTGGGGTTTACAGTAGGGATTCCATAAAGCCGAAAACAAATTTGATGATAAATTTCAATGCAAATATTCCATAAAATTGCAGGGATAAACATGCCATAAATAAAAGGGGCGCTTAATAAATAACGGATATTTATAGATAAGACAAATTGTTTACCATTGTGTCGCCACAGTTTTATAAATTTTTTGGGAACATAAACTTTTTTAAAAAGTCCCCGTTTTGACATGAGATTATCAATCGCTTGATCAAATTTTCTTTTGGTTTCACTTCCCAATTCTTCAATTTTGGAAAAAGGAAGATGTGGAAGAGAAAGTTCTTGTTGAACTTTTTTAAGATGTAGTTGAAGGTTTTTTTTGATAGACATGGGTATATTTTAACCTTTATTTTGTAATTTTTACTAGGTTTAAATTGAGATTGATATAATAAAGAGAATAAATTTAAAAATATAAATATGAAGTTTGTTGGTAGATGGTTAAAAAGAGGAGTGGTCGGATTGGTGGGAGCAATAATGGTCTGGTTGATAGTTTTTGAAATCTTTGATCGACTTGAAGACAGGATGCCATGGTTGATAGCGTTGTTAATCACCTATTATTTGTCGGCATATATTTTAATGCCCAGAGTAATTCGAATAACTTCTTTAATTATCCGTAAAGGAAGAATTCCCCGTTTTACTGAGGCCTTGGATGGTTCTGAAGTTGATCCGGTCAATATTATTTTGTTGGGTTCAAAAATAAATTTGATTAACGTGTTTGAAAAAATTGGCTGGGAAAAAGCAGATAAATTAACTATAAAAAGTTCGATAAAAATGATTAATAAATTTTTATCAAATAAACCATATCCAAAAGCACCCTTTAGTTCGCTATATCTATTTGGGAGAAAACAAGATATTGGGTTCCAGGAGCCGATTGGAAATAGCCCGCGAAAAAGACATCATGTTCGGTTTTGGGCGACTAATGTAGAAAAAATAGAAGATCCTTTGGATGTAAATTTTTGGAAAAGAAAACAAAAAATAAAATCTGATGAAGCGATGGTTTGGATTGGCTCTGGAAGTGAAGATATTGGTTTTGGGTTAACAAAGCTGACCTATCAATTGTCACATAAAGTAAACCCAAAGGTTGATTTGGAGAGAAAATATATTTTAGAAAAATTAAAAGAGACTAATTGTATTGGGAAGATAAATTATTATAAACCGGGTACTTTTAAAGTCGGAAAATATGTTTCCGACGGACGGATTGCGGTGGCAAAAATAAACAAACAGATTTCTGCTGATTTTTGATGCCTAATCAAAAAATTTGACCCACTTTTGATATATATATTTTTTATATAACCTAGTTATATACTGGATTTATAAATTAATGTCACAAAGGGTAGAAGTATCAAATATTGGCTTAGTTAATGAATATTATCAAGGACTTCTGCCCACAACTTTTTATGCAATTGATCGTTCCCAAGATTTAACAATTGAAGGGTGTTCGAGTAAAGATTTTATTACTTCTCGAACTGCTTTGTTGGATGAATTTATTAATATAGATAAAAGCAAGCACCACGAAATGTCGCAGGCGTATTTGGCAGAACAACTAGTGCGCATCGCTATAAAAAATCCCCTTGAAGAAAGGGGTTTTTTTATGAACATTGCCCCACAAAATATCGAACACGGAAACAATCAAAAAGGAGTTGACTTACTAGTGATTGATTCAGACAAAATGATTAGTCTCGGGATTGATTTAAAACTAAGAAAAAGAAGAGCTAGATCCTTACATGATGGTTTTGGTTGGTGCCAAAATACCCTTTCACCATTTATTTATTTAAAAATGGGAAATTGGTCTTTAGAAACCAGGGAAGAATCTGGAGTTGACATACGTCATTGGATTAAAGAATATGCCAATCCTAAACTTAAAACTACGGGTAAACTGCCTCGTGTTTATGAATTGCGCCAATATATAATTCCCAGAATATCCGAGGCAATTAAATCTTATATAGAAGTTATTGATGACAGTGAAGGTAAATATAAGTTATATAGAAACTGTATTCCAGAAGATAGGCAATCTTATTCTCTCTTAAAAAGGAAACTGGTTGCCCTCGACACCCTTTTTTCATCTATTTCTAAAGATTATCACCTAGAAGGTCAAAGGTTACATTAATATTGATAAAATTATCTATGGCTAGTTTTAAGAAAATTATTTTTATTGTTTTGTTCTACTGTTTTCTTTTCACCCCTAATTTTGTAAAAGCAATTAATGATGATTCGTCTATTGAAGCAACAATAATTAAAGTGATCGAAGAAAAAGAAATTGAAATAATGGGAACAAAACAACTTTATCAAAAATTAGAACTTGAATTATCAACCTCTGACCATAAAAAAATAATCATTGAAAATGGCAATCAACCAATAGTTAATATCATCAAATATTCTGTAAATGACCGAATATTGGTTAATTTAACCACAGGGATAGAAGGAGAAGAGTATATAATTGTTGATTTTGTCCGCAAAGATAGCTTAATACTTTTATCAATAATTTTTGTAATTCTTTTGGTGATTATTGCAAAATGGAAAGGGGTTTCTTCCCTATTAGGAATGATTTTTACCTTTTATATTGTTTTTGCTTTTATACTTCCAAAACTTTTGTCGGGGAGCAACCCTGTTTTAATAGCTATTGGGGCATCTTTAGTAATAATTCCGGTTTC
>JAQVQI010000072.1 GCA_028701645.1 Candidatus Shapirobacteria bacterium
GATGGGTTTAGTTTCTTTTCTATTATTAAAAATACTTGGAGTTCTAGATAGTGTTTCTTTGATGGAATTTAAGCCTTTTTGGTTTACTCACTCACTAATCGAATCTATTGATAAATTTTATTGGCCCCGTCTAGCTTCATTTCGCTACAATCAAACCAATTTTATTGTCTCAATAATTATTGAATTATTTTTAATATTTTTATTTTTGGTAGGAAATTTAGGCTTAAAAATCTTAGGTTTGGTAAATTATTTCATCAATTTATTCAATAAAAAATTTAAAGATTTTGATTTGTTAATGTTGCCCTTTTTAGCTATTTCTTTTTTAATTCCGATGTTGTTTGTTCAAAAGGGAACTGCTTGGAATACAATTCAATTTTTTTATTATTTCTCTCTAATTATCAATTTTTATTTTGCAACTTATTTAATTAAGGTATTCCCTAAGCGTATTGTTTTTATCATTTTGTTTATTTTTATCGCTTGTTTTGGTAGCTATGGGACACTCAAAGATTATTTTGGTAATCCTCCTCCAGCCAGTCTTCCTACTTCAGAAATTAAAGCTTTGTCTTATCTTAGTAAATTACCAACTGGTTATGTCTTGACCTATCCCTATGATAAATACCTAAAAAATAATTTCACCACACCTATTCCTTTATATATATACGAAACTACCGCCTATGTCTCAGCTTTTAGTCAAAAACCTGTTTATTTAGAAGATGAAATGAACCTTGATATTACTGGTTTTGATTGGCAATTTAGACGCAATCAATCGCTAAAATTTTATTCAAGCGCTGATAAATATTTCTCCCGAGGGTTTCTCGTTGATAACAATATTAAATATATTTATTTATTAAAAGATCAAAAATTTGTGTTATCTGAATCTGATCTAGAAATAGACAAAATTTATGACTCTGATGGCGTCAGGATTTTCTCTGTGAGAAGATGATAAACTAAACATAATCTATGAAATCAAAAATAAAAATTTCTGCAGTTATAAATGTTCGTAATGAAGCCCAGCATTTAAATCGATGTCTAAAATCTATCAAGGATTTTGTTGATGAAATTATTATTGTTGACATGAAATCAGTCGACGATAGTGTCCAAATTGCCAAATCTTTTGGAGCAAAAGTCTTTAGCTATCGTCCTTCTAAATATGTTGAACCAGCCAGAAATTTTGCCCTATCAAAAGCTACTGGCAAATGGATACTCTTACTCGACCCCGATGAGTATCTCCAAAAAACTCTTAAAAAAGAATTAAAAAACATAACCCTACGAAGCGATATTGATTTTGTAAAGATACCTCGTCAAAATTTTATTTTTGGCAAATGGATTCGACACGCAAATTGTTGGCCTGATTACCTTATTCGTTTTTTTAAAAAAGGTGCTGTTAGGTGGCAAAAAGAAATTCATAGTCAACCAATTACTACTGGTAACTGTTACACCTTATTAGATTCTGACAAATTAGCTATAAAGCATAATAACTATCAAAGTATTAATCAATTCATTACCAGAGCTATTCGTTATAGTAGTATCCAAGCCGACGAACTTGATGCCAAAGATTACAAAGTTAAAATTAGTGATTTTATTCTTAAGCCAGTTCAAGAGTTTAATAGCCGATTTTATTTTTCCGAAGGTTACAAAGATGGCATCCACGGTCTTGTTTTTTGTTTACTTCAAGCTTTTGCTATTTGTTTAATTTATATAAAATTGTGGGAAAAACAGGGATCTTCAGATAAACAATTTTTAAAAGAATCTTTTGTCTCTGCCAATCAAGAGGCCAATTATGAGTATGATCATTGGTTTATGAAATATTTTCAAAAAGAATATTCGCCAAATATCTTCAAAGTTTTAATCATTAAATTGAGACACTGGTTAAACTATTTGACTAAAAATTTTTAATCTATGACCAAAATTGGTATTGTCGTCTTAAACTGGAAACAGCCAGATTTAACTATTTCTACAATAGATTCTCTGGTTAAAATCAAAACAAAAAATTTTAAATATAAAATTTTTTTAATCGACAATAATTCTCCAGACGATTCTTATCAAATTTTTAAACAAAAATATTCTACAAATTCACTCATAGAAATTATCAAAAATAATTCAAATTTAGGCTATGTTGGCAACAATCTTGGTATCAAAAAAGCCATAAAACAAAAATTTGACTATGTTTTATTGATTAACAATGATGTCATTGTTGACCCTAATTTCTTAGAGGAATTAGTTAATGGGGCCAATCTTGGATTTGATCTTGTTGGCCCAAAAATATATTTTGCTCCCGGCTACGAATACCATCTAAGTAGATATTCAAAAAAAGAACAAGGTAGTGTAATTTGGTCAGCTGGTGGTCAAATCGATTGGCAAAACATTTACGGTAGTAATATCGGGGTCGACGAGGTGGATATAGGTCAATACGACCAAAACAATGATAAGATCGATTTTCTTACCGGTTGTTGTCTAATGATTAACTCAAAAGTATTTAAAAAAATCGGATATTTAGATGAAAAATATTTTATGTATCTAGAAGATATGGAATTTTGTCAAAGAGCCAAAAAAAATGGCTATAAATTAGCTTACGTCTATAAGTCCAAAATCTGGCATGTCAATTCTGGTTCTTCAAAAAGTGGTGGTAGTTTACATGACTATTTTATAACCAGAAATCGACTATATTTTGGTTTTAAAAATGCTTCGTTCAAAACCAAGTTTGCTCTTTTTAGAGAAT
>JAQVQI010000073.1 GCA_028701645.1 Candidatus Shapirobacteria bacterium
CATTTTTTTGGAATTCGGCAAGCTCGTTTTTGTTTAAAACTTTAACCCAACCAAATTTTCGTTGATCATTGAAATACAATTTGGATTTGTCGGAGAAAGTAAAAATAAGACGGGTGGATTTGTTAGGCAAACTATTAAAAGCGTCTTTGGTTGGATGACCAAAAATCCCCCGTCCTTCGGACACCCCCTTTAAAGAAAGGGGGCGATAAATTATTTGACCGGTCATTTTAAGATGGAAAAGGAGGATTAAATTATTACTAAGATGGATTGATAGTTGTTTACCTAGACGAGAGGTGGAAACAATAGTTTGACCTTTAACCCCTTCGACATGCTCAGGGCGAGCAATAAAAGATTTTGGGTTAAGAATTTCGAGATGAGTAATCGTTTTACCTAGAATATTTTTATCTAAAAATAGACGAACGGTTTCAACTTCGGGAAGTTCTGGCATATTGGTAGTTTATCAGTTTATCAGTCATTCAGTTATTCAGCTATTTTTTAAATAAGATCGTCAAGATCGAGGACAGAGATACTTTTATTACGAGCTAGATGGTCGATAGCAACAGTCATATTAGCCAGGTTGTCTTTGATTTCGGAGAGTGAATTTAGATAGGTTTGAGTTGAAGCAACATAACCCATAACTAATACCAAATCTGAAATTTGTTTAAATCCACTTTGAATTGAAAAAATACAAAAAATCAAAATTAGGGAATAAAAAATAACGGCACTGTTTTGAATAATAAACCATTCCCAAAAACTCCAATTTGATAGCCGAGTAAAATGACGAGTAAAGGTTTTTTGTTCTAAATCGGTATCATCGCTATCTTGTAATTTGGCATAATAATTTTCGATTTTTGTATTTTGAACATCACGTAATTTTATGTATTTTTGAGTAGTATAGTAGTCCAAAAGTAAATAAATTAAAATGTAGGCAACTTCGAGAACAAAAATCTGTCTGTCAACAAATAATAAAATAATTGGAATGATAAAGAGAGAAACAATACTGTCAACCCCCGGTTGGCGAAGTAATGTTAATGTCAAACAACTAGCGTCTGAGAAATTGCGAATTGTTTGAATACTTTGATGGCGTTCTTCTTTGGTGTTTACTTTGAGGTCTTTTGTAAAATAATTGTGAATATCAAAGCTAATATCACTGATACATTCTTCAAGTTTATAAAGCGATTTTAGACGGAGAAAATTATCAACTAAACGAACAACAAAGATAATTAATACCAAAAATAAAAGAGATTTTAAACTCGTTTGGGATTCAAAATCACTAACAACTTGAGAATAAAGATAAATAGAAAGCAAAGGAAGAAGAGAGGAGATAAAACGAACAAAAAACCAAAATAAAAACCTTTTTTTATTTTGGATTATTTTAAAAATTAGAAAAAGAGTAATTTTGGTTTTTTTAATCATGAGTGATATTAAAATATTAGAGTAAACCAAAAAAAAGTAAAGCAAAAGTGATGTTAAAATGGACTATGAATAATGAAAAGCAAATATATGACACCTTGATTATCGGTTCGGGACCAGCAGGGCTGACAGCTTCAATTTATAACGCCAGATCTAGTTTAAAAACAGTCGTAATATCTGGAAATCAACCAGGAGGACAACTAACAATAACCACTTTGGTTGATAACTATCCAGGATTTCCAAATGGAGTTGGTGGAGTAAAGCTGATGATTGATATGCAACAACAAGCAAAGAATTTGGGAGTGGAAATAAAGCAAGGGATGGTTAAGCTTATCAGCTTGTCAGATAGTCAGCCTGTCAGGTTATTCAAGGTTGAACTGGAAAATGGAGAAATTTTGGAGGCAAGGTCGGTGATAGTCACAACTGGAGCGGCAGTGAAATGGCTGGATTTACCAAAAGAAAAAGAATTAATCGGACACGGCATAAGTGGTTGTGCGACTTGTGATGGGATGTTTTTTAGAGGCAAAACTGTGGCTGTAGTGGGTGGTGGGGATACTGCTTGTGAAGAAGCGGCATTTTTGTCAAAAATATGTGAAAAAGTATATTTAATTCATCGAAGAGATGAATTGAGAGCGTCAATAGCAGAACAAAAAAAAGTCTTAAACAATCCTAAGGTGGAAATTTGGTGGAACTCGGAAGTGGTTGAGTTAAATCCCAATAACCAAAATCCAAGTATTCCAAACAAATTAGAAAATATCAAAATAAAAAACAATAAAACTGGAGAAGAAAAAATATTAAATTTGGATGGGTTGTTTGTGGCAATTGGAAGCAGTCCAGCCACAAAATTTTTGGAAGGAATAGTTGACTTAAGTGAAACAGGCCAAGTATTCGTGGGCAAAAACAAAGAACATATAACAATGACCAGTATGGAGGGGATATTTGCCGCGGGTGATTGTGTCAATATTAAACACAAACAAGCGATAGTGGCGGCTGGAGAAGGGTGTCGGGCGGCATTGGATACAGAGAGTTGGCTGTCTAGTCTATAGTAAATAGCTAGTAGTAAGTAGTTAGTAGCTTTTTAATTTTGGAAATAAACTTGGCAGTGGAAAATTCAGAGGCGCGGGAGATACAGTCGGAAGATTTAATTTTTAATTTTTGAAATTTTTTAATCGCTTGGACACAAGACTCAGGGGTCAATTCGTCAAAAAAGACACCAGTTTTACCATCGACAACTGTTTCAGTAACTCCCCCACTACGGTACGCAATTACGGGACAGCCA
>JAQVQI010000074.1 GCA_028701645.1 Candidatus Shapirobacteria bacterium
CACCACTCCAAGTGAACCCCAAGAAGAATCAGCTAACTCATCTTTTTCTCTTCGTGATTTAATTGCCAAAAATATTCCTCAAAAATGTACTTGGTCAAGTAATATTGACGGGACTGAATCAAAGGGGGCTATTATTATCTCTGGCAAAAAATTTAAACAAGATACTAATATTAAACAAGATGGTTTTGATTATATTGGACATACGGTTAGTGACGGTACTTATTTTTACACTTGGCAAGAAAACACCAACAAAGATAGTCCAAATGTCGCGATGAAAATGAAGTTAGATGCAATAGAGGAAGATACCGATGAGACTGAATCTCCGTCAAACTCTCCATATTCGCAATCAGGTAGTCTTGATTTAGATCAAGACTATCAATATAACTGTACTCCAACCGTGGTATCCGAATCGGACTTCCAACCACCAAAAGATATTGAATTCGTTGATTACAGCCAATTTATGCAGGATATTCAAAGCCAGATTCCTTCGATTAATCCCTAAGGATTTTCAGTAATTATTTCAATAATTCGACTAGTTGACTGGTGGGGAATCAGTTCTGTTACTTCAACTAATTTTGCCCCTACAAGTTTTGCTTGATTTTCTTTGTTGATCAAATTGTGGTCATTTTGGGTTACAGCAATTATTGTTGGTTTGATTTTTTTAATTATTTTTAAATAATCTTGATCAGTTTTCATTTCTGGCAATTTAACAACTTGATCAACCATTCTTAGGCTCTCAAGGATTTTTGCTCTATTTTCTTGATTATTAATCGGTCGATTGTTACCTTTATTTTTTTGGATATTTTGGTCCGATTCCAACAAAACCACCAGCTTTTCTCCTAAATTCTTCGCTTTTTTCAAAAAAGTTATATGCCCCAAGTGAAGGATGTCAAAACACCCCCCAACCAAGACTACTGAATTATGACTTCTCCCTTTGTTAAGGGGAGATACCGGTTTATCCGGAGAGAGGTTTATCTTTTTCACTTTCAACTTTACAAACTTTATAACTTTCTACTTTTAACTCCTCTGTGTTCTCGATGGGAGTCGAACCCATATCACTCCCTTCGGAGGGGAGCATTCTAATCCATTGAACTACGAAAACCTATGGGTATTATACCTCCCAATCTTAGGCAATTTTAATTTAATTAAAACAGTATAAAGCTATCGAATCAAACCCAAAGCCATATACCAAGTAAATGGTTTTTTGCACACTGGACAGGTGGTTGGGGGAGTCTTGCCTTTGTGGACATAACCACAATTTAGACACTTCCATTCCAATTCAGCCTCTTGGTTATAAAGAGTGTTGGCATCCATATGTTTTGCCAAAATTAAATACCTCTCTTCATGTTTTTCCTCAACTTCTTTTACCTCTCGAAACAATCTTTCGGCCTCCGTATCTCCATCAATTTTTGCCTGTTCTTCAAATGAAGGGTACATTTCAGTCCACTCATGGTGTTCACCCTCAGCGGCATATTTCAAATTTTGAATTGTGTCTTTTGAAAAAGGTTTTATTTCTAAATTATCTGTCACAATAACTGGTTCGGTTATCAACTCATATTCCTCCTCAGCATGAGCCTTCTCTTGATCAGCAGTTTCTTCAAACACTCGGGCAATCCATTCTAAATTTTGCTTTCGAGCCATCTTGGCAAAAATAGTGTATCTATTCCTTGCTTGGCTTTCACCAGCAAACGCTTTTAGAAGATTTTCTTGTGTTTTTGTCATATAGACTATCCTAACATATTTACTAAAACTTTCCTGTTCCAAAGATTAAACAAGTAGCCAGGCCGTCAACTCCAATTCCCACATAATTCCACTTATTATCCAACTGGTTGTCGTTATGAGGTTTGTCTCCAGCATACATCCATTCAATTGTATGGACTCCATTTAGTTTATATCCATAACTAATATTTTCTCCCAAGGCCGTAAATCCTAATTTATCAAAACCATTTTCATTGTTTAGAAAATCACTAAACCCCTTATGCTCATCAACATTTTTTATTGAGCTTAAATATACTGCCCTATTTTGAGCATAATCAGCTAATTTTGTATCCCAATTTAAAATTTGTGAACCATGAGTTTGTCGGTAGTTATTTAAAGCGTTCCAAATTTCTTTTGCTGTTGCCATTTTTTCATCTTCACCAATTTTCATTGTCCAAGTTACTTCACCTACCTGTCTGGCTACCCCCCAAGGAGTATCGTCATCAGTCGGAGTTGGGTATATTTTCTTTTTAATAATCGTTGGAGTTATTATTTTTATTTTTGGCGTTGGTGTCATCACCCGTGATGGGGTTTCTTTTGTCGATTCAATTTCTTCATCTCTTTTTTGCGGTTCAGAGTTAAGTTTAATCTCAATTATTTTTGGTGATATCAACAAATCAACAAAACCATTAATTTCCTTCCAATATTTAGTCGTTAATATGGCTATTAACCCTAGTTCAACAATTATTACTACCCAACCAATTTTAGATTTCACAATTACTATTATAAATTAATTACCAAATTCAGTTTGTTTTCAGGTAATATTAATACTATCTATCTGTTTATGAAAACAAAACCAAAAAACAAAAATAATCTTATTTTTCCAGTTATTCTCGCCTCATCCGCCATTTTAATTCTCTTTAGTTTCAAAGACAAAATATTACCTAGCTCTGTTGACAAGGAAAAAGACGACTCTTCATC
>JAQVQI010000075.1 GCA_028701645.1 Candidatus Shapirobacteria bacterium
TTGAGGTCAGCATTATTTAGGGAAAAATAAATGTTTGGACTAGCAAGTAGAGAGGAATAGGAAACGGAGCCGTTGTTGCCTTGAGGGACAAAAGGGAGGACTTCGGTGTTGAGAGTTATTGAATTTTCGGAGTTATTAGTTATTTCATAGGCTTGAGTTAAAGTAATTCCTGGTTTTAGGACAAATTCGACTTGAGGTGGGGAAAGAGATAAATTGAACATAATTTCTAATATCTAATTTCTAATGTCTAATAAATTATAAAATTTTAAATTTTTGTCACTAATTTTTTCACTGGAAAATGAATGTGGTCGCCCACGTTCAAACACGTTCAAAAATTGTGACTGCAAATTTGTTTTATTCATTTTTTTTAATATTTTGGGATGGCGATAAGGTTAATTAAATTACTATAAACGCCAGTGGCTTGATTGGGAGAAATATTTACCTTGTAGGTAATTCTGGCTTGTCGATCTTTAACTCGATTATTTTCGGACATAAATACTTGGGGTAAATCGTTTTTTGATAGGCTGGCAAAGGGACGATAATAGGTGGTATCGGTAAAATAGTTTGAAGTGCCAATATTAGTAGCGACTCCGCTGGAATTGATTCCAAGGGCATTAAAGCCAAAGCCATAAGCAGTTGAGATGGTCCAAGGGGCTGAGGTTGTTTTTGAACAATTATTACTGTTACACGAAGTATCGGGGATGGTATAGTTGTTGGCCAAAAGAGGATGATTGGCGATAGCTAAAACTTCATATCCACGACTTGAAGGAGAAGTTATGGTTATAATATTGGTTTGAGTAGAACCAACATTGGGAGTCATAGAGCCGAAAGGAAGGTCAACTTCATTAATGTTAAAAGAAAATTTTTCTGAAGTGTCGTAGATATATTGAAAGCCAGATTTGACTACATAACCGCTGTTGGTAAAACGACCTGGAGCATTTTGACCAACAGTATCGGTGAGAGTATAACTTGGGGAATTTTTTTTACCACTGGTCATATTAAAATTTCCAAATTGGATTTCATAATTAGTGGAATTGAACGTTTGGGCAAGAGTGATGGTAGATTGTCGATGGTAGATTATAGATAAAAACAGAATAAGAATTAAGAGCAAAACCCCTCTGTCAATAAATTGACTTCTCCCCTTAAAAAAGGGGAGCTTTTTTTTAAAGTTGCCCTTTTTAAGGGAAATGCCCTGCCGTTGCGGGGCAAAGGGTTTATTCTTCATCTGTTTGATTATCAATTTCTTTTTTTAATTTTTCTGATGAATTTAGAAGTGATTTGGCAGAATCTTTGATATATTTTAATTTTTCTTTTTGAGTTGGCTGAAGCGGAGTTGAAAGAAGCTCAGCACAATTGTCAATAATTTGACTGATACCGGTTTTAAACTTAAGTGATAACCAAAGTAAAATATTAGTTTCACTAATTTTTATGTCGTTATCAGTTTTCTTTTTGTCTAAATATTGTTTACCAATAAACCAAGCTAGGGGAGTGATGAAAAGGAGAGAAATTAAAGGGATAAAAGATTGAACATCGAGAGAAGTTGATAAAAGTAAAATTAAAGTAAGTGAATAAGATAGGGTGGTGGTAGGTGGGTTTTGAAAAGCAATAGTAAAAAGCAGGAAATAAATCAGAAAGAAAAAAGGAGAATTAAGGCCTTGGCTATCAAAAACAATTAAATTGATAATAAAGGCAATAAGGTGAAGAGAGAAAATCCTTTTATATAGAGAAAGAAAAATAAAAATAATAGAAATTAAGGCAATAATTTGGGGAATAAAGATGTTTAAAGAAGAGTTGGTTATCAAAAAAGATGTTAGACTAACGAAGATAAAAACTAAGATATTATAAATTTGGATCATTAGTATAGTATAGAATAGTTTATGGACTTGGGAAAGTTTAATAAGTTTAGATGGGTGGATGGACTGTTAATTTTGGGAGTTATTTTGATAATTGTAGGAATTGGAATGAATTTTAAAGATCAATTTTTGGAAAAGGCTGAAGTAAAATTTTTTAATAAAGGTGTTGGTATAACTGAGGTTGTTGATGTACAAAGTTATAATGAAGTAACTATTGATATATCAGGAGAAGTGATAAATCCAGGAGTGTATCGATTAACTGGTGAAGTGCGGGTAAACGATATTTTGATCAAAGCTGGAGGATTGAGTGCTAATGCCGATCGTGATTGGGTGGCGAAAAATTTAAATTTGGCCGAAAAATTAATCGATGGAGAAAAAATATTTATCCCTAAAAGAGGGGATGTTTTAGGGAATGTTCAATTTTCAAATTCCAATTTACAAGACAAAATTGTGAGAATAAATTCGGCGACGATAGAACAGTTAGATACTTTGAGTGGAGTAGGCCCCTCTATTGCCAAAAAAATTATTGATTATCGGACTAAAAATGGAGGGTTTAAAAATATTGAGGAATTAAAATTGGTATCAGGAATTGGTGATAAATTGTTTGAGGAGATTAAAGATGGAATTGGGTTATAGTTTTTTTAATTTAAATTTCTTGTTACGAATTTTTTCACTGGAAAATGAGTCTGCGTTGCCAGGCTCAAACACGTTCAAAAACTGTAACTTCAAAATTTAAATACAAAAAAACATTGTCTGAGTCAAAATAATTTCTAGACCATGATTAATAGAAATAAATTAAATAAAACATTGCAATGGTTT
>JAQVQI010000076.1 GCA_028701645.1 Candidatus Shapirobacteria bacterium
ATAATATCGATATCAAATAGATAGTCAGATTTTAAATTTTTTTTGAGAAAATCTGACCTAAAAATTGTACCGTTAGCACCAATAGTAGGGATGGGTAAACCTGGTTTTAATTCAACTTGGATATATCTGTCTTTGTCGACTTGTTCTATATTTAGACGTGTCCATTGATTATCTATATAATTTTTTCTATCAGAGACACCAGTAACAAAGGCGTATGGATCGTTGGCTCCAATAAGAGATGAATATCTTTCGATAAAACCACCGGCAGGTCTATAAGTAAACTCAATTGGTTCTGAACCAATTATTTTTTTGTCCTTTTCTAAGGGCAACAACATTTGATAAAGCCAATTATTCTCAGGTAGAATATTGTCCGAATCAATCAGGCAAATATATTTCCCAGAAGCTTTTTTAATACCAATTGCTTTACCGGCTTCGGCGGTTTTTAGGGAATTTTTGACAATGATTGAATTGTATTTTTTGGCAATATTAATAGTATTGTCGGTCGATCCACCATCAGAAATAACTATTTCATAATCACTCGACGGAATTGATTGTTTTTTGATTGAATCTAGACATTTTTCCAAAACCAAACTTGCATTGAGCGTGGGAATAATAAAAGAAATTTTTTTCATGAAAAATCTTTTAGTTTTTTAAAATATTTAAAAGCATAATTGGAAAGGTGCTTAATATCGGCAAAAGATCTGATAGAAATAATTTTTTTGAAAATAAATTTGGGAGTGATAACACCCTTAAATAAATTTTGGACTAATTCGATTTGTTTTTTTGGGGGAATTGGTGATTTGATAATAGGGGCGCGCATATCATAATCATCCCAATTTGTGGTTAAAAGTAAATTATTTTTTTGACAATAATTAAATAGCGGAGTTCCTGGATAAGGGATTAGAATAGTGGCTTGAAGACTGTCGGCAAGATTGTTTTGAAAAATATAACGAGCTAGATTTAGAGTTTTGGTGGCTTGTTTTAGAGTTTCTTTGGGATATCCAATCATGACAGTAACATGTGGTTCTAGTCTGGCTTTTTTGGCCATTCGTAGGGTTTTTAAAGCATAAGAAGTTTTTTCATTTTTGTTAACAAAATCCAAGGTTTTTTGATTAGCTGATTCAAGGCCGTAAAGAATAAATCTAAATCCAGCTTTTTTCATCAAATCATATTCTTTTTGACTTAGGACACCAAAGCGCATATTGCACCCCAAAACTACTTTTTTGTTTAACCCTCGGTTAATAAGCTGATTACATAAATCATTTAGCCACTTACCAACTGGTAAAGTACCGGAATCATCAAAAATTTCTTTAACGCCAAAATTATTTACCAAATTTTCAATTTCTTTGATAGTATGGTCAATAGAAAAAGAGTGAAAATTTTTACCCGGGAAAAGAGTCGTCCAACTGCAAAAAGTGCACCTCCCCCACCAACAATCACGACCGGACATGATGTAACTACCAGGTTTATATTTGTAATTGGTGTTGTTGTCGGCATAAAGTTGCCATTGGGTTAGTTTTCTATCAATGATTGGTAAAATATTTAAATTAATTGGCTTTTGAAGTTTATAAATTTTATTTTTTGGAGCGTGTCCACTATTGATAAGTTCAATTAGTTCATTAAGTAAAAAATCATAATGGCCACCAACTAAGACATAATCTACTTTGCAATTGTCGATTGATTCTTGAGGCAGAGCGGTCACATGGTCACCCATCAATATAATTTTCAAATTCCAATTTTCAATTTTCAATGATAAATTTTTTAATTCTTTAATAATTATCCAATGTTTTTTGATTACTGGAGTTTTTGTCTCTATGACAACTAAATCTGGTTTGTTCTTGACTAATTGATCAATCCATTGTTGATAGGTTAAATTTTGAGCTATAGCGTCATCCCAAAATATTTTTAACCCCTTACTTTGGAGTAAAGTAGCGGCATAAGCTGGAATAATAGGATAAATTACATTGCCAGTATTAGTCCATTGAAATTGTCGGTTTTGGGATAAAAAAGCAGTTCCTTTGGGTGACTCGAGTGGAGGGTAAGAAAAAGAAACAGATTTAACCACCAAGGTATTTTCCGGTTTTTTTGTCGACGGCGTGTGGTTTAAATTTCGATTCTTTTTTGGATAAACCATATAGGAATAGTATACCGTAATAAACGTGAGTGATGGGGATAGTTAGAGTGGCTAAAATTGAAACAATAATCTTTTTGGTTGAGAAAATAAATGAAAAAAGACTAAAGATTAATATTGATAAATATAGATTTAATGGAAAATATAATAAATTATAGTTAGTAGTGAAATAGTTAAGAGTTAATAGTAATAAGTATATTACAAAAAAAGATGGCAAGAGGTAACCTAACTTAAAACTAGTTTGAGGAAATTTTTTGGCAAAATAGCCTCTTTGAATGGCATATCGAGTAATTTGTTGAAGATGCTCAACTACAACCGATCGTCGATGGTGGTAAACCACTAAGGTTGGATGATAATAAATTTTTTTATTTAAAATTTTGGTAAGTCGTAAACATAAGACAGTATCTTCTCCTGGCCAATAACGATTGTCGAACCCGCCTGCTTTAATAAAATCGTCTTTTTTAACGATTAAATTAACTGATGGATAGTCATCAACAAATCGATCTTTTTGAATACTGTTTCGGTAGACTC
>JAQVQI010000019.1:0-1316 GCA_028701645.1 Candidatus Shapirobacteria bacterium
TTTAAGCTTCCAAAAGGTAAAACTGCCGAAGAAGTTTTATGTTGCAATGTTTACCAAGCCGCTCACGAACATTACGGCGAAAATCTAAGCCAAGAAATAACTGATCGTCTTGAATACGAAATGGAAGTTATAAACACCAAAGGTTACGCTGCTTACTTTTTGATTATGCGTGATTTTATCCAATGGGCAGAAAACAACGATACTCCCTCTAACACTCGAGGATCAGCCGCTGGATGTTTAGTTGCTTTTGTTTTGGGAATTACTACAGTTGACCCTCTAATTTATCAACTGCCATTTGAACGGTTTTTAAACAAAGACAGACCTTCCCCACCTGATATCGACTTAGATATTGCCGACGATAAAAGGCAACAAATGCTTTACCATATTACCGATCAATACGGTAAAGAAGCAGTTGCCCAGATTTGTACTTTTGGTCGAATGATGGCCAAAAATGCCGTAAGAGATACTTCTAGGGTTTTAGGGTATGAATATTCTGTTGGCGATAAAATTAGCAAACTTATTCCCGAGGGTTCACAGGGTTTTCCCATGTCGATTGACAAAGCTTTAAATATTACTCCCGATCTTAAAAATTTTTACAATACCGATCCTGACGCTAAAAAAATATTAGATTTTGCCAAACAAATTGAAGGTTGTGCCCGTCATATTAGTGTTCACGCCTGTGCTATTGTAATTTCTCCAAGTACAATCAACGAATATAGCCCCACCCAACTTGAAACCGGGGGCGATAAGATTATTACCCAATATGAAATGCATGCTTGCGAGGATGTTGGTTTAATCAAATTCGATATTCTTGGTATTCGAAACTTGTCTTTTTTGGGACAAGCAGTTGTCAATGTTAGAAAAACCAAAAAAATTGAGGTTAATTTAAAAAAAATACCACTTGATGACAAAAAAACTTTTGAAATGCTTTCCCGTGGCGACACCATGGGCACCTTTCAACTTTCCGGAGACGGGATGACTAAATGGCTAAAAGAGCTAAAGCCAAACAGAATTGATGATTTAATGGCCATGGTAGCTCTTTACAGACCAGGACCAATGGCCATTATTCCCGAATATATTGCCCGTAAAAATGGTAGTTCACCAATAAGTTATTTTGACCCTAAGATGGAAAAATTCTTAAAAAAATCTTATGGATTATTAGTCTATCAAGATGACTGTTTATATACCGCCATCGAACTAGCTGGTTATAACTGGGTCGAAGTTGATAAATTTAGAAAAGCTATTGGTAAAAAAATTCCGGAAGAAATGGCTGCCCAAAAAGAAAAATTTATCAATGGTTGTATTGCAAATGGCTA
>JAQVQI010000019.1:1416-10430 GCA_028701645.1 Candidatus Shapirobacteria bacterium
TTTGGTTTGTTTGATAGTCCCACCAAAGATAATACTAAAATTGTTGCCCCGCCTGACAACTTTACCCAAGTACCTCCAATGACCGAGAAAGAAAAATTACTAATGGAAAAAGAATTAATTGGAATTTTTGTTACCGAAAATCCTATTTCAAAAATTTTAGCCCCATTTGCCGCTTTTGGATTACCCAAAATTAGTGATATTTTAAATCAACCAAATGATTCTGTTGTTAAAACAGTCGCCTCAATTCGAAAATTTAAAAACATTTTAACTAAAAAAAATAATGCCAAAATGGCTTTTATAACCATTGAAGATGAGACCAATAGTATTGAAGCTGTAGTATTTCCCAAAATTTACGAACGAGTTTTTCCTTTGATAGCGGAAAATAAAGCTATTTACATTGAAGGTAAAATAAATATTCGAGAAGGAACCCCTTCAATTCTCATTGACTTGATTTCTGAAGAAGTACCCAAAAATAAAAGTATGTATGATTTTGTTATTAATGTTCCCAAGGATGCTAGTCAAAACCAGTTAATGCAATTGAACAGTTTATTAAAATCAAATCCAAACGGACATCGAGGTTTAATAATCCTTCCCAACGGAAAAAATCTTCCTCTTAGTTATGGAGTCAATTATAATGATGATTTGCAGCGACAAATCGACACTATCCTCTTGTCAAAAAAAGGTTAGCTTGCTAGACTACCAAAGTTTATTTTGATATAATTTCAAAGCAAAAAATAAAATTATGGCCTTAAAAATCATACATAAAGATCAAGAATTCTTTGTCGGTGATACCGTCAGAGTTAATTATAAAATTAAAGAAAAAGACAAAGAACGTATTCAAGCCTTTGATGGCATAATTTTAGCTATTCAAGGAATTGGTGAAAACAAAAATTTTATTGTTCAAAAACATGCAACCGATTCAGTTAATGTCGAAAGAATTTTCCCTCTAAATTCTCCCTGGATTGATAGTATCAAAAAGCTTCGATCTCCAAAAGTGAAAGTTCGTCGATCCAAACTATATTATCTACGTAATCCAAAAGCAAAAACTATCTAAAGTAGTTTAAACTTCTTGCACCTCAAAAATACTATTTTTTTGTAATTATTAATTAGTAATTAGTAATTATTTTCTGGGTCTTTAGCTCAGTGGTAGAGCAGTTGCCTTTTAAGCAATTGGTCGCGGGTTCGAGTCCCGCAGGACCCACCTAATAAATATAATAGATAATTTACTGATAGTAATATACTTTACATATGAAATTGCGGCCAATCTGCTCGAATGCTTGATACAGTCTTCAATAAAAAGCTATCGTTATTCAATGTAGCAACTTTTTCTAATATTTTTAAATGATCTTTCGCTGTGGTTATATTCTGTTTAAATTTAATCCAAGCTGATATTTTGAATAATTTTCCCTTAATTCCAGGCTTAATTACATCAGACCTAGTAGTTTGAAAAATGTACATATCTAACAATCTATATATATCTGACACATTATCTGCAGTTTTTTTACCATAATTTTGTCTTAATAAATCAATAGTGTCAGTTATTTGTATGGCTTTTTGACAATCGTCATAATCGTCAATTTTTGTTTTATCTAATCCTAAGTTATCCATATTTTCAAAAGCAAATTTTGTTGCATCAATTTCTACAAAGCGCAAATTGTGATCTAAAACAGTCAAAGAAGGCAAACCCAATGAACACATACCAAGCGATGGTTGCATAGCATGTCTATATTCATGAAGTATAGAATAAACGGCATTTTCTGTTGTTTGTTTCTCCAATATATTTAGTGATATACGAATAAAACCGTCGTGATTATAAGCGTAACCACCTTTCTTGGTAAATATAATAGGTACAGGTTCACCTCGATAAGTAACTTTATAAACACTATTAAGCGCTTCATAAAACTTAGTCATCACGACTTGTTTTCGCTCGACTGATGCACCCTTAAATTGTTCAACAAACATATTTTTGGCAGTTCTCATTATTTCATTAGAATCACTATGATTATCAATAACAATTTCAACCCCTGATTCCTCCACATTTCCACTACTAGGCAATTTTACTTCTGGTTCTCCGACATAACCAATTTTTTGTTGATCGCTTCGCAAAACATCTTGATCGACAACCTTAATAATTTCTCCAGTGTCCGAATAAACCATTTTTTTATCAGTTTTTAATGTTTCAGAATTTTGTACAATTATTTCTGGGTTATCCATAAATAGTTTTATTAATAAAACAGTTTTCTTTTAAACAATATTCGCAAGTTCTAACCAAGCAGAATTAATCACTTTATTCCGCAAAATCAATTAACTCACTTCAAATATAACTATTATTATATAATAATTATAACTTATGTCTCTTTATGGTCTAGTACTCGGTATTTGTTTTATTATTGGTATCAATTATTTTTATTCCCAAAACATTATTGTTCCAAAAAACAAAGAAAATTTATTTATTTTTTCTACTCTAATTTGGGGAATTATCGGTGCTCGAATTTATGGAGTCGTGGCTGTTTGGTCTTATTTTTCGACAAATCCACTTCAAATTTTAAATCTTCGCACAGGAGGGTTAGGTATTTACGGTGGAATATTTGTCTCTGTTTTTTATATTTATATTTTTAGTAAAAAAAATAAACTATCTTTTTTAAAAATTACTAATTCGCTGGCACCAATTATTCCACTTTGTCAAAGTATCGGTCGCTTTGGAAACTTCTTTAACCACGAAATTTACGGCATCAACAATCAACCGATTTGGTTTTATGAATCAGTTTTATTATTTATTCTTTTTTTAATTTTCAAAAAAATTAAAAATCATCAAACCGGAATTTATTTAATTTATTATGGAATAATTAGGTTTTTATTAGAATTTATCCGTATCGACACTATTCCTATTCTTTATTTAAGTCTAGCCCAAATTTTAAGTCTGTTATTTATTATTATTGGTCTTATAATCATAAGATATGAAAATACTCGTCATTAACCCCGGTTCTACTACTACCAAAATCGCCTTTTTTGAAGACAAAAACATCGTTTTTGAACACAAAATTGACCATGCTCAAGATTCTGAATTTCAAGACAAATACTGTAAACCCGGAAATGTTTTAGACCAATTAGATTATCGCCTCAACCAAATCAAAAAAATATTAGAAGACAATAAAATATTTCAAATTGATGCTGTTGTTGGTCGAGGAGGTATGTTGCCCCCAATTACTTCAGGAACTTATATTGTCAACGACAAAATGGTTGACGATCTTTTACATCGACCATTAGCCAACCACGCCTCCAATCTTGGTGCCGCCCTCGCTTTGTCTATTGCTAAAACTTTTAACATTTCTGATCATGCTTATATCACTGACCCTGTCACGACTGACGAAATCGAACCTAAACACAAAATAACTGGCATTGCCGAAATCAAACGCTATGCCGCCTGGCATGCTCTCAATCAAAAAGCCGTCTCAAGAGAATATGCCCTAAATATTAATAAAAAATATGAAGAGTTAAATCTCATTGTTGCCCACCTTGGTGGTGGAGCCTCTTTTGGTGCTCATAAAAAAGGAAAAACTGTAAATGTTGTCAATACCCTCTCTGGAGAAGGTCCGTTTACACCAGAAAGAGCCGGAGCTATTCCTGCTCAAGATCTAATTAGTCTTTGTTTTTCAAAAAAATATACTCAAGATCAACTCAATTATCTAATAGCTGGGGGCGGGGGGCTATTTAATTTATTAAAGACAAAAAATGTTTACGAATTAAGACAAAACTACGAGACACTTCCTTTAGAGACAAAAGATATTCTTGACGAAATGATTACCGGGTTTTCTCGCTCTATTTGCCAGTTAATTCCTGACTTTGAAGGTGAAAAAATAGACCAAATTATTATTACTGGTGGGATAGCTCAATGGCCTCTTATTACAGATAAAATAAAAAACGACTTAAAGAACCTAAATATTGGCGTCACCATAATTCCTGGCGAAAAAGAGCTTGAAGCATTAAGAGACGGAGCCCTTCGTGTTTTAACTGGACAAGAAGAACCAAAAGTATATTAAATTTTTACCAATTAATCGGTGCTTGATTGCTAAAAATTAGATAAGAATTTGTCTGAGAAAAAGGCTTTGACCCAAAAAATCCATTATAGGCAGATAATGGGGAAGGGTGGGCAGATTTTATGACTAAATGTTTCTGTTCATCAATGACCAATCCTTTTCTTTGGGCGTAGTTTCCCCAAAGAATAAATACTAAGTTTTCTTTTTTATCCGATAAAATTTTTACTATTGCATCGGTAAATTTTTCCCATCCCTTATTTTGATGAGAACCAGCTTGGTTAGCCTTGACAGTTAAAGTAGCATTTAACAACAAGACTCCCTGTTTTGCCCAACTATCCAAACTGCCTCCTTCGTTTATCGTTTTTACTCCCAAATCACTTTCAATTTCCTTATAAATATTTACCAAAGACGGGGGAAGTTTAGTTTCATCATTAACAGAGAAAGCCAAACCATTGGCCTGATTTGGCCCATGATATGGATCCTGACCTAAAATAACAACCTTTACTTTATCAAATGAAGTTAACTCAAACGCATTAAAAATAAATTTAGCCGGCGGGTAAATAGTCGAATTATTGTATTCTTGTTTTACAAATTCCACTAAATCTTGAAAGTATTTTTCGCTAAATTCTTCCTCTAATACTTTCTTCCAACTAGCCTCAATTTTTACATCCACACTCATATCCCTTAATCAGCACCTCTTATTTGCATTGGGGTCAAAGGGGAATTATCGCAACTCTCAATAAATCGATGGCGTGACAAAAGTTGTCTATTGATACAATGAATTTGAGTCATGCCTGATTTTCCAATAAAATCTATTTTACTTGTAGATTGAAAATCTTTATCCTTTAAAACTCTTAACGCATCTCTTCTTTTTCTAAATAATAAACTACCTTCTGTTCCTTCGTTAGTATCTTTATAGTTCAAAAACCAAACTCTATATGGCTTAATTGGATCACATTTTAATGCTGATGACTCAACCGGCCTATCGTCTTTTTTGGGCGGAGTTAAGTAATCAGAAGTATATCCTTCAATATAATCTATACCTGAATCGATTTTTTTTTGAAGCATCTCCCAACTAATTTCGTCAACTTCTGCCAATTCTGGTTCACCTACCGGTTCACACTTATCTCCCGATATTGTTTTTTCGGGAAAAAACTCATTAGCTGACTTTACCGTGCCAAATAACAAATGCCCCTTTTCGCCGTCTCCAGTCACAAAATTTCTATAACAAACAATATATTTTTCACCAGACATATTTAATCCTTTTAATAAAATATTAAATATAAACTTTGTACTAACTAGTACTCATTATATCATGCAGTATTATTGAAAAAATTAATAACAATTGTGATACACTTTGATATAAATTTCATAGAACGTTTTTTGGGAACCAAAGTAACACCTAATCCAATGAAAAGACAAAATATGCAAGAAAACAGAGATTACTGTCAAGAATGTAGGAGAGAATGGGAGGAAGCAAAACAATATAACAGACAGCCAGTGATTATTTCTTTGGATAAAGAAAGCCCGCTCAGAAGAGAGTATCCACTAATTATCCCATCCATAAGGAAAAAATAAATATTTTTTCAAAGCTAAGTGACTCCGGAGGGAGTCGAACCCTCGATTACCTGGATGAAAGCCAGGTGTCCTAGGCCACTAGACGACGGAGCCGTATCGAAAACGTGTCTTATTCTATCAAAATATATTTATATTTTCTATCTCTACAATTTTAAGTTATACTCAAAGCTAGATACTAAAAAATATTAGATATTAGAACTTAGAAATTAGACATTGTAATTCATGATTTTTATTTTTCACGGTGATGACCAAAACCAAAGTCGCCAATCATTTAATCAAGCCCTAGATCAAAAAAAGGATTATGACATCCTCCGTGTCGACAACAAAGAGATTAATCTAGATACCGTAAATGGTTTTATAAACAGTCAATCGCTATTTTCAACTCCCCGAACTATCGCATTTTCTAATTTTTTCTCTATCCCTAAACCTATTCTAGACAAACTGGTCAAAATCATTAAATCTAATCTTAATTTTGATATTTATATTTGGCAAGACAAAACAATTACCCCAACCCAGACAAAAACATTCTCTGGATCAATAATAAAATATTTCCCATTAGACAAAATAATTTTTCAGTGTTTAAACAATCTAAGGCCAAACAATCTTTCAAGATTTATCCCTTTATATCACCAGGTTATTCAAGAACAACCTTTTGACTTATTTTTGTTTTTTACAAAACTTAATTTAAGAAAACAACTGACTACTTATTCAAAATTTAGCCAAGAATCCTTAAAAAAATCCTATCTCCAAACCATTGAACTTGATTTTCAAAACAAAACCGGTCAACTAGTAATTTCAAAAGAAATTGCTCTTGAAAGAATTTTTATAAATTTAATGAAATAACCAATGATAAAATCAGATATGGATTTTGACACTAACAACCTTTCTTTTTCCAAAAAAGTTATTAAGCCTTGGGGAGAAGAAACCATCTATACTCCAAAAGAATCAGCCTACACTTTCAAGCAAATTAAGATTAACAACGGTTGCCGTCTATCTCTCCAATCACATACTGACAAATCAGAAACTTTTATTTTAATCTCTGGGAAAGCAGAGTTAATAATTGGTTTGGATATTAATGATCTAAAAACTATTAATCTAAATATCGGCCAAAACTACAATATTCCAGTTGGCGCTATCCATCGACTTGTAGGAATAAAAGATGCCATTATTTTAGAAGCCTCAACTCCAGAAATAGGTACAACTATCCGATATCAAGACGACTACCACCGCTCAAACGAAACTGAGGAAATAAGAAATCAAGAAAACAGAGGTTGGTCAACAAATAAATAATTCTTTCCTCCCTAAACTGCTTATTTTTTGTTATTCTTTTTATATGAACAACAAACCAAATGTCTTGTGGTTTAATCAACTTGGGATTGAAGATGTAAATATTGTTGGAGGAAAGGGTGGCAATTTAGGTGAAATGTATAATTTAGGTATTCCAATTCCAAATGGTTTCGTCGTTACTTCCGATGCTTATTTTCAATTTATTGAAGAAAATAATCTTAAACCAAAAATAAAAGATATTCTAAAAATTACTGATGTCGACCAGCCAGATCAACTTCAACAAGCATCAAAAAAAATTCGCTCAATTATCCGTAAATCACCAATAAATGAACAATTGAGCATTGAAATAATGAAAGCCTACAAAAAACTTTCTGGGTTTGGTGGTCTAAAAAATATTCCTGTTGCCGTGAGGACTTCAGCCACAGCCGAAGATTCGCTCGACGCCTCATTCGCCGGCCAAGGCGATACTTTTTTAAATGTTTTAGGCGAAGTAAACGTTGTCAATCGGGTTCGTGACTGCTGGTCTAGCCTTTTTACCTCCAGATCAATTTTTTACCAAGTCAAAAAACACTATGATCATTTTAAAATTGGAGTCGCTGTCCCGGTCCAAAAATTAATTAACTCTGAAGTTTCGGGAATTATGTTTACTGCCAATCCAGTAACCAACGCCAAAAACGAAATTATTGTTGAAACTATTTGGGGATTAGGTGAATATATAGTCCAAGGTAAAATTACTCCTGATCAACACATAGTCGACAAAAACAGTTGGAAGATAATATCGGAAGAACATGTGTCACAAGAGATTCAGTTAATCAAAGGTGATGATGAAACCAAAGAAACCTCAGTTCCAAAAACTAAAATAAACAAAAAGAAAATTGACCCCTCCATGGCAATAAAAATTGCCAAGATTGGTCAAAAATTACACCAACACTACGGTAAACCCCAAGATGTCGAGTTCTCAATCGATAAAGGAAAACTATATATTGTTCAAACCAGACCAATTACTACTATTGCCACCAGTCAAAAAACCCTCGATAATCAAAAACAAGTTATTGACACAACTCCTTATCTAAACGGTGAACCAGCCAGCCCAGGGATTTCATCAGGAGTTGTTGTTATTATTAAAGATCCAAAAGAAATTAATCGAGCTCAAAAAGGGCAGATTCTGGTTACCACGATGACAACTCCCGATTTTGTTCCCGCCATGAAAAAAGTCAACGGAATTATTACTGACAAAGGAGGACAAACTTCTCATGCCGCCATTGTTAGCCGTGAACTAGGTGTTCCCTGTATTGTTGGCACCAAAACTGCCACCAAGGACTTAAAAGAAGGCGATATTGTCACCCTAAACGGAACTGAGGGAAAAATTTGGAAAGGGGATTTGACTAATGGTCAGAACTATAAAAATCAATCAAATTTAACCCCCACAAGTACGAAAAAAACAGCTACCAAAGTTTACGTTAATCTCGGAGAACCAGAGTTAGCCAAAACCCTGGCTCAAAGAAATGTTGACGGAATTGGATTACTTCGAGCTGAATTTATGATGGCTAATATTGGAACACATCCAAAATATATAATCGCTCAAGGGAAACAAAAAGAATTTATCACAGAATTGGCCAAAAATATCGTTGAATTTTGCAAAAATTTCAACCCTCGCCCAGTAATTTATCGAGCCACTGATTTTAAAACCAATGAATACCGTTATCTTAAATACGGCAAACTTTATGAACCAGAAGAACCAAATCCTTTAATGGGCTTTCGAGGAGCCTCTCGTTATATTCAGTCGCAAGACGTTTTTGCCATGGAATTGGAAGCCATAAAAATGGTTCGCAATAAATATGGTTACAAAAATCTTTGGTTAATGATTCCTTTTGTTCGTACCCCTAAAGAATTAATGGATGTCAAAAAGATTGTTTCTCAAAATGGACTACTTAGATCGCCTTCATTTAAATTTTATATGATGGCCGAAATTCCAAGTAACGTAATTCTTCTTGACGACTTTATTGATGTTGGTATTGATGGTATTTCTATTGGCAGCAACGACTTGACGATGTTGACTCTGGGACTTGACCGAGATAATAGTGAAGTCGCACCAAGTTTTAACGAAATGGA
>JAQVQI010000077.1 GCA_028701645.1 Candidatus Shapirobacteria bacterium
GCCAAAATCACCTTGTCGACCTCCCCTATAGTGTCGCACAATATTTCGTCCAAATGAGCATGGGAATCGATCATTATTTTATTCTTGGAAATTTTTGGAATCATGGCGGACAATATAATTATTCTAAAACATTAAACATTTATGATAATTTGATTGTTCGGTCTGTGGATTCAATCGACCCTTCTCCGACTTTAACCCCAACTCCAACTGAAACACCAATACCGACGGCGACAGAGACACCGATACCGACAGAAACGCCGGTCCAAACTGAGACACCGATCCCGACAGCGACCCTTATTCCGACGGCGACGGCAACTCCAACACCAATCGAAAAAAGAAAGAAAATTTTTATACTGCCAGGTTTGGGAGCAAGCTGGAATTCAGACGCTATTGTTTTTGGAAATAATGTCGATGATAGCCAATGGAAAATGACTCCGTTTGTGAATAATTATGATGGGCTGATTGAATTACTTAAAAATAATGGATTAATAGAAAATGTCGATTATTTTGTTTGGAATTATGATTGGAGAAAATCTTTGGATACTATTGAGTCAAAATTTAATGATTTTGTTAATAGTAAAAATTTAACTGACGATGATGAAATTTATTTAATAGGTCACAGCTTGGGTGGTTTGGTGGCTCGGTTGTGGGCTCAAGATTATAAAAACACTCAAACAAAAGAAATCTTTACCCTTGGATCGCCACACTTGGGCTCTTTGGATAGTTATAGTGTTTGGAATGGTGGTAAGGTATTGGAGAATAAAGGAATTAGCTCGGTTGCTTTTAAAATTTTACTAGGGTTACAAAATAAAAGTTTTATATTTACTGATTTAAACAGAATTAGATCTTATGCTCCGATAATTAAAGACTTGTTACCAGTTTTTGACTATACCTTAAAAAATAATCGCTTATTAACTTGGCAAAGTTTAGAAAGTAAAAACGATAATTTATACAATAAAAATCAAAGTATTAACGATATTTCTTCTAAAGTGAATTTTATTGTCGGAGTTGGATATTCAACCCCAAGTCTTATTAAATTAGAAAAAAGAACTGTTTATGATCAAGCATTGGGTTTGTGGCCAGATGGAAGGATTTCAAGCTTTAAAAGTAGTAATGGAGATGGTACTGTTTTAAAAAATAGTGCAAATGGCGGTTTGTCTAGTTTTACAGAATTAAACAATGACCACGGCTCGATTGTAAATAGCTCATTAGCCTTAATTGCTCAAAAATTAGAGCTGGAAAATAGAAATATTAGTTATAGTTATGTAGATAATTTTTCGGATAGTCTGGTGGTATTTATTGGTTCTCCAGCGACAGGAAAATTGGTTTGCAATGATAAGATTTTTGAAGAAAAAGAAGGGTTTATAATTGCTAAAAATCAAGGTTTTAATAAATGTAGCTTAATGTTGTCACCGACAGGAAATGGAACAGTTCACTTGGTTTTTGGAAATACTAAAAACTCTGATTGGAACTACCTAGAAAAAGAAGTAATTGATAAAAAAAATGAAAAATACCAAATTAATTTTTCTACTGGTAAGTTAGAGTATGGTGTTTTGGATCGAAATTCTTTGGTCGGTATGATAAAAAATGACTTACTCAAATTGAATTTAAAAAAAGCTGTAGTTTCTCTAGAGAGAAATGATTTTTCTGCAGTATCGGCTTATGTTTTTTACTATAGAGATAAAAATAATGAAAGAGTGATTAGTCAAAGAATTTTAGATAACCTATATATACTGGCTTCAATAAGTGGTTCTAATAAAAAATCATTAAATTATAAGTTTGTGGACGATTATTTGAATTTAATCGATAAATTGGTTGTTTTGAAATCGAAAAGAAAACCCTTGTCAACAAATTCAGCAAAAAGCAAATTGTCAGTTGATAATTTAAATAAGGATCTAAAAGAAATGCTTAAAAATAAAATTTATCCAAATTACCAATTAGTAAGTGTTTTGGTTGCGGGGTATAGTAAAGAAATTTTATTAGACTAACTTAAGCTGGTGGTCGCTACAGGACTCGAACCTGTGACAACCGCAATGTGAATGCGGTGCTCTACCAACTGAGCTAAGCGACCTAGATATTTTTAACCAATTGACCCTCCTACACTAAAGCTTCGGACGGGCAAAGGCTAAACAACCTGGTATTTCGTAATTATATCAGCTACAATTTAAAAGTATGAAAAACATTTATAAAAATAGACAAGCTGGGTTTAGTATTGGAAATTTTTTACTAGAATTTATCCAATCAATAGTATTAGCCTTGTCAGTGTTTGTTTTGTTGTATTTATTTATAGCTCAACCAAATGAAGTTAAAGGGAGCTCAATGTATCCAAACTTTGTAGACAAAGAATATCTATTGACTGAAAAAATAAGTTATCGTTTTGGTGACCCAAAGCGTGGTGACGTGGTTATCTTTAAAGCTCCAGCAGGAGAACCGTGCGCGGTTGATGGTTGTGAATATATTAAAAGAATTATCGGAATCCCTGGGGATAAAGTTATGGTTAAAGAAGGTGATGTTTATTTAAATGGAGAAAAACTAGATCAATCGTTTTTGCCGGAAAT
>JAQVQI010000020.1 GCA_028701645.1 Candidatus Shapirobacteria bacterium
ATTCAGCCCAGGCAAATAAATACGTTACTGTTTTAAATGATTACAACAAAGAGCGCCAAGTTATTCAGCAAGATAGTTTAGTTTTGGCTCAAGAGATTATTAATATTAACAACAAAATTTTATTTGCGGCAGAAAGTTCTTTTCACCCGGGCATTATCGGCCTTATTGCCGGTCGTCTCACCGAAAAATACTATCTACCTTCAATTATTATTAGTCTAGGAGAATTGGTTTCCAAAGGGTCCTGTCGATCTATAAAAGAATTAAATATTATTGAAACTTTAAGAGAATTTTCCGACCTTTTTATTGATCTTGGTGGTCATGCTGGTGCTGCTGGGTTTAGTATTAAGACCAAAAATATTCCAACACTTGAAGCTAAAATAACTAAATTTGTCAATAATAAATTGGCCAAGGTAACCTTAAAACCCGAAAAATTTATTGATGCCCAAATGAAATTATCAGCTGTAAATATAAAAAATTGTCGATTGATAAAAAAACTTGAACCATATGGTATAGAAAATTTAGAACCAGTTTTTTTATTTAAACAGGTTAGGGTTGTAGAAAAAAGAATAATTGGAACAAATAGTGACCATTTAAAATTAAAAATCGATGATCCTCAAACGACTAGAACCGAAAATATCTTAGTCGATTCAATCGCTTTTAAAAAAGGTGATTTTGATTCAAAAATAAAAACTGGTGATGTTATAGATTTTACTGCCAGCCTTGTTTTAAATATTTGGAACGATCGTGTTAGCCCACAACTTGTTGTTAGGGATTTTCTATCGTAAAATACTGACATGAAAAGAATTTTAGCAACAGAATGTCTCAAAAAAGTTGGAGAAAAAGTCACGCTTCAAGGATGGGTTAGCAATATCAGAGATCATGGTCAACTAATTTTTATAGACTTTCGCGACTGGAGTGGTATTATCCAAGTTGTTGTTGACGCTCGTGAAAACAAACTTAATCATCAAATCGCTACTTCTTTAGGCATGGAGTGGGTGATTGAGGTTGAAGGTCAAGTTAAGGATCGAGATCCAAAATCAATCAACCCCAATCTCTCAACTGGAAAGATTGAAATTAACTGTCAAAAATTAACATTGCTCAACAAAAGTGAAGTTATTCCTTTTCCTCTTGATACTGACGGGACAGAGCTTGATGAAACTATTCGCCTTAAATATCGTTACCTCGATTTGCGTCGACCGCGACTAGCTCACATTCTTAACAGCAAACATAAATATACTTTAGCTGTTCGCAATTGGATGGATAAAAATGGTTTTACAGAAGTAATGACTCCGCTTTTAACTACTACTTCTCCAGAAGGCGCTCGTGATTTTATAGTTCCTTCTCGAATTCATAAAGGTAAATTTTTTGTTTTACCACAAGCGCCTCAACAATTTAAACAACTATTGATGATTTCTGGAGTTGATAAATATTTTCAAATTGCTCCTTGTTTTAGAGATGAAGATCCTCGTGCCGATCGTCATGCTGGTGCATTTTACCAAATAGACATAGAAATTAGTTTTCCTACCCTCGATATAATTTTTGAAACCGCCGAGAATCTAATTCGCGACACTTATCAAACTATTGCTCCTCAAAAGAAAATTTCAAAGTTTCCTTTTCCTCGTATTTCTTATAAAGATGCTATGAATAAATACGGCAGTGATAAACCAGACACTCGTTTCGGGGTTGAACTCAAAGATGTTACTGATGTGATTAAAAATAAAAGTGAATTTAATGTTTTTAATAGCGCTGAGTCTATCAAATGTTTAGTTGCTCCTAAATGTGCTGAATTTAGTAAAACTCAAATTGAAAAACTAGAAAATTTAGCCAAAGAAAAAGGGGCTAAAGGTTTGGCTTACACCAAAGTTGCCGATACTGGATTAGATACTGGTGTTGCTCGATTTTTTAATTCAGATTTACAACTGCAAATTATTAAGGCAGTTAGCGCTAAACCCAGCGATATGATTTTCTTTGTCGCTGATAAATTAAACATATCCAACAAAGTGTTAGGTCATATTCGCCTTGCTTTAGGTGATATATTAAATCTTCGTGACCCAAATATTTTAGAATTCAACTGGATTACTGGATTCCCATTTTATGAAGTTAACGATGTTGGAAAACTAGATTTTGGCCACAATCCTTTTTCTATGCCTCAAGGTGGTATGGATGCATTGCAAAACAAAGATCCCTTAGACATCGAATCTTTTCAATATGATTTAACCCTAAATGGTTATGAGCTAGCCTCTGGTTCCATCCGTAATCATGAACCAGAAACTTTAGTTAAAGCTTTTGAAATCGTCGGTTACGGTAGGGAAGAAGTCTTAAAAAAATTTGGTGGTCTTTATAACGCTTTTCATTATGGTGCACCTCCACATGGCGGTTGGGCTATTGGCTTAGATCGCCTAATGATGTTACTTCTTGATGAACCAAATATTAGAGATGTTTATGCCTTCCCTCTTAACTCCAACGGTGTTGATTTACTTATGGATGCTCCTAGTCTTGTAGATCAAAAACAACTTGACGATGTTGGTTTAATGCTTAAACCTAATGCCCCAAATAATCAAAAATAATTGGCTCGATTTTTTAATTATTTTTTTTCTTATTATATTAAACTTATTTTGGCTACCAACATTTTCTTTTTGGTCTATATATCCAAAAAATAATTTTATTGTCAAAAACAATGAATTACTTGAAACAAAATCACCAGTAATTCCTCTAATAAAATTGACTTCAAAACCAAACCTCTCCGCCCAAAACTATATCTTAGTTGATGTTGATACAAACAAAATTTTATTATCCCAAAATATTGATCAAAAGATATTTCCCGCCTCTACCACCAAGTTAGCCACTGCTCTAACCGCCCTAAATCTTTACCCCTTAGACGAAGTCATAACAGTCAATCAAGAATATCTGACTGGTAAGGTAATAAATCTTAAACTTAATGAAAAAATTACTGTCAAATCTCTTGTTTCCGCCCTTTTAGTTTATTCTGCCAACGATTCTGCCTATACACTGGCAAACCATTATCAATCAGGGCCAAGTGGGTTTATTGATCAAATGAATTTATTAATGACTAAATATAATTTGAACAACACCCACTTCACTAATGTAGATGGTATTCATGATAATAATCACTATTCAACAGTCTATGATTTATCTCAACTAGCAAGATTATCTATAAAAAATTCAATCGTTACCAATTTTGCCAAGACAAAAGATCTTGTAGTTAGTGATGTTACAAATGAAATCAAACATCCTTTGGTTTCTACTAATGAGCTTCTTGATATTGTTCCAGAAATTAAGGGTTTAAAAACCGGTTGGACTCCAGAAGCTAAAGGCGTTTTTATTGGGTTAATAGATATTAAGGGCCACTCAATAATCAGTGTTGTTTCTCAAAGTGACGATCGTTTTCAGGATACTAAATTATTGATTGATTGGTTAAAACAAAACGTCTCTTGGGATGAATAATAATTATTTACTGTAAATATTCACTTTTTATCGCCGGAACATAAGCCACAAACCCATTATCGCCTTCAAAAACAAAAATTGGTTGTAAAAAATTTGTCAATGTCCCAGGTTCAAAATAAGCTAGATATATTCTTCTAATTATTACTTCTTTATTTTCAACATCAATAGCAGGCCAATAATTTCCTGTCTTTAAACTATTAATTGCTTCTTCAGCCGTTTTTATGGGATAAGTAGAATACGATTCTCTGTCGATACTTATATCTTTAATATTAAATTCAATTATTTTTTTAGCTTCAGTTTTTGATCCTGAAATTAATATAGAGACAGATGCTTTATTAAAATTAGATGAAAGTAATTTATAACCATCTAGGTTTTCTCTATAAAGATCTACCCTAACCGCATTTGCCTCTGATTGAGATTCGACAGATTTTAGGTCACTATCACTTATTTTCCAAAAACTTACTTTTTTTTCACCATTTTCTAAATCTTTTCCATATTTATTAGCACTACTCAAAAAATTAGAAGCCACACTGATAGCTTTGTCTCTAGTTGGAACCTCTTCTGGTATCAATAGTAATTGATCCGACAAATAGGGATAGCTCATTTGAAAATGGCCATCTAACACATTAACAGTAAGTGTTTTGTTGGTGGTGTTATTTTTAAATTCATATATTCCGTCTTTAATTTCGACAGGTTTATCAACAAATCCAAAGTTATTGGCTGTTTTTGTATCTTCATCAAGCGCCAAAAAGGTGGTGATTGGTTTATAAATTATATAAACCTTACTTTGATCTAAAAATGAAGGAATTTCATCATTTGGGAGTTCAAAAGAAAAATTTTTTTGTTCTGTCTTTTTTTCCGTAAATACAATTTTTGGTAACAAACCGTATTTGATTGTTGGTGAATAATAGGGCGGGTTGGCGGCTAAATATGCTTTATAAGCTAATTTTGAAATGCTCCATAAAAGTGAAACGGCAATCAATCCGATTCCTCCAAATTTTATAATTTTTCTACTAGTATAAGCAGTCTGAGTTAAAGACATAAATTATTTTACACTAAATGGTAAAATAATAACTATGATTGATAATGATGTTGTTCGAACTCGTATGGCCCCCAGTCCAACCGGAGAATTACATATTGGAGGGCTAAGAACCTTACTTTATGATTATGCTTTGGCCAAAAAAAATAACGGTCAATTTATTTTAAGAATTGAAGACACCGACCAAAAAAGATTAGTGCTAGGTTCGCAAGAAAGAATTTTACAAGTCATCAAAGATTATGGCTTAAGTTGGGATGAAGGTCCAGATATTGGTGGCTCTTATGGTCCATATGTTCAAACCGAGCGTTTGGAAATTTATCAAAAATATATTAAAGAATTGTTAGATAAAGGATTAGCTTATCGATGCTTTTGTACCGAAGACCGTTTGACCAAAATGCGTGAAACTCAAAAAGCCAACAAACAAGTCCCTCGTTACGACCAACATTGTCTTCACTTAACCCCCGAGGAAATCCAAAAAAATCTCGACAATAAAATTCCTTATACAATCAGAATGACTATCCCTAGAAATCAAACAATAATTTTTGAAGATTTGATCCGAGGGAAAATTAAATTTAATACCAACGATATTGACGACCAGGTTTTAATCAAATCAAACGGTGTTCCCACATATCATTTTGCCGTGGTTGTTGATGATCATTTAATGAAAATTACCCACGTCTTCCGCGGTGAAGAATGGCTAACTTCAGCCCCAAAACATCTTTTATTGTATCAATACTTTGGATGGGAGCCACCTTTATTTGCCCATCTTACTGTTTTATTAAATCCAGACGGTAAGGGAAAATTGAGTAAACGGACTGGGTCAACTCACGCTCGAGCTTTCTTAGACGAAGGTTACTTACCCGAAGCCATGCTCAATTTTTTAATGCTACTTGGCTGGAACCCTGGTGATGATAGAGAATTTTTTACCCTCGATGAATTTGTCCAGGCTTTTAATACCGACCATCTTCATAAAAAATCACCTATTTTTGATCGAAAAAAACTAGATTACCTCAACGGTTATTACCTCCGTCAAAAAACAGACGACGAATTATTTGCCTTGTTTAAAAAATATTTACCCCAAGCCACAGACGAACAAATAAAGGTTCTTGTTCCAGTTTTAAAAGAACGCATTGTCAAACTTTCTGATCTTGTATCTCAAACAAAATTTCTATTTGAAGATGTCGAATATGACAAAGATTTGTTATTAAAAAAGGGGACTAGTCCAGAAAATGCCAAATTAATGCTCACAAAAACCAAAGAAATTTTAAAAAACTTTGATGATATCCAAAATAGAATTATGGAGATGGTCAAAGAAAACAATTGGAATTTAGGAGAATATTTTATGGTCTTTAGGGTTGCTATTTGTGGTTCTGTTTTTACTCCTCCAGTAGTAGAGTGCCTCCCAGCATTGGGTCAAGAAAAAACTCTCTCTAAGCTCCAAATCGCCATTAACAAATTGTCATAAATATCGATTACAATAATTTGTGGTATTTATAATATTTTTATTCTTTCTTTTTTTCTCTCGACCAGTTTTTGCCTCTCCAGATATAGAAATTACAGATTTTTCCTCTAACTCAAACCCAGAATGGATTCAAATAACTAACAATACAAACGATACTATTAATTTAGAAAACTGGTCTTTTGAAGATGAATCAAAAACACCTAAAACAATAAATATTTGTCTTTCTCCAAAGTCTACTCAAATTTTAGAATATCTTTATAGTGGAAACTTTGGATGGCTTAACAATACTAAATCAACTGGTAACACATATGCAGATATAATTTATCTTTATAATTCTAGTCCTATTAAAACATTAATTCATGAATACCCTTATACTAATGGAGTCGATAAACCAAAACCAGAAAGTACAAATACTTGTGTTATTAATCCAAGTCCAACCATAGCCGCGACAACCACGCCAACATCACCCAGCACTTCAACTCCAGATCCGACCGAAACAAACCCCTCAGACGCAAAAGATTATATTTCGTTAACCGAATTTATGCCATATTCTGATCCTGAATGGGTTGAGATTTATAATAATAAAAACAATTCGGTAAAGTTAGTTAATTGGAAAATTGAAGATTTAGCAGGCAATTCAAAAAACATTGATAGTTTATTAATAACAGCCAAAGGATATGCTGTTTTTGAACTAAAAAGTTTGATTTTTGATAACAATAACGATGAAAAGGTTATTTTAAAAGATCAAGACAATAAAATCATTGCCCAAGTGGTATATAGTAAAGGTTTACTAACTAATGATAAATCCTGGTCTAATGTTTTCGGCAGTTGGTGTCAGGCCAATATTACGCAAAATAAAACCAACGAAACTTCTTGTTATACTCCGCCAACTCCAACCCAAAAAACGGCCACCCCAACAGTGACCCCTACCAACACAACCACACCAACCGCCGTTCCTACCGATAAAAATCTATATAAAGCCGATGCTTTGGCTACTGAGTCAGCTATTATTGCTCCGATAGAAGAATCATCTTTTTATACCACTCCGACCATTACTACTGCACCTTTAAGTAGTAAATTAGTTTTAGGCGAAACCACCACTGTCAAAAAAAACTATTTGCCTTTGATATTTATTATTAGCGGGGGACTATTGCTTGCCACCCCTATTATTCTGGACAAGATAAAGAAAAAATGAAAAAAATAATTCGATTTTTACCGTCAATTGTTTGGATGAGTCTAATTTTTTATTTTTCTTCTCGTCAAACTACGGGTATCGGAGGTAATTCCTATTGGTGGCGGTTTATTATTTTAAAATTTTTTCACATCGCCGAATACGGTGTTTTGTCGATTTTAATTTTTTATGCCACCAATAATTATTTTTCATCTATTTTTATAAGTTTTATTTATGCTCTAAGTGATGAATTTCACCAATCATTTATTATAGGTCGCACTGCCACTATAAGAGATGTTTTTTTTGATCTTTCTGGTATTTTTTTTGGACTTTTAGTTTTATCAATTTTGCTTAATTTAGCTCCAATCAAAAAATTTGTACTTCTAAAAAAAATAAAATAATTTATACTGATACTGTGAAGTCTAAATTATCGTATTATTTTATCCCTCAAGAGAAAAACAATTATCGTGCCCAGATTTTAAAGACAGGATTTTTATTATTTTTGGTTGGATTTTATTTAATAAATCAAGAAATCATAAAATTTGTTGGGGTAGTCAAACCGGGGGTTCTTGGTTATTCTTCAGAAATTACTGCTCAAAAGGTCTTAACTCAAACTAATCTTCAAAGACAAAATAATGGCTTACCAGCTCTCAAATATAGTTCGGTATTATCAAAATCGGCCACCGACAAAGCCAATGATATGTTTGCTCATAATTATTGGGCTCATACATCGCCAACCGGTACTACCCCTTGGGATTTTTTTAAAGAAGCTGGCTATCAATATACTGTTGCCGGTGAAAATTTAGCCAGAGATTTTTATGATACTGAATCTCTCATGGAAGGTTGGATGAATTCGCCTACTCATAAAGCAAATATTGTCAACTCCAAGTATCAAGAAATTGGTATTGGTGTTGTCAACGGTACTCTTGGCGGCATCAAAACTACTCTTGTTGTTCAACATTTTGGACTTCCAGTTACTAGTATCGCTTCCCAACAAGAGACCCCCAAACAGCTTCAACCCGAAACAGTATCACTCCAAAATTCAAGAATTCTTTCAGAAGAAAAATCAAATTATATTAACCCTCTAACAATTAATAAAACTGTCGGGGCTATAATTTTTGTCCTTGTAATAGGTGTCCTTTTTATAGATGGTTATTTTACTCTAAAAGGTGGAATCAATCGGCTTACCGGGTCTAATATTAGTCATATTGGGTTTTTATTAATTATCTTTTTATTTATGCTCTATCAAAGACAAGGAGCTATTTTTTAAATGATCATTCCAAAAGAAATAAAGCAAAAACCTCTCGAATATTTATTATTAGCATTAGTATTTTTGGTTGGTTTAGTTATTTATTTTTTTATTCCAATTAGTTCTCATGGACAAAGACTAGTTGTCTATTTTATGGCTGCTAGTTATTTTCTTTGGAGCATCATTCACCATTATCGCCGTGGCGACCTAAATTTATCAATAGTAGTCGAATATCTAGTCATGGCGTTAGTTGGGATTATTTTATTGTCGGTATCCTTATTTTAAATATTTTTTTGTTTGTTCCATTTGCCATTCTTTTATTTTTTTTGGATCACCACTAATTAGCACTTCAGGCACTTTCATCCCCAAAAAATTTTGAGGTCTGGTGTACTGAGGGTATTCAATCGTTCTAACAATTTTACCCCCAATCTCTTGTTCACTAAAACTTTCTATTTCACTCGAATTATCTTTTCCTAAGACTCCCGGTAGCAACCTTACTACGCTATCAATAATTACCATAGAGGGTATTTCTCCGCCAGTCAATACATAGTTACCAATCGATATTTCCTCATCTACCATATAATCACTAACTCTTTGATCAAAACCTTCATAATGTCCAGCCACTAACACTAAGTTTTCAAGTTTCGATAACTCTTCTGCTTTTTTTTGGTCAAATCTTTTTCCCCTCGCCGACATCATAATCACTCTTGTTTTAGCGATATCTCTTTTTGGTCGCTTATCTTCATTATTATTGAAAATTGAAAATTGAAAATTGAAAATATCATCCAATGCTTTATAAACAGGTTCTGGTTTAATCAACATTCCTACTCCGCCACCGAAAGGTTTATCATCTACCGATCCGTAACTATCAATCGCCCAATCACGTAAGTTATGAATATTTAATTCAATTATTTTGTTTTTTACCGCCCTGGCTACGATACTTTCTTCAAAAGGGGACTCAAACATTTTTGGAAACAACGTCAATATATCAATTTTCATTCCACTATTTTAACATTTTGGGTTATACTCAATCTATATGACAACAAAAAGCATCAAACCGACTGCTGTTATCATCATCCCCACCTACAACGAAGCCGAAAATATTGGCAAAATGATTGAATATCTCAATACCAAAACCTTTGTCGATATTAAGGCTAAAAAAAACAATTTATCCCAAGATTGGCAAATGAAAATATTGGTTGTCGATGGAAATTCTCCTGATGGTACCGGAAAAATAGTTGATAAATTATCTAAAAAATATAGCAATACCTTTCTCTACACCGAAACCAGCAAAGACGGCATTGGAGCCGCCTATTTAAAAGGGTTTCAATATGCCAAAGACAAACTTAAAGCTGATTTTGTTTTCGAATTTGACGGCGATTTTCAACATCCTCCAGAGTCTATCCCTGTAATGTTAAAGGCCATGGAAGCTGGTTATGATTATGTTATTGGATCACGAAAAATAAAAGGTGGCTCCAATCCAAAAGGTTGGGGTTTCAAACGAGTATTCTTTAGTGAGGTTGGTGGCTTTACTGCCCGTTTTATGATGTTTTTCCCTTTTAAGAACTTTTTCAAAGTGACCGACCCTACTACTGGTCTAAAAGTTACCCGCGTCAAAGGTTTTATCGACAAAATGGATTTAGATTGGAAGGGGAGTCGTCTTCTCACTAAAAGTTTTGGCTACAAACTTCAACTTTTATTTGAAACCCTAAAAATGGGAGCCAAATTTAAAGAAATTCCTCTTCAGTTTCATGTCCGAAACGCTGGTGAATCAAAAATTGAAGCCAAAACTGCTAAAGATATTTTT
>JAQVQI010000021.1 GCA_028701645.1 Candidatus Shapirobacteria bacterium
TTGTTGCGTTTTATTTATACTCATACTAAAATAGTCTTAGTATGATTAAATTACAAAATATTTCTGTTTCAGTTAATCAAAAAGAAATTTTAACCAATATTTCTTTTAACCTAAATCCCGGTCAAATAACGACTCTTATGGGTCCAAACGGTAGTGGTAAATCAAGTATTGCTAACACTCTTGCTGGCAACCCAAATTATCAACTTACCTCGGGAAAAATTATATTAGACAATCAAGACATTTCTTTGACCCCTCCAAATATACGATCAGGTTTGGGGTTATTTTTAGCCAGTCAATCGCCAGTGGCCATCCCTGGTCTTAATGTCAAAAATTTCCTTTGGCAGCTTTACAAAAAACATCACCCTCAAAATTCTACTACTTTATCTGAATTTCGTAGTTTACTCGACCAGGAATCTACCAATCTTGATATCAAAAAAGAATTACTCGATCGTAGTTTAAACGATGGTTTTAGTGGTGGTGAGAAAAAAAAGCTGGAAGTCCTTCAAATATTGTTTTCTAATCCCAAATATCTAATTTTAGACGAAATCGATTCTGGCCTTGACGTTGACGCCCTCAAACTAATTTCTTTACGAATCAAAAAATTGGTTACCCAGTTAAATCTGTCTGTTTTAATTATTACCCACTTTGCCAAAATCTTAGATTACTTAAAACCTAACCAAGTCATTATTTTAGAAAAAGGTCAAATTAAAAAAATCGGTGATGACAAATTGGTCAATCAAGTCGAAACCTTAGGTTTTAGCCTCTAAAATTATGAAAAAAACTTCCTACAAAAAAACAACCTATGAATACGGATTTTCTAGTCCGGAAGTTTCAGTTTTCAAATCTAAAAAGGGAATTTGCCAAGATGTTGTCAAAACTATCTCTTCTCAAAAACAAGAAGACGATAAAATGTTAAACTTTCGCCTTCGTGCTTATCAATATTTTAATGAACAATCACTTCCTAGTTGGGGGCCCGATCTTTCTTCTTTAAATCTTGATGATATTTTTTATTACCTAAAACCGACTCAAAAAGAAGGTCATACCTGGGATGAAGTTCCAATTGATATCAAAAATACCTATGACAAACTTGGTGTCCCTCAAGTAGAAAAACAATATCTTGGTGGAGTTAAGGCTCAATACGAATCAGAAGTTGTCTATGGTTCCCTTATGAAAAAAATCCAAAAACAAGGAGTTATTTTTTGTGGCATGGACGAAGCTCTCAAAAAATATCCAAAATTAGTTTGGCAATATTTTGGCAAACTTGTTCCCCCCGACGACAACAAATTTGCTTCTTTAAATAGTGCTGTTTGGTCTGGCGGATCTTTTATTTATATCCCCAAAAATGTTCATGTTGAATTACCACTTCAAACTTATTTTCGAATTAACAGCCAAAAGATGGGCCAATTCGAACGCACTTTGATTATTGCTGATGAAGGTTCCTTTGTTCACTATATCGAGGGGTGTACCGCTCCTATCTATTCAACCAATTCTCTTCATGCCGCTGTCGTCGAAGTTTTTGTCAAAAAAAATGCTCGAGTTCGTTATACCACAATCCAAAACTGGTCAACTAATGTTTACAACTTAGTTACCAAGCGAGCTCAAGTTGAAGAAAATGGAGTCATGGAGTGGGTCGATGGTAATCTTGGTAGTAATATCACCATGAAGTACCCCAGCAATCTTTTGGTAGGCAAAAACGCTCACGCTGAAGTTCTCTCAATTGCAGTTGCTTCTGGTATTCAACATCTTGATACCGGTGCCAAAGCTATTCACCTAGCTCCCAACACCACTAGTCGAATCATTTCTAAGTCAATTAGTCTTGATGGTGGTCGAAGTAGTTATCGAGGGACTGTTTATATTAGTCAGGGTGCTACCAATTCTCGTGCTAAAGTTGTTTGTGATGCCCTAATTTTGGACAAAAAATCTCGTTCCGATACCTATCCAGTCAACAAAAATTACGAAAAAACAGCCAGTTTAGAACACGAAGCTACTGTTAGCAAAGTTGGCCAAGATCAACTTTTTTATCTCATGTCTCGTGGTTTTTCTCAATCAGAATCAGAGGGAATGATTGTCAATGGATTTTTAGAGCCCATAGTCAAAGAATTACCCATGGAATATAGTTTAGAACTTAATCGGCTTATAAATTTACAAATGGAAGGGAACATCGGATGACATACCATCAAATCTTACATGAACCGGGCGATACCCGGGATTTTACCAAAAGTATCTTAGTAAAATCTGGAGAAACCATCAATATTGAAACTCTTATGGAGTTTATTGCTCCTAATACTGCTGGTAACACCCTAATTAAGGCAGTTGTTATGCCCAAAGGAAATTTATCCCTAAAAGGTGTTATTCGTATCAGTAAAAACGCACAAAATTCCGAGGCTTTTCTCAAACATTCAATTTTACTTGTTGGCAACGATTCTCAAGCCGTTTCCATTCCAGAATTAGAAATCGAAAATAATCAAGTTCAAGCTTCTCACGCTTCTGCTATTGGCCCCATTGATCAGTCTCAACTTTTTTATCTCATGTCACGCGGATTTTCAAAAAAATCTGCCATAAAATTAATTATTAAATCTTTTTTAGCAGCTTAATATGAAAGATTATTTTCCGATTTTTAAAAATCAGCCTCAATTAATTTATCTTGATAGTGCCGCCACTAGTCTCAAACCAAATTCTGTCATTGATACTGAAACTAATTACTACACTAATATTAGTGCCAATATCCATCGGGGTCTTTATCAAACTTCTCAAATTGCTTCTAATCAATATGACCAATCCCGCCAAATAATTGCTGATTTTATCCACGCTGATATTTCCGAAATTATTTTTACTTCTGGGACAACTGCTGCCATAAATCTTGTCGCCCAATCTTGGGGAAATTTAAATATTAATCCTGGGGGTGAAATTATTATCACCCAAATGGAACATCATTCCAATTTAGTTCCTTGGCAACAATTAGCTCTCCAAAAAAATGCTGTTTTAAAATATATCCCCGTCAAAAACGACTTTACTCTTGATCTCGAGTCACTTGATAAACTAATTACTCCCAAAACTAAATTAGTTTCTCTTACTCATGTTAGTAATGTTTTAGGTACTATTAATCCTGTCAAACAAATTATTCAAAAGATAAAATTTATCAATCCTCAAACTCTGGTTTTAGTTGATGGAGCCCAAAGTATAGCTCATTTCCCAGTAGACGTTGCCGATATTGGTGTTGATTTTTACGCTTTTTCTGGTCACAAACTTTACGGTCCTACTGGCATTGGTTGTTTATTTGTCAAAAAACAAATTTATCAAACCATGAAACCAACTACATTTGGTGGTGGAGCTATCCAAGAAGTTTTTTGGGATAAAACCGTTTTTGACAATCCGCCATTTTGTTACGAACCAGGTACTCCGCCAATTGCCCAATCCATTAGTCTTTCCGAGGCAATTAAATTTGTTCAGTCTATTGGTTGGGCCAAGATTATTAATCACGAGAAAAAACTTACTGATTATTTACTCCAACAATTATCTACTATTCCTCAAATCAAAATTTTTGGTCCAACAATTAATGATAATCGTTTAGGGGTTGTTTCTTTTGCCTTCAATCAACCAGGCTACCCGGCGCCTCATGACCTAGGCGATATTATGTCTCAAAAATTTAATGTTGCTGTTCGCACTGGTTTCCATTGCGCTATGCCACTTCATTACCACTTCGGTTTTGATACCGGCACTACTCGTATCAGTCTTGGTCTTTATAATTCAACTCAAGACATCGATATCCTTATTAGGGGTATTTTAGAATCTATTAAAATATTTAGTTAATTATGGACGATCTTTATAAAGAAGTAATTTTAGACCATTATAAAAACCCCGTTAATTTGGGGAATATTATTGATGGAATTCAGGTCGAAGAAATTAATGCTCTCTGTGGCGACAAAATCAAAATTTGGCTTAAAGTCGAAAATGACACTATTATCGACGCCAAATTTGAGGGTAGTGGTTGTGCTATCTCTGTCGCCGCCACCGATATTTTAATGGACCTTATCAAAGGTAAAAAGGTTACTGATGTCCAACAAATGAGTGGAGCAGAAATTGAAAAAGAAATGGGTATCGAGCTGACTAGTGTTCGTAAGCGTTGTGCTTATATCGGGCTTGAGGCTATCAAAAAAATTAAAAACTCTCTCACAAATTTATGATTACCATCCCTAAAAGTGTTGAATATAGTGTTATTTTTATTTCTCATCTTTCCAAAAATAAAAATAATCTAATATCTCTAAAAGAGATATCTCAAAAGCTATATTTGCCCTATAGCTTTCTGTCAAAATTAGCACCAAATTTAACTTCTGCCGGTATTGTTGAATCTCAAGAGGGAAAAAATGGTGGGTACAAATTGAAAGCTGGTTGGAAAAATAAAAGTTTTTATGATCTTCTGGTCGCTTTGGGTGAAAACAAGGCTATGGTTAGTTGTCTTGGAGGTAAAATATGCGCTCATTCAAGTGGTTGTTCAATCCGAAATATCTGGCAAACTATCGAAACTGGTTGGCAACAAGAACTCAAAAAAATCAAATTAAGTCAAATTTAATCTACTAATTTTTCAATTTCTTTTGCAGCTAATAGATAAGACAACACTGACTCTGCCCCTTGATTTTGATTGACTTTATTTTTCTCTAAACCATCAAAAATTCCACCAGTTTTTTTATTAATCATACTTTTATTCAATATATTTTTCCCTTTATACCAATCCATTGCCAATATCGCCAATTTTTTATATTTTTCGTTTTTAGTTATTTTGTAGGCTAACACACAAACTTCTACCATTGTTCCCGCCTCAATTGGTTGTTGATCAAATTCAGCCCGGTTGCCCGATTTGGTAAACCACCCCATATTTCCCGGAAAAGAAAAAAAATATTTATCTTTATTTAAAATTAAATTTGTTAAAAAATCTAAAGATTCAATCGCTACTTCAAGATATTTTTTATTATTAGTTTGCTCATATGCTATCAATAATGACATCGGCAATCGACCATTATCGTAAGTCATATCTGGGTCAAACCAATACCAATTATTTTCTTTTTCTGTCAGATATTTTTCTACCAATTTTTCTGCCCAAAAATCTATTTCTTCATTTCGATAAAATTGTAGCCCCAAAATTGTGTGGGCTATTACTCTAGTCCAATAATATTTATTATTTTTTATCAAAATATAAATTTGATCAAATAATTCTTTGGCTTTTTCACCAAACTGTTTATCAAATTTAATCAGTTCTCCCAATGCAGCCAAAGTCCGACCACAATGTTCTCCACCTGTTTCAAAACCTTCTTTCCATGTTAAATCTTGATTTAAATCATCATAAAAATTGTTATTTCGATACGCTGATTCCAAAAAAGCAAAATAAATTGATTTAGATTTTTCCAAAGATTTGTCTTTATATCGCAAGCAAACCTGTAAAACCCTAGCATTATCATCGACACACCAACCCTCGACATAATTAGGTTGTTGGTGTTTACAATGTTCAATCAAGCCTATCTTGTCAGTAATTTTTAGCAGATATTCAATTTGTTTTTTGGTGTTCATTTCCATATTTTTTTATTATATTTTCAAAAAAATCTAAGTGTTGCAAGGCAACACTTGACCAAGTCATAAATCGACCGTATTCATAAGCTTTTGATTCCATTTTTTTTCTTTTTTCTGGGTTTTTGTTTATCTCTATCACTGCGTCAGCAATTGCTTGTGAATTTTTGAAGGGAACAATTACTCCTCTCCCTTGGGATAATAATTCTTCGGCATATAAATAACCAGTTGAAATACATGACTTTCCCGCTCCGACTGCATAAGCTAGTGCCCCAGATGATGATTGTTGTTTATCAAGATACGGAGTAATGTAAAAATCAATAACTTTTAACCAATCACACAGTTCCTCCAAAGACACATATCTATTAATAAATTTGACATTTTTCCCAATTCCTAGTTCTTTTATTTTTTTCTTAAGTTTATTTCGATATTTTTCACCTTCCGTTTTTAAGATATTTGGATGAGTTTGACCAATCGCCAAATAAAGAACCTCTGGATATATTTTTGCAATTTTTGCCACTGCCTCTATTGAATAATCTAACCCTTTATTTTCCGATAGTAAATTTATATTTCCCAAGATCAATCTTCCCGAAAGTTTTTTCTTTTTTTTAAAATTTTCTGTTCCATCAAACGTAAAGTTTGGCGTCCCATGGGGAATGACGGTTATCTTATTCTTATTTATGCTATACAATTTAACTAATTGTTTCGCACTAAAATTCGTCATCACCGTAATTCCGTCGACATATTTAACAATTTCTTTAAAAGTTTCTCCCCATTCATTATTTGGGTCATCTATTAATGTGTGGCAAGTCATTACTTTCGGCTTATTAACTAATTTCAAAAAGCTAGTCAAATAATTTCCACAAAACCCCCCAAAAATTCCAAATTCATGCTCTATCATCACCACATCACAACAGGAATTATTGACATATTCAGCCGCTCTAATATAAGAATCTATGTTGTTGTAATCAATTTTATATTTAACCTCCCAAGGAAAATCTACTTTTTCGTTTTCTTTTACGATTGCCATTATTTCGGCCAAAGCTTTAGGATTAATTAAATTAATAGCACTTGTAACATCTTTGGTAAAAGTCGCAATTCCACACTTTTGAGGTATGTAAGTCGATAGATATATAGCTTTTATCGGTTTTCTTGATTTCATAAAAGTTTACTTAATAAATCACTAAGACTAACCGTCCTTACTCCCACCATATCATCAGCCGCTCCATAATAAATAGACAACGTATCTCCATTAATAGATGTTGCCGTGGGGAAAACCACATTATTTACTTCGCCTTTCTTTTCCCAAATTTCTTCAGGAGAAAACAAAGGATAGGGAAGGCGACCAATAACTTTTTGTGGGTTTTTCAAATCCAATAGTGCCACTGAGGCTCGATAAATTTTATTTCCCTTATGTTCTTCTACTGAGTGATAAATCAAAAGCCAGCCTTTTTCTGTTTCAATCGGGACTGCTCCTCCGCCAATATACCCACTTTCATGCTCCATTTTAGGGTCAATAACAACGAAATTATTTAAATTGACTAAATATTTTTTCCAAAATTCCTGGGTTAGTTGCTCAAAGTCATCAAAATAACAAATCTGAATTCCCGGCAAGACTCGGTGTATCAAAGCAAACTGTCCGTTTATTTTTTTAGGAAACAACATGGCATCCTTTTCCCAAAGATGAATTTTATCGTTGTTTTCATATCGATAATATTGTTCAAAAAAGGTATATTTTTTGCTAACTCCTGAATTTCTAAAAATATCTTCAGCTTCATCATAAGAAATCTGGGGGCTAATTAAACCTTTTTTGGTCCAGTTTTTTAAATCGTTACTTGTCGCATAAGCAATAAGCGCATTAATTCCGTCATAAGCGGTATAAAGCATATAATATTTTCCGTCCAAATAGGTTACTCTTGGGTCTTCTATTCCCATTCTTTCATACAAATATTCAGGTTTTAAGATTGGTTCGTCCATTCTAAAGATGACTTGATTGTCTTTTATTTGACAATATCCAATTGTTGAAAAATTTCTTTTTCTGACCGCTCGATAAAACATATGGATAATTCCGTCTTTCTCTACACAAGCTGGATTTAATACTCCTCCATTTTCAAAATCAATATCAGATCTACTTTCAAGTAGTATTTTGCCTTTACTTACGTTAACCATATAACAATATCAAAGTATATCTGGTTTTTAATAAAATACAACCATTCTCTCTTTTATCAATAATATTTTATGTCTTTATAGATAAAGATAATGGCAATTAATTTTATTATTCTCTATAATATTTTAATGTACATTCTTTATCTTTCCAAAACAAAAATTGAAGTCTTTAAAAAAGAAAACAAAATTAGTGAAGTCTCTTGGTCAAAAGACAATCTGGTCGAAGTTTTGGGACGTCTCAAATCAACATTTTCATCCAAATTCAAAGTTTTATTAGCCGATGATTTTATAAGTATTACTAGTCTTTTGGTGTCCAAAAAAGAATCCAAAAAAAGAAAATTTGTTCTGACTAAAGCTCAACCAATAATTTCTCAAGACCTTAATCAAACAACCTGGGATTATAAGGTTGTTGCCAATTTGGGTAAATCGAAATTGGTTCAAATTATCTATTTAAATAAAGATTTTTTTGATCAATTTCGAATTGCTATTCATCGCCACAAAATAAAAATCAAGTTAGTTGAAAGTTTGTCTACTGGCATCAGCCGATTTCTTTCCAAAAATAAACTGACATTTGTTTTATTTCAAAACTTAGTCATTATTTCTTTCAATCAAACTCCGATTTTTTCCAAAGTTTTAGACAAACCGCTGACCCAGGATGACATTAACCAAGTTTTTGCCTTTACTAAAGAGAGGTTTAATATTCTCCCTCAGCAAATTATTTTTTCACCCACTGGTGACACTGCTTTTTCTCCATATGATTTTGCCAGTCTTAACCCAGAATATCTTGATCTAAACCCTATTACTGGTTTAATCCATTCATCAAATATTATTGGGCCCGACGACTCAACCACTCGACTAGAAATCAAATCTCCCCAGCCAATAATCATTAATCAATCATCTCTCGCCCAAAAAATAGCTATTATCTTAGCTGTTTGTATTTTTTTAATTGTTGGCTTATTAGTAAGTAGTAAAAAAATATTTAATAAAAATACTGATTATGTTAGCCCTGTCGTTGAAAATATTCCTCAAAACACTCCTACTCTCATTCCGACAACCAATATCGACTCTCTTAAAATCCAGGTTTTAAATGGTAGTGGAGTTGCTGGTGAAGCGACCAAAGTGTCCACTCTTTTGTCTCAAAATAAATTTAAAGTAACCAACACTGGAAATGCCCCAAATTACGATTATGTCAAAACTGAAATTCAAGCAAAAAAACTAGTCTCAGCACAAATTATTGATCTTCTGGTTGAGTCTCTTGAAAAAGATTACACCTCAACCGTCTCGGCTACCAAGTTAGTCGATTCAAGTGAATACGACATTGTCGTCACTATTGGAAAAACAAAATAAAAAGACCTATCACTTAATCAGTGATCTTACAGCTTTCTATTATTTTTCCATCAATAGTGTCACCCATTTCAAATTTAATTTTGTCTTTTGGATGAGTTTTCACCCCTCGATAAATTACTTTTCCTTCCTTGTCTTTAATCTCAAACAATAGACTCAAGCAATGCTCCTTCATTTGATTTTCATTTATAGTCAACAGATCACCAACTATTATTTGTTCTATATAAATATCTTTTTCCCAAATCAGAGGCCGAACAGTTATCTTTCCAATTTGTTTTTCTCTAATTCTTTTCATATCGGTGTAATAGTCTTTTTCGCTTACTTCAAAGTTTTTAAGTTGATAATTTTTTGGGTCGGCTTTGGTAAAAAATAATACTTGGGAATAAATTTCTCCTCTAGTACTATCAATCACTACTGGTAGATTACTATTTTCGATATTTTTAATCATTTCTTCAATTCCTTCTTCCCAGTAACTACTCCTAAAATAATCATTAAATTTAAACACTGACAAATATAGTTTACCCATTGACCATATGGTTAAACCAATAAGAAGAATTACTCCAACCATTTTATATTTTTTTATAAATTGATTTATTCCAATCGCCACTAACATTAGTAAAGGTAGTGCCAATGGTAAAGCTCTAATACTTGAAAAAGGATCTCGAGTCATTGACGCGGGAATTGGTGCCAC
>JAQVQI010000022.1 GCA_028701645.1 Candidatus Shapirobacteria bacterium
TGATTCTAGGGTTTTTATTGATGATTCAGTTTGGTTTATTTTTAATAAAGTGAGTTGATATTGAGAATCTAACATTTTTAACTGATTAGAAAGTGTATTTTTGGAGCTTTTAAGCTCAACTAATTTTTGAGTATATTCATCAATTTGTTTTTGAAGTTCTTCACTATTTAAACCAATTGAATACCTTGGATTGAAAATAAAAAAGGCAACTATTAGGATAAAAATTAAAAACTTTTTAAAAAACATTAAATTAAAATTTTATATACCTTCTAACCCCGATCAAGCTAGAGAAAAATCCAATTATAAGACCCAAGAGAAGTTGGGCCAAGATGACCAAGCCGTAAAAAGATAGCTCATTTGGGATAAAAACAACTGGTTGAAAGAAGGTATTGATTGAAGTACGAACAAAATAAATCAAGGTTAGAGTTAGAATAGAACCAATAAAACTACCAATTAATCCGTAAAAAATACCTTCAAGTAAGAAAGGTTTTTTGACATAAAACTTTGAAGCACCCAAAAGACGGCTAATTTTTATCTCATCTTTTCGATTGGTTGTTTTCATCCCGATAATGGTTGAGACTGAAAAAAAACTTATAATAAAGACGATGATGGTTATGATAAAGCCAGATCTTCTAATAATATTTGTCCAATCTAAAAGAGAATTAATTACATCTTTTTGATAAATTATTTCATCAACTACATTGGTATTGGTGGCATAATTTTGATATATTTTTTCCAATGTTTTTGGGTCAGTAACGGTTATTTCAAACGATGCCGGTAAAATACTGGCTGTGACCATTTCGGTTAACATGGGATTGTTTTTGTTTTGTTGTTTGTAGATTTCTAAGGCTTTTTCTTTGGAAATAAACTTTATTTCTTTAACGTCTTGATAGTTGGCTAAATCTTTTTGAAGATTATCAATGTCTGCTTGAGGTAGGTTGTCTTTGATAAAAATGGTAATTTCGGGCTTGGTTTCAAAATAAACCAAAACTTTGGAGAGACCAGAATTGACGACAATAAACAAGGAAACTAACATAAAACTAAAAGTCATCAATATTAAGGCAGTTAAGCTTTGAATTGGAGAACGTCGAATATGATGCCAAGTTGTTTTGGGGTTATTGCTCATGTTTTTTTGAATGAATATCTTTTTTGGCTTTTTTCTGATGACTATTAGAATCGTGTGTGATCTCACCATCTTTAATTTCAATTTGTCGTTTATCAAGAGAATTTACAATTTCTTGATTGTGGGTGGTCATAATAATAGTGGCGTGATTGTTTTTGTTAATATTTGATAAAAGTTTAACTAAATTCCAAGAATTTTCATTGTCTAAATTACCTGTTGGTTCGTCGGCTAAAATAATTTCGGGTTCAATTGCTAAAGCCCGAGCTAGCGCTGCCCGTTGAAGCTCTCCGCCGGATAATTGTGATGGAAATAAAAAACGTCTATTGTTTAGATTTACTTGATTGATGACTTCGTCAATTTTGGCTGATATTTTCTCTTTTGGAAACGAAACTATATCGAGACTTAAGGCAATATTTTCTTCGATAGATTTGTCCATTATCAATTGATAGTCTTGAAAAATAACTCCAATTTTGCGCCTAATGTTGTCTATTTCTTGTTTTGTGCCAAGTGTTAAATTGATATTATCAACCATGATTTCACCATTGGACGGTTTAATTTGATTTAAAATTAATTTTAATAGGGTTGACTTGCCGGCACCGGACGGACCAACGATAAAGACAAATTCTCCTGGTTCAACGGTAAAATTGATATTTTTTAGGGCACTTATTACCCCATAATTTTTATCAACATTATTAAAAACTAATTTCATCTTTTTATTTATTCTAATATCTTAATACTACCAACATCCATAAACCAACCAGCTTTGTTTGAATCGTTGGTTTCGCCTTTAACTTCGACTTTTTTATCAACAAACAAATCTAAATCAACAACCGATGAAGTGAGAGCGGCATTTTGAGTCTTACCACCTTCACGAATAAGGGTGTGAGTCCCTTCGCCGTTGACCCCACCTAATTTTATGGTTCCCATAGCGCTGTCACCAAAATTTTTTGATAAATTTCCGTAAGTAACCCCGACTTTAACTTCTTCTCCTTCGATAATTTTAGCTGCCTGTTTCGTATTTGTATCAGTAATGTCTGAGTCGAGAACTGGAACTTTAGTTGGTAAAACTCGCGAAATTATAAATCCAAAAATTATGGCGATAGGGATAATAATAAGATAAGTTTTATTTATTTTTTTGGGAACTTTTAAGTTAGGTACAGAATTGTTGGTAATAGTTGAATTGGTGGCTAAATTTGGAATATCCATATATAGTAGATTAGTAAATTAGTAATTAGTTAAATAGCTAAAACTAATAATTAAACTTAATAATAATTAAGTATAACAAAAATCAGTTATCAAGTATTATTTTAGAGAGAGTCGGAAATAAATTGTTGAAATGATTTATAGTCTTTGTCGCTAGGGATAAATACCCATTGTTTGTTGATAAATATATTTGGATGATAAATAACCCCATTTTTTGAATTTGTACCGATAGGGATATCAATTTTATTTAAGGTTAATTTGGGAATGTTTTCCCCTACTAGTGTTAAAATATTTAAGATGTCTTTATCTAAGATGTCTTTGATTATTTCTTTGTCCCAAAAATTGTAAAGCTTTGGTAAATTTAGATTTTTATCGATAAATTGTCCTGTTTTTACTTTATTAAGAAGTGCTTCGACTAATAATTGTTGACGTTTGGTTCTAGCAAGATCAGTTCCACCAGTAGATACGGTTTCACCGCCTTTTCGGGATCTAACAAATTCGGTGATATTGGAAGAATCTAAATGAACTAAACCGGATTTAAACTCTACGGTCTTATATTTTGGAATATTCGAATCTGGATTTTTTATATACCCAGGATTGGGATATTGAGAGTCGATAAAACCATTATCCAAAATAAGATCAACTCCACCGATTAAATTAACAAACTTAATCAAGTTTTCAGTAGTAAAAATAACTACATGGTCAATTGACTGACCAGTTAACTGTTGAAATTTATCTTTTATAAATTGTAGCTGGTTTGATTCTGATTGAGATAAGGGGTAAATTTCGTTAACTTTGGAGTTAATATCATAAAACCAAAGGTCTCTAGGAATTGAGGTGGTATTAATTTTTTGATTTTTAAGGTTTAGAGAAACAAACATAATTGTATCCGTTACACTCGTTTTTTCTAATAAATCATCGCGCTTGTCTAAACCTAAAATAACAAAATTAAGCACCTCTTTGTCTTTATATTGGTTGTCTTTGTCTATAGATGAAAGAATATCTAAAATATAATTGGGTGATTTATCCAAAGATAGGGATATTTTTTGAAAGAGAAACAAGGTAAGGGATAAAGTTAAGACAACTAAAGACAGAAATACTAAAACAAATGATTTAAGGATTTTTGACATGTTACAATTTTAACTCTGATTCGATAAAAGCATCAAGGTCTCCATCTAAAACTGAAGTGGTGTCTGAGGTTTCATATCGAGTCCGCAAATCTTTAACCATTTTATAAGGATGTAAGACATAAGATCGAATTTGTCTTCCCCAACCAGCGACGATATTTTCCCCTTTAATTTCTTGTTTTTCTTGATTTTGTTTTTCTTGTTCGAGGGACCATAACTTTGAAGTTAACATTTGCATGGCAAGTTCTCTGTTTTGCTCTTGACCTCTTTGGCTTTGACAAGCGACACTAATACCGGTAGGTTTGTGAACTAAGCGAACAGCGGTAGAGACTTTGTTAATATTTTGACCGCCATGACCACCAGCTCTGTAGGCCGAAAATTCAATATCTTGGGGATTAATTTTAAAATCAGAATTATTGATAAGAGGAACAACTTCGACTTTGGCAAAAGATGTTTGCCGAAGCTGGTCAGCGTTAAAGGGAGAAAGTCTCACCAGGCGATGGACACCCGCTTCTTTTTTTAGATAGCCATAAGAATAATTTTGGCTTATTTTAAAGTTGACTGATTTGATGCCAGCTTCTTCACCAGGGGCGATATCAATAACTTCATATTTCCAGTTTTTTCTTTCAAAATAACGAATATACATCCGTTGTAACATTGAAGCCCAATCCATAGCTTCAGTACCACCTTGACCTGAATGAATTGATAATAAGGCATAATTTTGATCATATTTGTTAGATAAATAAGTTTGAAGTTCAAGAGAGGAAATATCTGATTGAATATCTAAAAAAGATGTATTAATTTCAGTATCAAAAGAGGGGTCTGGTTGTTGTTCTGCTTGTAAAATAAAATCTTCTAAATTTATGATCTTATTTTCTATATTTTTAATATAATTGGTATTTTTTTGAATATCAGAAATTTGCTGAAGTAATTCTTGAGCTTTGGCGGGATTATCCCAAAGGTTTGATACTTGTGACTCGATATTTAATTTGTTCAAATTTTCCAATAAAGAGTCATAATTTAATTTTTTTTTGATTAAGTTAAATTTTGTCTTAATTTCGGTTATGGTTGTCATATTAATTATTATCAATGCCTTTAATTAGCTCATCAGAAACATTTTTTATTAAGTCCTTTTTAAATTGTTTTATTTGTTTTTGGGGGAAACCATTAAGTTGATCTTTTATATAGTTTGAAGAATTAATAACAAACTGACCGGCAACCGTTTGATCAAGGTGTTCGAGTTGATACCGGCTTGTTTCTGGCAATTTGGCATATATCTCACCTAATACTTGGCCACCAAAGCTTTCGTCTATTGGTAGAGCAATATTTAACAGAGTGTTTTTCTGACTATTTTTTTGGTCTAAAAAATTTATTAACAAAAAAATCAGCAATAAGAAAAAAAATAACCGAAAAATACTTTTAAAAGTAATTTTTTGAACTTTCTTTTTTTTTACCATAACCTTATTTGGTTAGTTTGCCGGAAAGGAATTCTATGATGGGAGTGTCACCTTGAATACATTTTTGATTTACCGGGTCAAAACCAGTCGGGACTCCTATATTTCCATTTTCTATAATTTCGGGACAATACTGATTGGCTAGATTATAAAGCTCAGTCTGATTGTTTCTATTTTTGTAAACCTCTCGGCTGTTTATTTTTAATTTTTTATCAGTATCATTTTCTTTTATCCAAGCTTCAACATTGTCACAATGAGGACAACCATCTCCCCAATAAAAAACTAAATCTGGATTTTCATAATCTTGACTATTTTGGGGAGGTTTTGATAAAAGATAAAAAACCCCAACTAAGACTAAAATAATAATTATGGTTGAAATTATTTTTTTAATCATTTAGTTTTGGTGGTAATTTCTAAAATTTTATCGCCTTGTTTGATCATATCTAAAACCTCTAATCCAGAGATAACTTCACCAAAATTTACATAGTCCGAAGTTAGATGTTGACAACCCTCAGTCGTGAAACATATATAAAATTGACTATCATTGCTAACTAATTTGGTCTCAGCTGTACGGGCCAAACCAATACTCCCGCGGACAAAAGGGACGTCGTTTAGTTCTGAATTTTGTTTGCCACCACCTGAACCGGTACCAGTAGGATCGCCACCTTGAGCCATAAAACCAGGAATGACTCGGTGAAATAATAAACCATTATAAAAACCTTCGTCGGCTTTTTTAATAAAATTAGCCACAGTATTTGGAGCTTTGTCTTGATAAAGCTTTATAAGAATCTCGCCGTCTTTAGTTTTTAGAGATACGACTGGATTAATATTTACCTCAGTTTTTGAGCCAAGAACGGTTTCTTCTGATGGGGTTGGAATAGTGTTTAAATTCATATTAGTATTTGTGGTTGACTCTTTATTGGTACAACCTGAAATTAATAACGATGATAAAACAAAAATAATTAAAGTTGATAGTAAATTTATTTTATTTTTCATATGTTTTATTTTAACAAAATTAGAATTTTTTTATCACCACTGTTTATGTCTTGCTTGTTTTTTGTATTAGGAAAATCGTGAATACTTTCCATTAGTAATGAATAAGAATATTTAAAATAAGCACCAAATTGGGTCCCAACATCGTGAACGATAAATTTTTGTTGGTTATCGTTGTAGCCTAAAATAGTCAGATTGTGATAATAAGGCCCCTGTTCTTTAAAATGCTTATTTTCTTGGTAAAGAGTTTTTCCACTTGCCGGAATTATGACAGGGATATCTTTGGCAAGAAATCCTTTAATTTCTTCAACAGTAGGATTGTCGATTATCTGGGTAGAATAACCTAGATACTCATTGGCGATAATGGCCAATTGATCGATGTTGACATCGTGACCAAAAGAATATTGATTTTCTACCTCGAAAATTTTTAATAAATCAGACTTAATTGTTTGAATATCTGGGACAGAATTTTTATAATAATAATCGACTGTAAGTAAGGCTGCTTCTTCACAAGCATCCTGCCAAGGTTGATCCCAATTTTTTTCTGGAGCTTGAGGTATAAAGTATGTTTTTATTAAATGCGAGTCAGGAATACCAGTTGATAAAATTTTTGTTGGTTTAGGAGCAATTGTTTCTTTTAGGTCTTGGACTTTTACTGAGGTCTCGACTATTTTTTGCTCTATTTTGGGAATAATGTTGGTCTTTGGATACAAAATATAGGCAATAACCCCGATGGATATCAAACTAATCGGAATTAATATTTTTTTTAACATGGTTAATTATACGATAAAGCCATAATGTACTATAATTTTAAATGATAATTATTGCTAAATTTTGTTTTTGTAGTAGAATAACCGAATGCCAATTTTAAAAGATATTAGAAATGTTGCTGTTATTGCCCATGTGGACCATGGCAAGACTACATTGGTCGATGCTTTGTTGAAACAAACTCATACCTTTAGAGATAATCAAGACGAAATGACAATGGATAGAATTATGGATAGTAACGACTTGGAAAGAGAAAAAGGAATTACAATTTTGTCTAAAAATACCTCTGTTTTTTATGGTAATACTAAAATTAATATTGTAGACACCCCAGGTCACGCTGATTTTGGGGGAGAAGTCGAACGAGTTTTAAATATGGTTGATGGAGTTTTGTTGATTGTCGATGCAGCTGAAGGTCCATTGTCACAAACTAAATTTGTTTTAAAAAAAGCTTTAGAATATAAATTGAAAGTTATTTTGATTATCAATAAGATTGATAGAAAGGATCAACAAGTTAAAAAGGTTTTAGCTGATACTGAAAATTTATTTTTGTCTTTGGTAGACGATCCAGAATTATTGAACTTCCCTACTATATATTGTATTGGTAGAGATGGAAAAGCTTTTAAGCAAATGCCTGAAAGTATGGATGAACTAGCTTGTATTAATCCTGTTTTTGAACAAATTTTAGAATCAGTACCCAATGCAGTTAACGACATAGATAAACCATTTCAAATGTTGGTGTCTAATTTTGAAAAGAATGAATATTTGGGTAAATTGGCGGTAGGAAGAATAACTAAAGGTAAAATTAGTAAAGGTATGTCAGTATCTTTGGTTAGTTCAGATCAAAAAACCAAAGGAAATTTTAGAGTAGAAAGAATGTATGTTAATGAAGGGATAAATAAAGTAGAAGTGACTGAAGCTGGATCAGGAGAAATCGTTTATTTGGCAGGGATATCAGCAATTGAAATTGGACAAACTTTGACTGACATAAATTGTCAGGTTGCTTTGCCAATGATTGAAATAACTCCACCAACACTTAAAGCTAGTTTTGGGCCAAATACAGGAATATTTGCCAAAGATGAAGCTCGATTTTTAACTAGTCGGGAACTAAAGGCTAGATTACATGAGGAAGTAGAAACTAATTTAGGGTTGAAAATTGAAGACGATCCAAATGATGCAATCAGGGTACTAGTTTCTGGTAGAGGTGAATTACATTTGGCTATTTTAATTGAAAAATTACGACGTGAAGGTTATGCCATGGAAGTGGGTAAACCAGAAGTAATTTTAAAAACTATTGATGGAAAAATTTACGAACCTTTTAATGAAATGATAATAATTACCCCAGAAGAATATGTAGGAACAATTACGGCTGAATTGGGTAAACGAAAAGGAGAAATGATTGATATGTCGACTGACGATAAAACCGGTACTAGAATGACTTATAAAATAAGCGAAAAAAATGGGTTAGGTTTGAGAAATGCTTTGGTATCGGCAACTAAAGGCACTGTTTCTATAAATACTTTGTTTTTAGGTTATGAACCAAAACAAGAAGACAATAAAAAAGAACGAAATGGGGTCATGATCTCTTTTGAAACAGGTAAAGCGTTATCTTTTGGGCTTGACTTAGCGCAACACAGAGGAACCAATTTTATTGATCCTAATGAACAAGTATATGAAGGTCAAATAGTAGGATTAAGACCGGTTGAAGGAGATTTGGAAATTAATATTTGTAAAGGAAAACACTTAACTAATACACGTTCGTCAGGCAACGACGATAATATTGTTTTGGCTCCAGCAGTAAAATATTCAATTGAAGAATCTTTGGATTTTATTAATAGTGATGAGTTAATCGACGTAACACCAAAAAATATTCGAATTCGTAAAAAAATATTAGGTAAAATAGATAGGGTTAGAGCTGAGAGACAGAATCGCTAATTTTTTTAGCAATAACCGTCATTTCGGCAGAATTAAGATTTTTGATATTGTTTGGATGAATACCTCCAATATGGTCGTCATTTTCATATTTCGGAATTAGATGAATATGGGCATGGTTGACACCCAGCCCGTAAACAACCTTAGAAACAATCAAACAATTAGTGGCAATTTGAATAGCTTGACTTAATTTTCTGGCTGTCTGCCAATAAACATTATATGGTTCAACTTCGTCAACCCATTGATAATGGTTTTTGGGAATAAGTAAAGTATGTCCTAAATTTAAAGGGTTAATATCTAAAAATCCTAAAAAGAGGTTGTCTTCGTAGACTTGATAACAAGGAATTTCTTTTTTGATTATTTTACAAAAAATACAATTTTCCATAAAGGAAGTTATCAAGTTATAAAGTAGAAAGTATAAAGTTATTTATATCTACAAACATTTAACCATATAATTTAGTTAATTTCTTTGTCAATTTTAGGATAAAGTTTTTTAATAATATTTAAAATTGTTTTTTTGGCATCGTCTAACGGCTGATTGAGGGTGGCGCCAGCCGCAGCACGATGACCACCACCAGCCTTGGTGGCTAGGGCTATTTTTGATAAATCATAACTTTTACTATCTCGAGTCCGTAGACTAATTTTGACAACATTTGGCTGAATTTCCATAAAAACTATAGCAATATCCCAACCAACAACTGACTTTAACATATTGGCAATTTCTGAATAATTATTTAGGGTCTGAGAACTAAAATTTGAAGCCTGAATCTGATCATAAGAAATTGAGGCGATAGCAACATGATTATGGTAATAATTTTCAATAGTGCTCAATAATAATGAAATATATTTTAACCTATCAGGTTCGTCACTATTTTCTAAACTAAAAACTAATTCAGTAAATTTGGGATATATTTTTGATAATACTGAAGCAATATTAAGAGTTTTATAGTTAGTATTGACATATTTAAACCCACCGGTGT
>JAQVQI010000023.1 GCA_028701645.1 Candidatus Shapirobacteria bacterium
TTAAACGAGTGGTATAAATCAAGAGAAATATTCTTTAAAAAACATCTAAATTTTTTTGCCGGTATAATACTAATATCAATATTTAAAATTGAAAAAAATATTTTAAAATTTCGCAGCTTAATACAACATGAGTCAATTAATTAAACCCCAACTTTCCCTCCTCCTTCTCACCAAAAATGAAGCAAAAAATATTGAAAAAAACTTTGATTGGTTAAAGCAATGTAAGTCTATAAAAGAAATTATTATTGTCGACGACAACTCGACTGACAATACTCTCAGTCTATGTCAGAAACTCGCTTCAAAAAACAGGCGTGTATATACTTTCATCAACGAACTAAACAACGACTTTTCTGCTCAACGCAACTTTGGTATTTCAAAATCTAATTACAATTGGATATTATGGCTAGATGCCGACGAAAAACCCAGTAAAAAATTAATCAGTTTTTTAAATCATTTCGATACTCATCAATATAAAAACTATGCCTTTAAAAGACAAGATATTTTTCTAAAACATAAACTCAAATACGGAGAAACTGCTTATTTGTCTTTTAATCGACTTTTTAACAAAAAATACGGAAAATTTATCGGTCAGGTTCATGAAAATTGGGAAACAAAAAAAACTGTAAAAAATACTAAATATACAATAATCCATTACTCTCATCCAACCATTAAATCTTGTATCCAAAAGATAAATCTATATTCTGATATTCGCTCAAAAGAAATGTACCAACAAAACGAAACTACTAATATGTTCGAAATAATTTTTTATCCAATTGGAAAATTTTTACAAAATTATTTTTTTAGACTTGGTTTTTTAGACGGCACTCCAGGAATTATCATGGCCTTATGTATGAGCTTTCATGTATTTTTAAATAAAGCGAAATTATGGCATTTATACAGACAACAATTTTAATTTTTACTTTTTTTGCTTTTTTTATTGGCCAAATTTTTCGTATTAGTTTATTTAATGTAACTTTTCCATTAATAGATTTAGCTATTATCACTTTGTCGTTGGTTAATTTTTTCCACCACCTCAAACAAAATAGTTTAGAAATAAAAAATAAATATTTTTTTTATTTTTTAATATTTAGCTTATTAACATTGTTATTTAGTCAACATACATTCCAAACTTTTTCCTTAACACCATTTTTTTATCTACTTAGATTAACATTTTTATTATCTTTATTTATCTTTCCAATAAATTTAAATAATAAATATAAAAACATTTTTATCATATTTGTAATTGCCAATGTTATTTTTGGAGTAATTCAATACTTATTTTGGCCTGATTTTACTTACTTTAACATTACTAATTGGGACCCTCACTTATATCGTTTAGTAAGTACTTATTTTGACCCTACTTTCACTGGATTAATTTATCTTTTTTTACTAATAAAATTATTTTTAGACAAAAAAATACCTTACCGGTGGCCATTGATTGTATTATCTTATTTAGCAATGTCTTTGGCTTATAGTCGTTCAACTTTTTTGTCTTTTTTAGTTGCTTTTGGTTTTATTTCACTTTCTCAAAAAAAAATTAAAATACTTTTAATTAGTACTTTATTAGTTTTTATTACTTTAATTGTCTTACCTCGACAACCAGGAGAGGGGACTAAACTAGAAAGAACCTCGTCTATCTACGCCAAAATTGAAAATTACCAAGAAGGTTTTAAATTATTTTTAACTTCACCACTTACTGGCGTCGGCTACAATAATTTACCAATTATCAGAAAAATTAATCCAAAATCGCATGCAATTTCTGGTTATGATGGTAGCTTGTTAACCATTTTAGTCACCACAGGTGTTATTGGTGTCGCCTTATTTGTTTTTGGATTTTATACTTTTTTTAACCAATCAAATTTGTTAAAAAAAACAATGTTAGTCAGCCTTTTAGTTCACTCTTTATTTGCTAATTCTCTTTTGTATCCCTGGATATTACTATCGCTTGTTTTGTTTTAGAGACTATACGTTATCGAAATCGATTTTTTTGTTTCGTTGCCAGCGTCATCTCGAGCAATTACAACTAAGTCGTTTTTGCCAATAGTTAGCTGCCATTTTTCTTTAAAATCACCATTGTCGTCAACTTTTACTATTTTATTATTGATTAAAACACTAGACCCTTTATCAGTTTTCCCCACAATATCAAAATCTATAGAATCAACCGATAAACTTTCTTCACTTGGATTAGTCAGTGTCAAAGATGGAGCCACTGTGTCATAAACCACGTTGATTATTTCAGACTCATCACTATTTCCAGATTTATCAGTACTGGCAATTGCACTAAAATAATTATCTCCATCACTTAAATCTATTTTGTCAAAAAGGAAATCTCCATTTTCTGACACCTCAGTAGAACCGATAGATATTTCATTTTTATACAATTCAACTTTTACTTTTGCTTCAGCAAACCCTTTAATTTTTATAGTAGCGCTATTTGTTGCCTCAAAATCCCTAAGTATCCTTGGTGCTAATGGTGGCATTATTTTTTCTTCAACAATGCTATTTTTTTTGTTTTTACCTTCACCTAAAAAAATTGAAAATTTAACCAATAAAGGTAAACCGAACAGCAAAACTAACAATCCCAAAACTATTGTTAATAAACCCAAAAAAATTGTTTTTTTAGTTATCTGATCATTAGTTTTTCTGTTTAACCTTGATCTTTTAAATTCAGCCATAATATATTAAAGTATAACATTTTCAATCTAACTATAAAAAAATTGATTGAGCCGAAGGGGAGAGTCGAACTCCCGACCTCAGCTTTACCTGCCCGCAATCGCTGACGCGATAGCTTCTGCAGGCGGGCGAAAGCTATGCTCTACCAACATTAAGATAATATGAGCCGAAGGGGAGAGTCGAACTCCCGACCTCAGCTTTACGAAAGCTATGCTCTACCAACTGAGCTACTTCGGCGTGTGAGCGGCTAGAGGGAATTGAACCCTCAACCTATCCTTGGGAAGGATACATTTTACCGTTAAACTATAGCCGCAACGTACAAATTATACAACAATTTACCTTGCAGAAACGTTTTTTAATTTATCGAAATTACGTTTCAAACTATAAAATTATAGTTTATTTCAAACTTGGAAGAGTTAGGATCATCCCAATTTCTAAATTATTTGGGTTATTTAATTTTGATTTATTTTCTTGCCAAATTTTTGTCCATTGATAACCATCTCCATAAGTTCTAACCGCAATTTTCCACAAGCTATCATTTTTAAGAACTTTATAATCTCTTGTACTAATAGTTGTTTCTTTGTTTGTATCAACTACAATTTCTTTTTTCTCAATTTTTGGTAAAACTATTTTTTGACCAGCTTCCAACAATGAAGCATTTTTCAAATTATTTATTTTTGCTATTTCTGTCCAAGCAAAACCATCGTTATATTTTTCAACCGCAATTTTCCATAAACTATCATTTTTTGCCACCACATACACGTCTTTTCCATCAATCACAGTTCCATCTTTAGTAATAAAATCTTCCTCGCTAATATTAATATCACTTATACCAGGGACAGCCGTATTTCCTTTCCCTTTTTGAATGTAATTATAGATTAAACCAACAACTACAACAACAATAACTAATCCCAGAAACATACTTACAAGCTCTTCAGTAGATTTGAAATATTTTTTAATAAGTCGAGAAAATTTCATATAAAATAAATCGCATAATAAATAATTATTAAAACAATTTACTTTACACCTTTTGGCCCCTAATTGCAATTACATCCACAAGTGTATTATCTATCTTTCCAACAAATCTACGCATATTTTCCGCAAAGGCAAATAATAAATCTTTGTTTAACCTATATATTCTTTGTTTTCCCTTAATTTCGTTTTTTACTAAATTTGCTTTTTTCAAAATCGATAAATGGTTTGATAGGGTAGCCTGACCAATTTCAAAATTTGTCAAAAGTTCATTAACCGACAAGTTTTTATCTTTTAATAAAGTTAGAATTTTTCTTCTATTTTTATCAGCCAGGGCTTTAAATATTTTATCCATATTTATATTATATCGATATATATCAATATATACAACCACGATTATCTTCTTGATTATTAAGCTATTATTTAAGACAATATCTTACTTATGAAAAACTATGATCTAAAACAAGAACAAACTTTAGTTATTGTTAAACCAGATGGTGTTCAAAGAGATTTAGTTGGAGAAGTAATCAAGCGATATGAACAGTGTGGTCTTAAATTAGTCGGACTCAAGATGGTAATTCCCACAAAAGATATGGCACTTAAGCATTATTCAATTGACCCCGAATGGGCAATTAAAAGCGGGACAAAAACCTTTGAATCATACAAAGCCAAAGGATTACCACTTCCAGGTAAAGATCCGGTCGAATTTGCCGAAGGAATTAGACGAAAATTACCTGATTTTATGAGTAGCGGACCTGTAGTTTCTATGGTTTGGCAAGGGATGGGAGCCGTCTCTATCGTCCGTAAAATTACCGGTTCCACCGAACCATTAACTTCATTACCTGGCACTATTCGTGGTGATTACACAATTGATTCATACACTGCTGCTGACACTGACAGCCGAGCGGTTCGTAATATAATTCACTCTTCAGGGTCAGTTGACGAAGCCAATAAAGAAATTGCTATTTGGTTTGATAAAAAAGAAATTTTGTCATACAGACTAGTCTCCGAAGAAATTATCTACGACGTTAATTTAGACGGGATTTTGGAATAAAAAAAAGCGGTCAACATAATTAAAATGGTGAAACACCATAATAATTGCATCAACCGCCCACATTTAAGTAAAATACCTATCAACCTCAATCATACCCATATTTTGACTAAGAAAATCTTTATAACATTGATATTTTTCGTACAAAGGTAGAAATTTTTTTCTAAGTCTTTTATGAATACAGGAAGAATAAGTTTCTTCATCTAAATAAAGGTCTATTAGATTGATACCAATAATTTTTTTATATATTTGGAATATTTGAATCAATTTAGATTGAGTGACAAGAATTTGAAGAGGATTGTTACTTTTTTTGTATGTATCAAGATGGAAAGACATTGCTTCTTTAAGAAAATTAATCCATGATAGTAGATATAACACTCGAGCCGCTAATATTATTAGCAATAAACTCAAAACACTCACTATCACTTTAAGCAACAAGACTTGATTTACAGTATTAGTCAATTCTGACATTTTTATTACCTCTTTCCGTTAATTTTTAGTTTTGGAATGCATTTTCTGTATTCATACCGTAATTTTTCTGAGAATTCTCTCTTTACAGCCTGTGTCGGATCCAGTTTGTATTTTCTACTTATTATTTCCTCTCTTCTTTCCACAAAGATAATTATCCCTATACACAAAAACAAGGTAACGATAATGGCAATAAAACCTCCCATTCTTGACTCCTCCTTTATTTTTTATTTAAATGTGCAAAAGTATATAATAAAGGTTTATTTAAACGCAGTGTTTAAACTCACCTTATTGTATTTCAAATATAACTACTATTAATTAGTAGTATCCTATAATACTACCAAACATTTAATTTGTCAACAATTTTAAAAATTTTTAAATTACTTATATTTATTTTATAAAACCAAAATATCCCCTAAATTAGGGGATTAATTTTATGTGCGGATTTATCCGTCGAAGTATAAAAACAAAAACATTATTCAAATTTTATCTCCTTCAAAAACACCAGGCCTACATTTTATTTCGGCCTGCGAAGGCGGACAGTGCGGTACTAAATTAGAATGTTTTTAAATAGAGGAGTAAGAGTTTAGCTATTTTTTAAAATTAGCCGATAATCATGAACAACAGGGAGGAACCTTAAATATTTTTCAATCTTTGTGATTGGATATAAAAAATTTGTTATTTTATTTGGATGATTAAAAAACAATCCAATTGATTCAATTTTTTGAACTTTAATTCCATATTTTTCGAATAAATTAAAAATCATTTTTTTAGTAAATAAATTTTTATGAGATTTTAAACCAAAAAATCTGGCTAGCCATTCCTGATAAGAGTATTTTCTTGGTAATTTACCAATAAACAAAAACCCATCTTTCTTTAAAATTCGTTTAATTTCTTTTAAAGTTGAGTCTAAAATATCCTTATCAAAGTGTTCTAAAACTGCATACATTACAACCCCGTTTACAGATTCATTTTTAATATTTAACGGCAAAGAATTGTAATATTTAAAATCTAAAGATTTTCTTTTTTTTAATAAATTATGAAAATAGTCAAGTACATTTTTATACTCCTTAATTGATACATCTTGCCCAACCCACTTACCGACATATTCATAACCAATAACGCTTCTGTTCATAGAAGAAAGTAAATAAGTTATATAACCACTGCCACAACCAAAATCAATTATTTTTTCACATTTATTTAAACCATTAGCCCAAAACCACAATAAATCATTTATATTACTATTAATATAAGTTTTTGAATTAACTACTTCATTTATTCTACGAACCAACTTAATTTCATTTTCATTAAAATTTTTATTATTTTTAGAAACAAAAACTGACTGTACCACCTTTATTCTTTCAAATAGATAACTTATACTAAAACAATTCATAAAAACACCTTCCTTACCAACAAATAAATAATTAATTCTATATATATTTCCTTTATAATACTGACATTTATGTTAAATTCTGTCAATGATAACTAATATTAAAAGTTAGTGAAAAAGTAAAACAATTATCTGAAACAGCCTAATAAGATTAAAGTAAATTACAATATTATTTATAAAAACCCCCTAATTCGCCAACTGGCGAAAGGGGATTAATTATATATGCAAGACGTAATAAATTTCTTTCAGAAATTTAAACGTTTCAGTAACGTAAAAAAATCCGCTATTAACGGATTTTTTGTTCGTTGCGGACCGGATGGGATTCGAACCCACGATCTTCCGCGTGACAGGCGGATGTGCTAGACCGCTGCACCACCAGTCCTCGGTCTACTTGTGTAGACATTGTATCAAAACTATTTCTTTATCACAATAATTTAAAAATTATTTGATATCGCAATCTACAAAAATGCTATAATTATTTCATTAAAAATTAACACAAATAAAATGCTATTTATTCCAATCATCCTTGTCGTCTTGGCTTTAATTTTAATGAACTATTACAATAGATTTAGTACTCTAAAGGTTCAAATAAAAGCTTCTTTGCAAGAAATCGGTAACCAACTCAAAAGACAATCAAATTTGATTCCTAACTTAGTCGATTCAGTTAAAGGCTTTATGAAACACGAAAAGGGGATATTTGACGAGCTTACCAGTGCCCGAAAAATGGTTGATAAGGCAATTTCTACTAATGACCCAAAAATGATTGATAATGCTCAAGCAGGAATCGACAAAGTTTTAAGTTCTCTTAGAGTTATTGTTGAAAGCAACCCTCAAATCCAATCATCGGGTCTAGTCAACAATCTAATGGATGAACTTCGCGACACTGCCGATAAATTAATGTATTCTCGTCGAACTCTAATTGACCTTACTGCTAGCTACAATACCATGTTGGTAACTATACCCAGTGCCTGGGTTGGTAAAATTTTTGGATTTACCCAAGAACAAGGGTTGTCCATGCCGGATGACTCTTCTGTCACTCAAGTCAGCCAAGAAGAAACAAAAAGTCCAAAAGTTAGTCTCTAAATTTCCTCATGAAAAGTATTTATGATCAAATCAACGAAAATAAAATAAGATCGGCAACTATAATAAGTCTTTTTATCGCTTTTATTTTTGGGGTTAGTTATTTTATAACAATAGCTTTCAACCTCAACAATTCACTTTTGTTTGTTGCTATAGCCTTTTCTTTGATTTCTTCTCTCGTTGGTTATTTCAAAGGAGATCAAATTGTTTTAGCCCTAAACAAAGCCAGACCTGTTAGACGCGAAGAATTTTTTAATTTTTATACAATTGTTGAAAACCTAAGCATTGCCAACCAAACACCAGCTCCAAAAATTTACGTCATCGATTCTGAATCCCCCAACGCTTTTGCTAGTGGCCGAGACCCCAAACACGCCATCATCTGTGCCACAACAGGCTTACTTAAAAAGTTAAACCGAACTGAATTAGAAGGTGTCATCGCTCATGAATTGTCACATATTAAAAATTATGATATCCGATTAATGACTCTTGTCAGTATTTTAGTCGGGACCCTTACAATTTTAATTAATACCGCCACTAGATCAACATTTTTTAGAAGAGACAACAATAACGACCACAAAAATAATGGAATTTTAACCCTAATTGGCTTTATTTTAATTATTTTTTCACCTCTTATTGCTCAAATAATTCAATTAGCCATTTCTCGTCGTCGAGAATATTTTGCCGATGCTTCAGCTATTAAATTAACCAGACAACCTCAAGGATTAATTGATGCTTTAACAAAAATATCCCAAGATGATTCTGTTTTTGAAACTGCTTCTACGGCCACTGCTTCTTTGTATATTTCAAACCCTTTTAAGGGAAATAAACTGACCAATATGTTTTCGACACACCCCCCAATCGAAGACCGTATTAAAGTTCTCCAAGAAATGATTTAATCAAAAACTAAATCAAAACTTTATAAACTTTATAACTTTTAACTTGATAAACTAGAGTATGTCTTTTGTTCACCTACATGTCCACACTGAGTACTCACTCCTGGATGGATTAAGTAAAATCAAAAATCTAGTAGCACTTGTTAAAGAAATGGGAATGAATTCTATTGCAATTACTGATCATGGCAATATGTATGGAGCCATAGAATTCTATAAAGCTTGCAAAAAAGCCGAAATTAAGCCAATTATTGGATCGGAACTTTATGTGTCACCCAACGGTCGACTGGACAAGTCAACCACTAATCGACGAAACCAGCACCTTATTTTATTGGCTAAAAATAACCAAGGTTACAAAAATTTAATGAAATTAATTAGCATTGCTA
>JAQVQI010000024.1 GCA_028701645.1 Candidatus Shapirobacteria bacterium
ATAGAGACCGAGCTGTCTCGCGACGCTCTGAACCCAACTAACGCAGCGCTTTAATGGGCGAACAGACCAACCCTTGGCCCCTTCTTCAGGGCCAGGATGCGCCAAGTCGACATCGAGGTGCCGAACCGCATCGTCAATATGAACTATCGGATGCGACTAGCCTGTTATCCCCAGAGTAGCTTTTATCCAGTAAGCCCGTGCCCATACCAAATAGGTCACGAGGATCACTAAAACCGTCTTTCGACCCTGATTCCAATATCAAATTGTTTGGAACTCCCTCTTGCGAGGGATTCGACTTGTAAGTCTCACAGTCAAGCCAACTTATGCTTTTACACTTATAGTCCGATTTCTTGCCGGACTAAGTTGACCTTTGTATACCCGCGTTACTCTTTTGCAGGTGCCTGCCCCAGGCAAACTAGCAACCATACACGGTCCCCCTCCGAGATTCATCGGAGTAGGTTAGACTCAAAAATAACAAAGGGAGGTGTTTCATTGTCGTGCAAGCACTTCCTCCTACGCTAAACAATCATTAGATTCTTGTCAATGTAAAGATCCAGTAAAGCTTCATGGGGTCTTTTTGTCCTGTAGTAATTAAACGGCATCTTCACCGCTCTTTCAATTTCACTGGATAGATGATTAAGACAGTTTCACAGTCGTTAAACCTTTCATACGTGTCGGAACTTACCCGACAAAGGACTTCGCTACCTTAGAACAGTTAGAGTTACTGCTGACGTTCACTAGGGCTTCAATCAAAGGCTCAATCCCGATAAATCGGAATATCACCCTCTCAGTTAACCTTCTAGCACCGGTCAGGCTTCAGCCCATATACATCCCCTTACGGGTTAGCATGGACCTGTGTTTGTGATAAACAGTCGCCGTGAATTCTTTTGTTGTAACCCCGATAAATCGGGGCAGGGCATCTTGCAAAGCTTACGCCCAGCTAATTTGCTGATTTCCTTAATCATCTTTCTTCCAATCGTCTTAGTCTACTCGACTTATCCACCAGTGTCGGTTTTAGTACGAATTCCCAATATTCTATTTGCGACATTTTTCTTGGATACGTGGGTTAAATTTTGTCGTCTGTCAAAGACAAACTCCTATTCGTGCTTCACTTTAAAACGAAAAGGCGGATTTGCCAACCCCTTCTAGCTAAACACTTAAAAGCCTAAATCACTTAGGCTCAAAATCGTCCACACATCGTCATGCCCCAACTTAAAACGAATATTGGAAAGGACCGGAATATTAACCGGTAACCCATCCACTACGCTAGCACTACACTAGCCTCATGTTAGGATCGCCTAACCCTCAGTTGAACAACGTAGCTGAGGAATCCTTGGATATTTCGACGTTCAGGGTTCTCACCTGAATTACGTTACTCATGCCTGCATTCTCACTTCTGACCGCTCCAGCCTGGGTTATCCCTTGACCTTCACCGCAATCAGAACGCTCTCCTACCAATTGATGTACAACACTCAAAATTCCAATTTTCAAATTCCAAAATCCAATGAATTCTAAAATTTATTAATGAATTAATTAAAAAATTAAAACATTAAATTATTCATTGAAAATTGAAAATTGTTAAATTGAAAATTCTAGGTGTTGTACATCAATTCTCCATCTTCGGCACTATGTTTTAGCCTCGTTACATTTTTGGCGCGATCTTTCGACTCCTTGCGGAGTCGAACAGTGAGCTATTACGCTTTCTTTAAAGGATGGCTGCTTCTGAGCCAACCTCCTGTCTGTCTTAGAAAAATCACTACCTTTCCCACTTAACATAGATTTAGAGACCTTAGATGAGAGTCTGGGGTCTTCCCCTTTTGCCGATCCAGCTTAGCCCGGACCGACTGACTGCCAAGTTAAATTTATGGTATTCAGAGTTTGGTTAAATGCCGTAACTTGCGCTACAAACATTCATCCAGTAGCTTTACCCCCATAAATCAACACCTGACGCTATACCTATATATATTTCGGAGAGAACCAGCTATCTCCGGTTTCGATTGGCATATTACCCCTAACCTCAAGTCATCCGATATCTTTGCAGCGATAAACGGTACGGGCCTTCCTCTGACTTTCATCAAAGTTCACCCTGCTCAAGGTTAGCTCAACCGGTTTCGGGTTATATCCAGCCATCTAATCGCGCTATTCGCACTCGCTTTCGCTACGCCTCCCCCCGCTTGGCGGGGTTAAACTTGATGACTAGAAACACTCGCAGGCTCATTCTTCAATAGGCACGACATTAAGGAACAAGTCCTCTTTGTCTGTTTGTTAGCAAATGGTTTCAGATCTATTTCATTCCCTTACTTAGGGTGTTTTTCACCTTTCCCTCACGGTACTAGTTCACTATCGGTCCGCTAAAGTATTTAGCCTTAGAGATTGGTCTCCCTAGATTCCCACAATATTTCGCGTGTCTTATGGTACTTAGGTATCTAACCAAACAATACTTGATTTTAAAATACAGGACTTTCACCTTCTTTGGTCACCCATTCCAGAGTGTTTTTCTAATTTTTCTTGTTCTTATGTCAGACCCTGCAACCCCCCTTACGGGGTTTAGGCTATTCCGGTTTCGCTCACCGCTACTAACGGAATCTCTTACGATTTCTTTTCTTCCGGGTACTTAGATGTTTCAGTTCCCCGACTTACCCAGCCTCGACGTAAACGTCGGGCTTCAGCCTGATTTCTCAGACCGGGGTTTCCCCATTCGGACATCGTTGGATCATAGTTTGTTGACAACTCCCCAACACTTTTCGCAGTCTTCCGCGTCCTTCTTCGGCTTTAGCAACCAAGGCATCCACCATTTGCTTTATTAAAATTTTGCTCAATATATTTCCTCCACTAAAAACAGTTTGGCATTGCCAAGCCGTAGCTTTAGCGAAGGCTGGCAACTCAATTTAGTTGCCAAGATTAAAACGAAATTGAAAATAAATTACTTCGATTCAATAAATTGTTAATGTTCAAATACTTAGTTTAAGAAGACAAATTTCTTTATCTTCTTATTTCTAAATATATTTATTTTTTAGATTTATTCTTAAATCATAAATCTTACTTCATAAATCATTTTTTCAAGGTGGACCTGGGGAGAGTCGAACTCCCGACCTCTTCATTGCAAATGAAGCGCTATAACCAACTAAGCCACAGGCCCAGGTATGTTCTTATTAAAAGTGCTTTTCAGTTTTACCAGGCCGTAGCTCTTTACGAAAGCTGGCCAAAAAAAACCGAAAGCTTGTTGCTTTCGGCAATATTTTTCTCAATTTATTTCAGTCTTACAGCTCGGCACCCCTCCCTAAATTTGTTTTAAATTGAGTTAATTTTACCTTAAGCATTATCAAGTGGGTATATTGTACCCAAAACCTACTAACTCGTCAACCACCAAAAAAAACTAAATAATCGACCAATTAATAACCCCAAATTGAAGTATCTTCTCCTTCATAACCCAAAGCCCAAAAACCCCATCCAGCTAATTGATTTTGTTTTACTAAATCAATTTTTGCCTTCAAACTTTTTTCATCTTCGAAATAAATTTGATGAATTTTTCCTTTTTCTTCAAACACCAGCCATGGTGACATTGACAACTCATCCCACTTGACCTCCAAAGCTTCAGCAGAGGCGGTCTCTATTATTTCCCTTACTCTCCTCCAGCTTGCCATTTGATACCAGCCCCTCTTAATTTGTGATCCAAATTCTTTTGTGTAAGTTTCCCATTCATAACCATACAATGGATAAGCCATAATTATTTTTTGTTTATCCAAATTTATAGCTATAATTTTTTCAACCACCTCTCGAATATTTCTCTTACCAACATTTGATCCGATTGGGGCAACTGGTCCAGCAAAATCTACCCCTGGTCGGTGGAAATCATAGGCCATTACAACCAGGTTATCTATTTTTTCCAATAATGATTTTAATTCTTGTTCATCACCTTTAATAACCGTGTTAGCAAAAACATCAACGCTAATTTCTCCCAAATCCGCCTTTTTTATTTCATCTAAAAACATTTCAAAATCATTACCTAAAATTGCTAAAGGGTCATTTTGATATTCAAAATCTAAATTAACCCCATCAAAACCATTAACCCCAAAACCTTGTTGAACCACCTTGATTTGGTTAATTAAATTGTCAACCGCTTCTTTATTCTCTAATAATTTTTTTAATTTTTCATCATCAAACAACTTAATTCCCAAAATATTTTTTCCTCCATTTTTTTGTATTTCTCTTTTTTGATTTAAATAAACTTCATCATTTATTTTTTTTGCTTGTATATCCCAAATTAAGTTACCTTTTTCATCAGCTTCAATTCCTAAAAAAATTAAATGGCTCATTTCATTACTATATAATCTTGTCTTACCTATCATCCAGGTTGGTAAAAAACCAAAAATTTTCTTAGATTTCTCTGAATTTAGCCAAGTTTTTTGTCCAAGATTTTTTTTACCAGACAAAGGATTTAACAAAAATTGATTTTTATTCCAACCCCAAAAACCCACCCCCCCAATTGCTAATAAACCAAAAATGAAAAAATATTTTTTCATCAATTAATTTTTCCAGTTCCCCTTTTTGTTTACCAAACGAAAAGTTCTCAAAAAATTAGCCAAATTTCCAAAAACAATTAAAAATAAGGCCCCAACAAAGCCTGCAAATTTTAATAAATTATTCTTTTTCACTCCTAATTTTAACATTTCGCTTACCTTTATATATCTACTATTTAATTTTAACTATCCTTTTGATAAAATAGGTTTACTTTTTACGGGCAATTAGCTCAGTTGGTTAGAGCACCGTCCTGATAAGACGGGGGTCGGAGGTTCGAGTCCTCCATTGCCCACATTTAATACAAAAAAACAAAGACTGGATAAGTTTTCTATTCCCAGATAACATATTAATTATGACTGAAATTCTACAAAAAATTTTAAGCATGGTTCAAACTCATGGTTCTTTATCTATGTTTATAGGCGGAGTTGTTGAACAAATTATTGTTCCCATTCCTTCCCCAATTATTACTATGTCTGGCGGAGTTTTTTTGGTCTCCCGATCACTCCCAATACTTCAATTAATTTGGGAAATACTCGCAAAAGTTTCCCTCCCTTATTCTGTTGGTGCCATTATTGGCACTAGTTTAGTTTTTTTAATTGCTTATTTCGGCGGTCAACCAATAATTGATAAGTTTGGAAAATATGTCGGTATAAGGTGGTCTTTAATCGAAAAAATAAGGTCTGATTTTCAAAAAACCATCAAAGATGAATTATTCATTTTTATTTCAGTAATCATCCCAGTAGTTCCTGTCTCTTTAATTACCGGTTTTTGTGGTGGATTTCGCATAAAACCCCAAAAATTTTATCCAATTATGTTTTTGGCTCTAATAGTTCGCTCTTTTATTTTAGCTTTTATCGGTATGCAAATGGGCGAAGCTTTTACTGGTTTAGCCAACGGCCTTGATAAGATTGAAAGCATTCTGACTGTTGTTGGTGCCGGTTTAATTTTGGGTTTTCTCTTTATAAAAAGAGAGAAATGGATTAAAAAAAATAGCTAATACCTTATTTTAAAAAACTTGCCAGATACTTAACTATTTCTTCGGCTACATTAATTCCTGTCACTTGTTCAAATCTGTCGTAGTTTGGTGCCCTGTTTACTTCCCAAAAATAGGGTTCTTTTTCACCTTCTTTAAACACTACATCTACCCCTGCTACTTCTATTTCACATGCCTTTGCTGCTGCCACTGCTTTTTCCAACACATAATCTGGTAATTCAGTTTTAGTAAACACATTCTTCAAAAGTGGATTATCTCCTGTTGCTCTTTTCATTACTCCCAACACTTTATTTCCCAACACCATCACTCGATAATCCTCGGCATTTACGATATATTCCTGAAGCATATATCTTTGTCCTTCATTTATTTCTCTTTCACGAAATACCTCCCATCCTTTGTCCCAACTGGCATCTGAAAAAAATTTAAACACCTGAGATCGTCTATCTCCTTGGCTCCCTTTCAAAATTAATGGATATTGAAACTTTTTAACCGCTTCATATCTTAAATATTTCAATCTACCCATTACTAATCTTGGCACATTCAAATCGACATCTATCATTGCCTTCATTTGATGAATTTTACAAAAATCACTTGGTCTCCCTCGTCTCAAAACTGAATCAACCACTTTAACCTCATCATCGATGCAATCCATAATTAGCGACGCTTCTTCCCGATAATGTTTTACAAATTTAAAATAAACCACCCCGTAATCCTCAAGTTTTTTACCTGATTTAAACCTAACCTTCATCTTTCCGTCACTTTTATCCTCAGAATCCAAATAAATTTCATTATAATTAATTGCCTCAACTTCAACTCCCAATTTTTCTCCCATCTTGACAAATTTTTCAACTTTTTCACTCAACTTCCCTCCATAAAAAATCGCAATTTTGTTTTTCATATTATATTTCATTAAATTTTAACGCAGATAATATTTTTTTCGCGCGCAAGCCGCTGAGGTGTGTTACCGAAGGTGCGAGCACGATAAAAAATCATTATCAAGTCAAAAAATTTAACTTTCATATCATTTTTTTTTATTTCCTTTTGCTTTTATTAAAAATCCATCCAAGTCCCTTCTTCCAATCAAAAATCTAGTGTTCAATCCTTCCCTGTTGGCCACATTAATTGTTGTTGATATTTTTTTACCTTTTAACCAAAAATTTATCCCAATTACCGGCCTTTCGTGGGCCCTACCTATTGCCGATCTATAGTGTCGATAATACAAAACCTTATCACTACTCGATAAACCCAATTTTTTGGCTAAAGATTCATCTATCGAACTTCTTAAAGCCCCCGTGTCAATCTTTGCTTCCACTTCTATCATTCTATGTTTACCTTTCTTAATAATTTTAAAATCGTTATCTTTAGGTTTAAATCCTTTGGGAATTTTTATCTTAATAGTTTCTAAAGAATCAATTGTTTTGTTTTTTTCTTTCTCTTCAATTTTTTCAAAAAACTTTTCTCCAAATAAATATTTTGACAAAGTAATTGCATGTTCCACATTTCTCACTTCGATTCCATCAACTTTTTCTATTCGACCCTTCAACCCCGCCATATTACAAAGCTGAATTGATAAACCCGGTCGAGCATTTACTTCCAAGACTTCCGGTCCTTTTTCTTTGTCCAAGACCACATCAACCCCCACAAACCCCAAACTTGGTATCGCTTGTTGACATTTAACTGCAGTTTCCAAAACTTCCTTCCAAAATGGTATTTTTATGCCGTTAACTTTTCTTTTTTTCTTTTTATTAAAATCATATATTCGATAAATCATTACTCCTTTTTCGACCCCAAAGGTGGTAATTCCGGTTGCTAAATCTATTCCCAAACCCATCGCCCCTTGATGCAAATTTGCTTTCCCGCCAGATTTTTCCGTTGGAATTCTAAACATAGCCATCACTGGAACATTATTATAAACAATGACTCTAATATCAGGCGTCCCAGATCTGGTCAATGCCAAAAAAAACGGATGAATTTTTATTCTTTCTTCAACCAAAACCGAATCTGGCGTAGAATGTAAGCTATATTTACCCGCCAAAATCTCTTGACAATGAAGTTGCATATCTTGAGTCGAAATAATTTCGCCATTCATTTTTTGCCACTCACCCGCCCATTTTCCTCTTTTTCGAATAATTATTATTCCTTCCCCTCCATAACCTGATTCTGGTTTTATAACAAAATTTCCTTCTAAATCTTCCCATCTAAAATTTAGCAATTGTTCTTCATTTTTAAATCTTGCCAATAAATTTGGCACCCCCACTCCTTTTTTACTCAACAATTTTTTAGTTTTGTATTTACTATCAGCAATTCCCTTTCCTTTTGAAGAATTTTTTCGCAAATAAACCTTATTTCTCTCGTTTTTTGTCAAAAACTTACGATATTTTTTTAAATTTAACATGTTTTTTTTGATTATTATTATGTTTGTTTTTTGTTTATTGTTTGCTGTTTGTTTCTTGGTTATTAGTTATTGTTTTATACGAATAGCTTCTTTAAATCTACCAATTTCCGACCACCTAATCCCAGTATAATTTCCTATCAATAAATTAACGATTAACACTAAAGCAATTACTCCATCCGGATATTCCATTACAATTCTTTGAATAAATCCAAAATTCATTGTCATAGCCCCAATAATTGCCAATATCATTGTCCCAATTGTTAATTTTTTGGCTTCTTTTTTACTTTTAGTCAATTGAGTTCGAGTAAATTCTTCCGTCAACAAAATCATGAATAATATTGGAAAGATTGAGATATTACTAATATCAATCCATCTCACAAAAGAAGACATTACCATCAAGGCAAAAGTACCAATAGAGATAAACATCAAACTAATTGACCTAGCTGGCCAAAAATGAAGTTTTAATTTACTCAAAAAAATATTACTTACCAAAGAGATTAGCAATATTAAGCTAAACAATATTAATCCCCCAAATATACCTGTGGCCAAAAAAGCCACGGCAATCATCGTTGGCATAAATATCCCATATCCCGACAATCCCACCACATAATGCAAAAAAGAAACTATTGTGGCCACTAATGGCAACAATAATAATAGTACTAAGGTATTTACCGACACGCCTCTTTTAGTTGCCCAAACCGTGGCTACTTTAAAAGTATTTATTCCCTTCCATTTTATTTCATCAATTTTAATCTCAACTTCTTTATTACCAGCCTCAGTTATCTTACTTTCTAATCCTTCAGTTGGTAAAGCCGTAACCTCCATTGTTGGGGTAGCTTCTAATTTTGGAGTTGTTTCGAGTGAATTTGCTCCAATTGGTTTTGTTAACCAAAAATTTAATACTATTAATAAAAGGATTATTTT
>JAQVQI010000025.1 GCA_028701645.1 Candidatus Shapirobacteria bacterium
ACATGTTATCATCAGGATATCTGGTTTTCCATTTATTGATTTCTGTTTCTAGTAATGATTTGTCATTAGTTTCGAAAAAAGTTATTATACTATTTACTATTGGTAAAGCCGAATTTTTTTGATCATGAATCATTTCTCTAAGAGAATTAAAACCAACTTCTCGACCGAGTGTTATTCCGTCTTTTCTGTTTTGAAGAATCTTTTGACTATCAATTGCTGGCATTTGTCTTGATCGATAAACCAAACGACTAAAATTACTTGGTTTACATTTTCTAGTTAAGGATTGAAAAATAAAATCATTAACACTTATTCCGCTAGCCTCATGATCAAAGCTTTTAGTAAAAGCATTGGGATCAAAAAAACTTTCTACACAATCTTTTCCTTCTATTAAAGCTGGAATAAACCCTTGAATTATTCCCCTAACATGACCTGAAAGAATTTGGTTTTCGTCTAATTTATCAAAACAGCTGTATACGATATTTTTAACTTTTATTTTCTTATTCTCGTCTAAAGTTGATTGTCTTAGTATTTCGTTTAAATTTAGATCAATTGTTTCCTTTGCTTCTGGTTTTGGAATAATTTCAATTGGTTTTTGTGGGTCTTCAATATAGCCTCGGAATATTTTCTTGGCTTCAGCAAGAAATGATTTTGTTATTCCTGTCTCGTCTGACGATTGCTCTCTCATAATTGATCTAATAATATTATATGTTATCGCTATACAGATGAGTATATAGTGGTTTAAATAAATTCTGTAAATTGTGGTTGTTAGAGGACTCGAACCTCTGACCTCTTCGATGTGAACGAAGCGCTCTAACCAACTGAGCTAAACAACCTGGTATTTGGTAATTATATCAGCTACAATTTAAAAGTATGAAAAACATTTATAAAAACAGACAAGCTGGGTTTAGTATCGGAAATTTTTTACTTGAATTTATTCAATCGATAGTTTTGGCCTTGTCAGTCTTTGTTTTGTTGTATTTATTTATCGCTCAACCAAATGAAGTTAAAGGGAGCTCAATGTATCCAAATTTTGTAGACAAAGAATACCTATTGACTGAAAAAATAAGTTATCGTTTTGGTGACCCAAAGCGTGGGGATGTGGTTATCTTCAAAGCTCCAGCAGGAGAACCGTGCGCGGTTGATGGTTGTGAGTATATTAAAAGAATTATCGGAATCCCTGGGGATAAAGTTATGGTTAAAGAAGGTGATGTTTATTTAAATGGAGAAAAACTAGATCAATCGTTTTTGCCGGAAATGGTTTATTCTTCGCCAGGCGATTTTTGTACAGAAGGAGTTGAGGTTGAGGTTCCTGAAGGACAATATCTCTGTTTTGGGGATAATCGACCAAACTCAAGAGACGGCCGTGAATTTGGACCAATAAATAAAGATTTAATTATCGGAAAAGCTTTTTTTAGATATTGGCCAGTTGAAAAAATAGGTCTAATTCCTAAAGCCTCGTTTTAGTTGTTTATATTGGTCAAATCTTTCTCACAAATTTTTTTGTAGAGTTCTTTTAAATTGGCAAAACGACGATCAACTGTGCCTTTAAATTGAAAAGTAACCTGGGTGACGACATTTGTTTGGGTGATTTTGACATTAGTTGTTTTGTCTTCAAAAAATTCTTTAAAATCTCCACTAATAGTATCGAGTTTTGATTTTAAAAACTGTGGCAGATTTTCTTTGGTAATCGGAACTGTCCCCTCTTCAATTTTTTTGCGCATTCGTCTGGCAATGTCTTCAGCTCGTCGGACAGACGCTTTTTCTCTAAGTACAATTTTATAAGCTTCAATAGTAAGCCTAGTATCGCCAATGCTTGATAAAGCTCGAGCATGGCCTTCACTTATCAATCCAGAAAGTAAACCGTCTTTTAGGGCGTCTGGTAGCGTTAAAAGCTTTAAGCAATTTATTACATAGGGAACACTTTTACTTATTTTTTTGGCAATTTGATGATTGTCAAATTGAAATTCATCTTTTAGCCTCAAAAAGGCTTTGGCTCTTTCGATTGGATTTAGGTCTTTTCTTTGGACATTTTCAACAATAGCCATTTCGAGCATTTGTTGAGGATTAGTTTCTTTAACAATCGCGGGGACATATTCAAGTTTTAAAATTCTAGCAGCTCGCCAACGACGTTCACCAGCAATAATTTGAAAACCGGCTGGAGTTTTGGCAACGATTAGGGGCTCAAGTATTCCATGTTCTCTGATTGACTCAACTAATTCGGCTACCGATTCTGGAGAAATAATTCCGCGAGGTTGAAGTGGGTTTGGTTCGAGTTGGTTAGTCGGTATTTGAGTTACTTGTTTCATCATAAAACAAGCTTACTATGAAAAGAGTCGTGAAAAAAGGAGTGAAAAATAAATCAAAATATATCAGAGAAGTTAGGCCTTGATCACAGATATGATATTTTTGCCTAATTTCTTGAAGAATTTGACAATTCCAGGTCGAACGGCGTAGATAGTAAAATCTTTTCCAGTTTTGACACCAGTACCGGCATGGAAACTAGAACCAACTTGTCGAACGATTATTTGGCCGACATCTATTTTTTGACCACCAAATTTTTTGACTCCACGTCTTTGCCCGGGTCGGTTTGTTTTTTGATTTGTTTTACCTTGTGATTTTGTATGTGCCATGGTTTAGATAATTAGCTATTAGCTTTTAGTAAATAGTAAAAAATTATAAAGTTTATAAAGTGATTTTGGTAATTTTTATTTCGCTTAGTTGAGGCCTAAAACCAGTAGTTTTTCGATATCGAGACTTTGATTTGTATTTAAAAACAGTTAACTTTTCGCCTTTGTAATTTTTTAATACTTCAAATTCGACAAGGGCGTCTTTAACTGTTGGAGTTCCAATTTTAATTTTGTCATCATTAGCAGTAAGTAAAACTTGATCGGTTGAACTTTTTTCGCCTTCTTTTAGGTTTAAGTTGTCAACTGATAATTTTTGGTTTTCTTCAACTTTAAATTGAGTGCCAGAGATGGCGATAACAGCGTATTTCATACTTGTCGATTATAACATAGTAAAAGAAGTTGACAATATACAAAAAAATTAATCTCCAAAAGTTTTTGGCAAAATAATAGTGTTCCAGGCATTTATAATAGATTTTTTAACAGTATTAGTAGTGTTTTTAATAATGTTATTTGCTTTTGTAGTTACAGAGTAACGATAATAAATTCTAGAATTGGTTTTAAATTGCATAATATTGCTCCAATTGCCGGGCATACAACCGTTTTGGCCTCTGACTTTAACATAGTAAGTTGTATTTGGTTTTAAACTGTAAATAGTATGTGATTGGACCCCCTCACGAAGAAGTGTTACTTTTTCTCCGTGTTCTTCTGCATTATTGTTTATTGAAGAAAAGCTTATAAAGTAATCATTAGTATCGGTTTGTGGGGTAAAGTATATTTTGGCCTTGTTTGATAAAGCATCTATTTGGAACAAATCAGAAGTTAATAATGGTTTTGTTGAATGGCAATTGTGGTCTTGAACATAGTTTGCTGGAGAAGAAGTATTGTTTGGCGTTTGGGTGGTATTTTTTAAGACAGCAAAAGTGGTGGCATGAGTAGTTTGAAAAGTACAATTACTATTAGTTATCAAACAAGTAGTCTCATTGTTCCAAATGTTTTCCGGATCTCCATCACGATGGTATTTTACTTGGAGGGTCTGATTGTTGTAGTTTGAACTAACTGGAATAATAACAGTAACTGGTTTAGAAAAAGTCAGATTAATATTAGGAATACCAAATTGGAGAGAACTGATAGTATTGTCTAATTTTGTTTTTATTTCAGTAGTGTTGTTTATAGTCCTAAATTGAGTTAAATCAACAGTACTAGCCCCTATAGGAGCAACTACTGTTTGAGCTGGAAAAACAATAGAGGCGGATCCAGTTAAGAAAGTGTAATTAATATTGAAAGTAAAATTGGAAACCAAGGTTGGATCAGTTGAGCCTATATTTATAAATTCACGAGAAATTTCGTTATTTATTTTTGTAGCATCGACATCAGAAATTGTTCGAGTGTTAGTGAATTCAGCGGTGAGACTAATATCGTCATCTTCGACAACATCAAATCTTGGATTGGTAATAGACCCATCACTCCATTGCAAAAAAGAATAACCTTCATTACCTATAGCAACTACGGGGGTAGAGCTTTGTCCAACAGAAATGCTTTGGGTGGTTGTTCCGGTTATTGAACCATTTTCTAAAGCTGAATAGTTTATGGTAAAAGTTGGAGCAGAATAATAAATTAATTTTTGGATTCGATTGTTACCACCATCGACTACATAAACATTCCCAACACTATCAACTACTAAATCCATGGGGTTATAGAAATAAACTGAGATCGTAGCCAAAACCTTCCTTACAAGGTTATTGAATAAATAGGTTAGTTTGTTAAAAAATCCATTAGGATTTGAATACGAAATTACGTTATCAATAATTGGTCCGTTGTATTCACCTATTGCTGACCAGGTGGTGGTTCCAATATCATATTTTTGAATTCGATGATTTGCAGTATCGGCAACATAGATATTACCGAGATTATCTGTGTCAATTCCTTTTGGATTATTAAATTCGCCAACTCCTGATCCCTCGCTTCCCATTGTAGTCCAAGTTGATGTTCCAATATCATATTTTTGGATTCGATGATTTGCAGTATCGGCAACAAAAATATTGCCAATTGAATCAATTGTTATTCCGTTAGGATAATTAAATTGTCCAACCTCTGACCCTACGCTTCCAATTACTGACCAAGTGGTGGTTCCAATATCATATTTTTGGATTCGATGATTTTCAGTATCAACTATATAAATATTACTATTATTATCTATAACTATCCCAGTTGGCCACTTGAATTGACCAACTTCTGAACCATAGCTTCCCATAGTTGTCCAGGCTGTCGTGCCGATATCATATTTCTGAATCCGGCTATTATCACTGTCAGTTACATAAATATTGCCATTATTATCAATAGATAAATCTATTGGATAATAAAATTGGCCGATATCTGAACCTTCACCTCCCATTTCTATCCAAGTGGTCGTACCAATATCATATTTTTGAATTCGATGATTACCACTATCAGTTACATAAACATTGCCGTAAGTGTCAAGACTAATTCCATGTGGTTCATTAAATTGTCCAATAGCTGACCCTTGACTTCCCATGGCTGTCCAATTTGTAGTTTCTGGGTCGTATTTTTGGATTCGATGATTACCACTATCAGCTACATAAACATTCCCTTGGAGATCAACTGCTATTCCTCTAAGGTCATCAAAGTCTTCTAAAATAGCGACAGCTAATATTTGATTGAAAAATTTATCAAAAATTTTTTTAAGATTTACCAATATTTTATCAGTGACCCCATTAAAAGTTGGGTTTAGACAAATATCATTAGAATCACCGATGACTAACCAGGTTTGTGAATCATTAGAATATTTTTGGATTCGACCATTACAACTATCAGTCACATAAATATCGTCACTGTTATCAATAGTTATGTCATAAGGATTATTAAATTGTCCGACTGCTGAACCGTAACTCCCCATAGCTTCCCAGGTAGTTGTGCCGATATTATATTTCTGAATTCGATTGTTGCCACTATCAGCTACAAAAATATTATTACTAGTGTCAATACTTATACCAGAAGGATAAATAAATTCTCCAACAGCAACACCAGCACTTCCTATCACCTCCCAAGTAGTTGTGCCGATATTATATTTTTGAATCCGGAAATTATTAGTATCGGCCACATAAATATTGCCACTAGTGTCAACGGTTATCCCTCGAGGGTTGTCAAATTGTCCGACAGCTGAACCAGCACTTCCTATCACCTCCCAAGTAGTTGTGCCGATATTATATTTTTGAATCCGTGAGCTACTCCACTCAGTCACATAAATATTGCCACTGGTGTCGATATCTATACCAGAAGGACCATAAATTTCTCCTAAAGCAAAACCTTCACTCCCAATAATTGTCCAAATACTGGTTCCAATATCATATTTTTGAATTAGATTCGTTTCTAGGTCTGTTACATAAATATTTCCCTGAGCGTCAACTGCTACACCTGTTGGGTTGTCAAAGGAAAAATCAGGTTCTGGAAAACTGCTAGAAATGTTTGAAATAACTTGGATTGGACTAGAAAAATCGGATAACCCTAAAATTTTAGATCTTTTGGATTGATAATAATAAGCCAAACCGATGGTAATTAGCAGAGAAATTACTCCACAAATTGCAAAGACAGATAATATTAATTTGTATTTAGAATTTTTCAATATAAATAAATATAACAGACATGTGTATATTTTTCTATTTTTAGCTTAAGATGAGTAGATAACCCCAAGAGAAAATAATAACGTTATGATTGATGATCCACCGACTGACAAAAATGGTAAAGGAATACCAGTAACAGGTAAAATACCTAAATTCATCCCAATATTGACAAAAACTTGCATCCAAATTTGAATGGCGATTCCTAGAGTAAAAAGAAAAAGGGCGCGGTTTTGGGTTACTAAAAAAGCTTTTTTGAATAAAGTCGAAATTAGTAAGTAGTAACTAGTTAAAACTATAAGGACTCCAACAGTACCAAGTTCCTCAGCGGTAGTAGCAAACATAAAATCAGTGTGTTTTTCTGGTAAAAACAATAATTGTCCCTGAGTCCCCTTTTTGTAACCCTTACCCCACAAACCACCAGAGCCGATGGCAATTTTTGATTGAATAACATTGTAACCTTTGTCTAAAGGATCTGATAGAGGGTTTAAAAAATTTATTATTCTTTCTTTTTGGTAGTCATGAAGACCATATTTGTAAATAAAAGGCGAAAGTGATAGGCCAATTAACCCAATAATTATTGATAATTTAAAGAGTTTTTTATTGTAGACAATTAGGGGGACTATTAGAAACAAGACAGATAAGGCACTACCAAGATCTGGTTGAAGCATAATAATTCCGACAGGTATAAGGTGTAGTAAAGGTATGGTGGTGTTGACCAAAAATAGTAATAACCAAGGTTTAACAAATTCTGAGGGTTGAACTGAAGTGAAACCAAGGTCAATCCAACGACGAGAGCCGCGGGTAATATTGTTTAAAACAATTGGAGTTAATAAAAACAAACAACAAACAATAAAAATAATCCATTTAGAAGAAATAATTTGTTTTGGGTTAATAAATCGGCCAATAAAAAATAATACAAGTCCAATTACCCAAGCAATTATTTGTTTTAAAACAGAGTTTGGGGCAACAGAACTAACCATTAAAATATTGATACAAAAAAGAAAGGACAAACCAATTACTAAGGGTAGAAATGGGTTTTTAGACATTAATCAATTTTAGCTGATTTTTTCAATTTTTAGATCGTTAGCTTTTTGGATACTATTAGCCAATGTTTTAGCCAAAATTTCTGACTCAAAGGACTGTGGCCATTTTGGGGCATATATTTTAATTTTGTCTAAAAGATTTAGTTTGGCATCTTTGCGCAAGCTTTGAATTGAACGGATTAAATCACGAGACTCTCCCTCGGCAATTAACTCGGGTGTTAAGTTGGTATCTAGTGTCACCAAAAGAGTTTCTTTTGATTTTACAATTTCAACTTCTTTTAGATTGAGTTCGTTTTGAATAATTCTAATTAAACCGTCGTTTAAATTTAGATTTTGATTGGAAGAGATTGTAACTTTAGCTAAAGGCTGCCTGGTACTGAGATTGTTTGTTTTTCTAATCATATTGCCTTGTTCGCAAATTTGCATGACTAGTTCCATATCGCTAATTACTTTTATGTCGACTGGTTTGTTTTCTGGGTAAAACTCTAGATGAACAGATTCTGGCTTGTTTTTATCAAACGGGACAACTAAATTTTGCCAAAAATATTCGGTGATAAAAGGAATTATTGGTGAAGTTGTTAGGCTAAATTGAACTAAAACTTGCCATAATGTTTGAAGTGCTTTTTGGTTGCCGGCAACAAACCTGTCACGAGATTGGCGAATGTACCAACGAGAAAGATCATTGATAAATGGTTCAATTAATCTAGTTGCTTCTGGGATATTGTATTTTTCCAAATTTCCACTTATGTTAGCGGTTAATTGATCGGCTTTGTTTTGAATCCAAATATCAAGCGGATCTTGAGAATTTGATTCAGAAAAATCTGGTGACCAATCGTGAAGATTGGCATAAGTGAGAAAATATTTAAAAGAATTCCATAGAGGTAATAAAACATTTTTTACTTGATTGTCAAATTCTTTTTCGTCAAGATTAATATTTTCTCCAACCATAATGACACTACTCATGAGGTAAAGACGCATAGCGTCTCCGCCATATTTTTGGAGGACCATTTTTGGATCAGGGTAATTTTTGAAAAGTTTACTCATTTTTCGACCATCATTGCCCATCATAGTACCGGTGACAATACAGTTTTTGAAACTTTCTGATTGAAATAAGGTGTTTGATAAAACATGGAGAGTATAAAACCAACCACGAGTTTGACCGATATATTCGACGATATAATCTGATGGAAAACTTTTTTCGAAAAATTCTTTATTTTCGAAAGGATAGTGAAGTTGAGCGTATGGCATAGCTCCAGATTCAAACCAACAGTCGATTACTTCAGGG
>JAQVQI010000026.1 GCA_028701645.1 Candidatus Shapirobacteria bacterium
AGAAAATTAGTAAAGAAAAATTGAATAAAATGTTTAGGAAGAATGGGTATAAGTTTGGGGGTATAAAACCCACCACTTCCCCTTCTTTGAACAAAGAAAAATCTAACTGGATATGGTTACCAATTGGAGTAATTTTGGGTTTTTTACTGTTAAATAGTCTGGGGTTGGGAGGATTTTTGAATATAAATAAAAATAGTTCATGGGTGGCGTTTTTGGGATTTGGATTGATAGCCTGATTTTCAAGTTGTGGAGCATTGATGGGTGGAATAATTTTAAGCCGGCCAAAAGAGACGCTAACAATAATTTTGGGGAGAATTTTGGGTTACTCGAGTTTAGGAATAATTTTGGGAATAGTAGGGCAGCAATTTAAAGTTAGCGGACTACTTATGAATATTTTTATGGTGGTAGTGTCGGCAGTAATGATAGTGGTGGCACTACAAATGGTTGGAGTAAGGTGGGCTAATAAAATAAAAATTGGGTTATCTAAAGAGATACATCAAAAAATTTTAAAAAAAGAGATGGCTTGGGTATTAGGGCTATTGTCAGTTTTCTTGCCCTGTGGTTTTACAATTCTGGCTGAGAGTATGGCAATGTTGAGTGGAAACGCAATAAATGGACTGGTGATAATGTTTAGCTTTGTAGTCGGAACTAGTATCCCTTTGTTTTTGATTGGTAAGGTAGGAGAAAAATTTATTAAAGATCAAAAAGCGATTGGAATAATTATTTTATTTTTTATAATTTACAACTTGGTTTTTCAACTTGGATTGAAACCCACTCTGCCCTCCCTTAAAAAGGGAGACCAAGACACACAAGAGATAAAAAGTGTGGTCAAAGTGAAATACACAAATTTTGGATTGAGTCCGTCGGAGATAACTGTCAAAAAAGGTGAAAAAACCAGAGTCGAAATTGAAGTGTTGGTAAATGAATATGGTTGTATGAGTACGATATTATTACAAGATTTGTATGAGAAACCCCAGACTTTAACCAAAGGAAAAACTTTGGTGATGGAATTTACTCCAACAAAAACAGGGAATTATCAATTTGTTTGTGCCATGGATGTGCCCCACAACGGCCAATTAGTGGTCACCGAATAAGGATGAAAAAAGAAATAATAAAAATTAAAGGAATGCACTGTGTCAGCTGTTCAAATATTATTGAAAACAGACTCAAAAAAATTGATGGAATAAACGAAATTGAGGTAAGTTATGCGACAGAAACAGCCAAAATAAATTACGACGAGACAAAGATTTCTGAAAATAAAATATATGAAGAAATTGAGAAATCAGGATACAAGGTTGATCTTGGCGAGGTTAATAAAGAAATTGTAATTAGTGTCGAAAAAATAAAAATAGGAATAGTTTTGCCAATATTGATTTTTATCTTGATACTTGTGTTTAGGGATTTATTGGCCTTAATTTGGCCCGGACTTCCCTCTTTGCCAATTAAGATGGAGGCTTGGAATTGGGTTTTGTTTGGAACATCGACCCTGATTTATGTGTTGGTAGGTAAACCATTTTTGATGGGGATAGTAAATTTTTTGAGACGTGGGATAGCTAATATGGATACATTAATTGGAATTGGCACTGGGACAGCTTATGTTTACAGCACCTTAATTTTAATTTTTCCAAAAATACTTGAACGCTTAAATTTACCCAATATGGTTTATTTTGACGCAGTCATTGGGGTAATCGGTTTTGTGACCTTGGGAAAATATTTGGAAAGCAGATCGAAGGAAAAAACCAAAGAAACAATTAAAAAATTGTTGGGGTTACAGGCAAAAACAGCTCTGGTATGGAGAGACAATCAAGAAATTGAGGTGCCACTTGATCAAGTAGTTTCAGGTGAAATAGTAGTGATAAAACCTGGGTTTAAAATTCCAGTTGACGGAGTGGTGGTTGAGGGTCAAACAACTGTTGACGAATCGATGATTAGCGGTGAAGCGATGCCGGTGGATAGGGTTTTGGGAGATAAAGTAATTGGGGCCACAATTAACAAACAAGGGTTTATAAAAATAAAAACGACTGAGGTGGGAGAAAAAACAGTCTTAGCTCAAATTATTAAAGTGGTGGAGGAGGCTCAAAATTCCAAAGCTCCAGTTCAAAAAATGGCAGATGAAATATCAAGAGTTTTTGTGCCAATAGTATTGGTGATTGCTTTAATAACCTTTGTGGTCTGGGTAATGGCAGGATCACTATCGATGGCAATAACTTCACTGGTTGGAGTCTTGGTGGTGGCTTGCCCTTGTGCTTTGGGGTTGGCAACACCAACAGCAATAATTGTGGCGGTTGGTCGAGGGGCTGAAGAAGGAATTTTGGTCAAAAATGCTTTGGGTCTAGAAAATTTGGCCAAAATTAATACGATTGTTTTTGACAAAACCGGTACTATTACCAAGGGTGAACCAGAAGTGACTGATATTAAAATATTGGATAAAAAATATTTAGCCAAAGATATTTTGGAATACGCTGCTTCGGTTGAAAAAAAATCGGAGCACCCATTAGCCCAGGCTATAGTGAAAGAAGCAGAAAAACAAAAGATAAAACTATCCACTTGTAGTGATTTTTTGGCAACAATTGGGGTAGGAGTGAAAGGAAAAGTAAATAATCAGTTGGTAGAAATTTTGAAGTCAGAAAATGGTAATAAGGAAATGGAGCATGCTGGTAAAACGGTAATTGATATAAAAATTGGGGGAAAATTGGCGGGACAATTTGGGGTTAGTGATACGGTCAAAGAAAATGTGGCCCCAATTATTGAAGATTTTGAAAGTAAAGGGATAAAAGTAATTATGATGACTGGAGATAAGATGAGAACGGCAAATTTTATCGCCAAACAGGCAAAAATTGGAAATATAATGTCGGATATGACTCCGGAAAAAAAAGCTAGTGAAGTTAAATATATGAAAGAAATGATGGGAGCAAAAGTGGCAATGGTGGGAGATGGGATTAATGATGCACCAGCGCTAGTGTCGGCTGATGTGGGATTAGCAATGAGTAATGGCTCGGATATCGCCATAGAGTCGGCAGAAATAACAATTCTTAAAGGTGATATTGGTAAAGTAAAAAAGGCGTGGGTATTATCTAAAAACACTCTAAAAACGATTAAAGAAAATTTATTTTGGGCATTTATTTATAACTTGGTGGGAATACCGATAGCGGCTGGACTACTCTACCCGATTTGGGGAATTAAGTTAAATCCAATTTTTGCTGGAATGGCAATGTCACTAAGTAGTGTGTCGGTGGTCAGCAACTCGCTGAGGTTGAAATGGAAAAGATTGGAGTAGAATAAATTATGAAATTTAGAAAAGTAGAATTAAAAGATGCCCTGGCGGTTGTCTGGAGATTGATAATATTTGTGGGATTAGAAATAACAGCGGCGATATTTTTGCTAGAAAAAGGATTAATGTGGATTTGGATATTAGTAATGGTTGGATTGTTGACTTGGATTGTTAACTGGCACTGCCGTTATTTTGGCTATGAGTGTGATAAATGTGGGCACAAACAACAAATAGATTTTTTGAAGGAGTTTTATACCCTAAACTTATTTAACAGAAAATATTTGAAATGCGAGAAGTGTAAAAAATGGAATCGGGCGAAGTTGTTGGTGGTTGGTTAGTTTGTCAGACTGTCAGCTATTCAGTTAGTCAGATTTTCAGCTAGCCAGATTTAGAAGAAAACAGGTTGGATATTGACAAATATTAGCAGTCTTTGTAAAATAGTGCTAATTATAAATTTATCAAAAAAGAAGAGAATATGAACACTCTTATACCAAAAAGATTATTAATGTCACCTTGGTTTGATAGAGATATAGACCAATGGTTTGACAACGATATAATCACTTCTAACAATAATAATGGCTTGTCGATTGCCGAAGACGAAAAAAATATCTACGTTGAGGCAGCAGTTCCAGGAGTCGACCCTAAAGAAATTGAATTGACCTTTGAAAAAGGGGTCTTGTTAATTAGAGCTGAGGCTCAGGAAAAAGAAGAAAAGAAAAAAATGATTAGACAATCAAAAAGATCGTTTGTCTATCAAGTCTCGGTCCCCGGTGACATTGATTATAATGCTGAACCTGAGGCAAAATGCAAAAATGGAATGATGACGGTGAGGTTTGCTAAATCACCAAAAACTCAACCAAAAAAGATTACGGTCAAGGCGGAGTAAATCAAGAATCAAGAATTATGATTTAAGATTTAAGAATAAGATAGGACAAATTTATATATGATTTAGAAAGTTTGAATAAGGCAACAAAAACCCTCCAGAAATGGAGGGTTTTTAATAAATATTTTTTATTATTAGATGTCGTGTTCGATTAGTTTGGAGTTTTTCCAAGAACCTTTGGTATACAAAATATAAGCCACAAATGAGGCGAGAATATTGGTAAGAGGTAGGGCGACCCAAATTCCGTTGACGCCAAGGGGTGTGTGTTTGGAAAGAAAATATGATAAAGGGATTTGGAAAAACCATTGAGAAAAAATGGTTAAATACATAGGTATTTTGGTAAGTCCGGCAGCAGAAAAAACATTACTGTATGACATATGAAGACCAACAAAACCAAAACTAAGAGCGACGATTCTAATCATATTTGACCCTCCCTGAATAACCATGGGGTCGTGAGGGATAAAAAATGAAATTAAATTTTTAGAAAAAACAAAAGAAAGAAATCCTAAGAAGGATAAAACCACAAAAGACATGAGAGCACTAATTTTGGATATTTTTATAGCTTGATCAAGGCGCTTGGCACCAATGTTTTGGCCAACCAAAGTACCATTGGCAATAGCCAAACCAACCCCAACCATAATAGCGACTTGGTTAATATTTACCCCAGCTCCATAAGAAGCAACAGCAGTGGTACCAAAACTGGCAATAAGAGAGACTATAAGTGTCATGACAAAATTACGACTAGACTGTTCGATTGAGGTGGGCAAACCGATAAAAAAAGCTTTTTTCATAAACTTAAAATCGGGAGCGAAATGTTTTATTTTTAAATCGACGCCATATTTACCTCCAAAAAGAATAGCCAAGCCAATAATGGCGGCAATTCCTTGAGTAAAAAGAGTGGCAACAGCGGCTCCTTGGACTCCAAAGCCAGGAATAGATTTCCAACCAAAAATGAAAAGTGGATCAAGAATAAAATTAAGCAAGGCAGTTCCGGCAACTATTAAGACTGGAATTTGAGGACGACCGATACTTCGCATAATCGACTGAAACATAAAAAAAGAAAAATTAAAGATGACGGCCAAAAAAGAGACTCGAAGAAAACCTAGTGCCGTTGCAAAAATTTCACTATTAGCACCCATAAGTTGAAGAATTTGCGGGGCAAAAATGTAACCAAGAGAACTAAAAATGAGGGAAATAAAGGTAATTAGAAGTAGAGTTTGAGCGGCAGAATGAGACACCATGGAATAATTTTTGGCGCCAAAATACTGAGCCACAAGAGTCGAACCAGCAATAGCAAAACCAACTCCAAGAGCAATGGCCAAAAAGATTATTGGAGAACAAATTGAAACCGAAGCCAGAGCAGCTCCCCCAAGACGTCCCACCCAAAAAGAATCAGTCATTTGGTACATCGACTGAATAATGTTGGCCAAAATAATGGGGATCGACAATCTAAGGATTGATTTTAAAACTGGTTCTTGAGGAATAAATTTAGTATTTTTTATCATAAAAAAGGTTCTTTAATATAGACTAATTATTATTAAAAAACAATGAAATAATGGTATTATTTAGATATATGAAAAAACAAAAAAAGAAAACGGTAGTAAAAGAAGTTAAAAACGAAACAAAAGACTGGAAAAAATTATTAGTTGATTTAGAAAATAAATTAGTCGAAGTATCCAAAGGATTACCTCAATTGCCCGAATCGGTGGGTGAATTTTTGGTAAAGTATGGGCCATATTTGATGATTGTTGGGTTAATCTTTGGAGTGTTGTCGACATTAGCCACTTTTGGGTTAATGGCGGCTTTTAATCCAATGATTAGAGCTGGTTATGCGTATGGTTATCGATATGGAACTCATTTTTCTGTTTATGGAATTGTTAGTTTAATTTCGATGGTTTTGATGGCAATGGCAATTCCTGGACTATTAAAAAGAACCAAAAATTCCTGGAATTTAATGTTCTATGCCTCATTAATTACAGCAATTTCCTATTTGGTAACCATGAATATTGGTAGTTTGATTATCGGTATGGCAATTAATTGGTATTTTCTATTCCAAATTCGAAAATTCTACAAATAGAAAAAGAAAACAAAATAGCTTATACTCAAAGCAATGGATACAAAGGAAAAAATTGCTTTAATTTCTCGTAACTGTCAAGAGGTATTAACTGAAGTTGACTTAAAAAACTTAATTGAGAGTGGGACTGAATTGAAACATTATATTGGGTTTGAAATTTCAGGGATGGTTCATTTGGGAACTGGATTGATATCAATGGGAAAAATTGCCGATTTTATAAAAGCTGGAGTAAAATGTCGAATTTTGTTGGCCGACTTTCATTCTTATTTAAACAACAAATTGGGAGGTAGCTGGGAAAATATTCGTTGGGCGACAGAAAATTATTTTAAGGCGGGATTAATAGCCTCTTTGAGGTGTTTTGGAATCAATAAAGACCAGGTTGAGTTTATTACTGGAAGAGATTTGTATGAAAACAATTTGGTTCACTGGGAAACTTTTATGGAAGTAGGAAAATATGTCACCTTATCAAGAAATTTAAGATCAATTTCGATTATGGGTAAACAACAAGGAACTGATGTTGATATGTCGACTTTGTTTTACCCCCCACTACAGGTGGCCGATATTTTTACTTTGGGAGCAAATATAGTTCAAGCTGGAATGGATCAAAGAAAAGCTCATGTAATTGCAAAAGATGTGGTCAAAAAACTTAAAATAAATCCACTTAAAAACAGAACGGGTGAAGTAATATCACCAATTGCAATTCATCAAAATTTAATTGCCGGACTGACTGGACCATCAAAAGGAGAAAATAACGAAGAAACTTTAAAGATGAGTAAATCTAAACCAGATAGTGCGGTTTTTATCCATGACACACCAGATGAGATTAGAGAAAAAATTAAAAAAGCTTATGCCCCGCCAAAAGAAATTGAATTTAATCCGTTAATAAACTGGGTGGAAACTTTGGTTTTTTGGGGAGAAAAAGAGGGAAACTTTAAAATTTGCCGACCGGAAAAATTTGGCGGAGATGTTATTTATACCAACATTGATAAATTAATTGCGGATTATAAATCGGGCGAATTGTTCCCTCTTGATCTTAAAAACGGACTGGCTGATTGGTTAATAGAAAAATTAGCACCAGCTAGAGAATACTTTGAAAGACCAGAAGCAAAAAAGGGGTTAGAAGGAATGAAAGAATTATTAAAGAAATAAACCCTCTGTCCTTCGACAAGCTCAGGTCATCTCCCTTAAAAAGGGCAACTTTAATTTTATGAAAATTTTAATTCATGCGTGCTGTGCGGATTGTTTACTGAAATTTATTGATTCTATAAAAAGAGAAAATAAGGAAATTGACGATATCGTGGTTTATTTTTACAATCCCAATATACACCCAAGATCTGAATATTTAGCCAGATTGAATGCCATTAAAAAGATAAGTGAAGAAAATAAAATTAAATTAATTGTGGCGGATTGGAGTCCAAGGGAATGGTTTGAAAGAATTAAACCCACCCCACCCTCCCTTAAAAAGGGAGGCAATAATCTTACAGTTAATCGGTGTGAGAAGTGTTGGAGATTGAGATTGGGGAAAACATTTGAATATGCCAAAGAAAAAGGTTTTGAGGTGGTTTCGTCAACTTTGATTACCAGTCATTATCAAGATCAAAACAAAATAGAAACAATCTCTAAAGAACTTGAAAATAAGTATCAAATAAAATTTTTGATACCTAAAAAAGTATCAAAAGACTTAAAAACTACAGGTTTTTACAAACAAAATTATTGTGGCTGCTGTTATTCACTAGTTGAGGCGTGGGGAGAGAAATTTTAGTTTTTATTTTTGAGCCACCAGAAATCTGGTAAATCTCCATCTCTTTTTAAGATAAGATTTGTCCAATTCTCGACTAATTTTCTTTTTAATCGATATGGCGGTGAATATCGAGGAATAAAATGAGAAATAGTCCAATAATCTAATTCACCTCGTCTACTTAACCCTTGGCTACCGACACACATAAATTCCATTTCATACCAAGGATAGTGTTGGGTGTAAGGAATTGAGACACCAACAAGTTGAACCCATAAACCAATCACAACTAAAAATAAGATAATTTTTTTATTAACCCTTGCC
>JAQVQI010000002.1 GCA_028701645.1 Candidatus Shapirobacteria bacterium
TAAAAAGCCAATATTTCCATGGAATTTCAGTTTCCTCCCTCATTTTATTTTAAAATCGATACTAAATTTATTTGTTTCAACATTTGCTTATTTTCAATTAATTGTCCACAACCCTTAATTACCGCCAACCCTGGTTCGTGAGCCACTTTGGTAAAAATTTTTGTCTCTCCTTCAATCATTTCCGCCAGTCCTTTTATTTTAGCCCCGTTACCAACCAAGATAATTCCTTTTTTCAATATCTCATCCATCAATTCTGGGGGGGTTTCATCTAGTACTGCTGTCACTAACTTAACTATTTTGTTAAGTTCCAAGGCAATTGCCTCTTCGACTTCGGTTGGTAGTAATTTTATTGTTTTTGGTAAACCAGTTTCCAAATCTCTACCCCTAATTAAGCCACCTCCTTCTCCCCCAATTTTTACATTTTCAGCGCTGTTAGGTCCAATTAATAATCCATATTTTAGCCTAATAAAATTAACTATGGCGGTATCAAGTTCATTTCCCGCCACCTTTGTTCCCCTCCCAACTACAACTCCTCCCATAGAAATGACACTAACTTCGGTTTTGCCTCCGCCAACATCTACAAGTAAAAGTCCTCCAGTAGCATCAATTGGCAAACCAATCCCAATCGCCGCCAAAACTACTTCCTCAATTAAGATTACTTCTCTAGCCCCGGCCATAACCATAACCGATCTTATAGCTCTTTTTTGAACTTGATTAATCGAACTCGGGACACCAACTATAACATTGGGTTTAAAAATTTTTGGATATTTTGATGGCACTTCATAAACTAATTTTAAATAATACGACATCAAACTTTCTAAACCTTCCAAATCAGAAATAACCCCATTCTTTAACGGGCTAATTACCTCTATTTGTTTGGGTTCTCTGTTCCATATTGATTTTGCCTTAAATCCATAGGCAATTGGACGAGTATTATTTGATTTAGGAGCTGATAGTCCAGTCCATCGTTTTTTCTTTTGTCGGGCCACCATTGTCGGCTCATCAACAACAATTCCCCTGTCTTTCAAATAAACCAAAGTATTATTTGTCCCCAAATCAATCCCAACATCCCAACTAAACAAATTAATTAAATCGTTTATTTTTTCTTTAATACCAAAAAACTTCTTCACTCTAAAATTATAACAACTTGCGGTCTCTTTTGGGTTACAATAAATGAATCTCATGAAAAATGTTTCAAAAATAATTAAAAAACTATATTTAAGTCTCTTTTTACTAACCCCCCTCCTTTTTACCTTTCAAAATTCTGAACTGTTTGAAATTCCTAAAATGTATTTTGTCTATTTTATAACCCTTCTTATTGTCTTTCTCCATTTATACAATTGGATTAATGGGTCAGTTCCTCTTTACAAAAAAAATTTTTTAAACCCATTTTTACTACTTTTTCTCATATCTCAAATAATCTGCACTCTTACTTCAATTGATATCCATACTTCTTTTTTTGGTTATTATTCCCGGCTTAATGGTGGGCTTCTCTCTATTATTAGTTATTTTTTATTATATAGCTGTTTAATCCCCTATTTAGACGACAAACAGAAATCAGACATAATTAATATTTCCCTGTTTTCAGGATTGATAGTTTCTCTCTATGGAGTGTTAGAACATTTTGGAATAAATAAGAACCTTTGGGTTCAAGATGTTCAATCTCGGGTTTTTTCTACCCTTGGCCAACCCAATTGGCTTGCCGCCTATCTTGCTATTCTCCTCCCCTTATCTATTTATAAAATTACTTCTTCATCAACCAAAAAACTTTCTACTTTCTACTTTCTACTTTCTACTTTCTACTATATCTGTCTTTTGTTTACCAAATCCAAATCTGGTATTTTGGCTACGATTATTTCTCTTGCCGTATTCTTTATTTTTATTTTTTTTAGAAAAAATTCTCCCAAAAAATTATTAATTATTAATTATTCATTATTAATTATTCTGTCACTTATTATCAATAATCCGATTAAAGATTTTATCTTCCCTCAAAAAATTTCTTCTAATCTATTGAAAATTGAAAATTCGAAAACTGAAAATTTAAATATCACTCCCTCCTCGGATATTCGCAAAATTGTTTGGAAAGGAAGCATTGATCTTTTCAAAAAATTTCCACTTTTTGGTACCGGGGTTGAGACTTTTGCCTATTCTTACTATTGGACCCGACCCTTAGAACACAATCTTACCTCTGAATGGGATTTCCTCTACAACAAAGCCCACAATGAATATTTAAATTATTTAGCCACCACCGGCCTCGTCGGCTCCCTTCCTTATTTAGTTTTAACTATCACTGTTTTATTTTTATTAATCAAAAATTCATTTAGAAATCCGACATTAGAAATTAGAAATTTATCTATAGCTTTATTATCCTCTTATATTTCTATTCTAATCACCAACGGCTTTGGTTTTTCTGTCGTTGTTGTCTCTCTTTATTTCTTTCTTTTCCCTGCTCTCTCTGGTAACCAACTTTCAAACCACCCCACCACACCCCACCCACGTCACAAATATTCAATTCCACTTTTATTTGTAATTTTTATAATTTTGACCAAAAATATCATCTCTTCATATATCGCTGATATCTATTTAGCCAAATTCGAATCCAGTAATAGTCGTCAAGAATATCAATTAGCCTACCAACACATCTCTAAATCAATTTTCTTTCGTCCCAATGACCCTAATTATTTAATCAATCTAGCCACCGCCGCTGCCAAAATGGCGGTTCTGACTAAAGAACAAACATATATAGACCAAGCCATAAACTCTTCTACTCAAGCCACCAAAATCTCACCTGCCAACATAAATTATCTAAAGCAACAAGCCCAAGTTTATTATTATCTAGCCACCATTGATACTAATTACTTTATAAAAACAGTTGAATCGATGCTCCAAGCCAGCAAGCTTGCCCCAACCGATGCCAAAATACCCTATTCATTGGGTCAATTTTTAGAATCAGTCGAGCTTCTAGACGATGCCGTTTATTATTATCAAAAAGCCGTTGATCTAAAACCAAACTACGACCATGCCTATTTTGCCCTGGGAAAAATATATTTTGATCAAAAAAAATACGATCTAGCCAAAAAAAATCTAGATCTTAATCTTCTCTACACCCCTACCAACATCCAAGCCCAAGAAATGTTAAAAAAAATAAATTAGAAATTAGATATTAGAAATTTTTTATTTTTGTTTCCACCATATCCTTTCCATTCCACCTATAAAACTTTCCTCCCTCTTTTTTGATATAGTCGATAAACAGTACTCCGTTCAAATGGTCATATTCATGCTGCCACACAATTGCCTCAAAACCCGACAATTCTTTTCTTTTTGAAACAAGTTTTTCTCCCCTTAAATCTTTCCACTCAATTTTTAATTTAAAATACCTTTTTACTGTCCCAAAAAAATCTGGCACCGACAAACAACCTTCCAAAAAATCTTCTTCTTTATTATCTTTACCAACTATTTTAGGATAAGCCTTTTCTCCGAATGTTTTAATAATCTTTGGATTGATATATACTTCGACTTTTTTATCACTCTTTTTTATTCCAAAAAATCTTTTAGTTATTCCCAGCTGAATTGCCGCCAATCCAGCCGCATTCTCTCCTTTAGCCAAGTCATCTTTTAATATTTCTACTTGACTTAAGAAAGTATCATCAATTTGTTTTATTTCTTCAGATACTTGTCTTAAAGTTTCATCTGGGTAAATTAATATTTTTGCCATAAGGTATTTTAACAAATCAAACTGAACCTAAGATATAATGTAAATATTATATAGAGACGTTTTGCAAAACGTCTCTACTATTAAAGCAACATGACCAACATCATTTTTTTCGGTTCTTCCGAATATTCCGTCATAATTCTTCAAAAACTTCTTAAAATCAAGGATTTTTTTATTTCCGCTGTGGTCACAAAAATTGACAAACCTGTTGGTCGTGATCAAAAAATAATTCCCAATCCTGTTGCCCTCTTTGCCAAACAACAAAACCTCAACCTCCTTCAAATCGAATCTTTTACTTCTGAAGTTAAATTAGAAATTAGAAATTTGAAATCAGACATTGGTTTATGTGTCGCTTTTGGTCCGCCTTATTTTGACCAAGAAATGATTGATCTTCCCAAATACAAAATTATCAATATTCACCCTTCTCCTCTACCAAAATACCGAGGTGCCACACCTGGTCCTTGGCAAATTATCAACGGTGAGACCAAATCCGCTGTCACTTTTTTTCAAATTGACTGTCTTCCTGATCATGGTCCCATAATTTCCCAAATTCCTTTCGATGTAACTCCCACTGAAACCTCTGTTACTTTTTACCAAAAGGCTTTTGCTCTAGCCGCAAATTCACTTGAAGCTATTTTAAAAAAATATATCAACGATCGACAATCAACGATCGACAATCTAATCCCCCAAGATCATACTCAAAAATCTTATTTTCCCAAGTTTGACAAAGACAGTGCTCAAATCAACTGGAGTTGGGATAACAACAAAATTAGCCGTTTTGTTCGAGCTCTCATTCCCTGGCCAGTCGCCTGGACTTATGTAACCAGCAAACAAGGCCAACAATTAAAAATGAAAATATTTAGCTTTAATACCGAACCTATCGAGGTTCAAATCGAAGGCAAAAAAAATACCAACTGGTCAGAGATATCTAAGTATTATCTAGTCCAAAAATAATTTCCCTTTATAAACAGTCTTTATTTAAGTTCCGTTTTTTGTTCTTTAACCTCTTTCTTTAGGCTTTTGATACACTTAGTGCAAAAACTACCGCTAATTTTATCTTCCCCAACACTAAAAGAAACTTTTTGAATGTTTGCTTTGTAAGTTCTTGGAGTTCGATTTTGGGCGTGAGATCGGTTTCGACCAATCGCCGACTTTTTACCACATAAACTACATGTTCTCATAGTAAGGTATAATATCAGAACATTGATTTTTTTGAAATATGGAAATTATAATTAACCGTCTAATACCATTTCTCTGTCTAATTATTGCCATTACAGTGCATGAATTTTTTCACGCCTTTGCCGCCGACAAACTAGGCGATCCTACCCCCAGATCTTTTGGCCGTCTTAGTCTAAACCCTCTAGCTCACGCCGATCCCTTAGGAACATTTCTGTTGCCATTGATGAGTACTTTAACTGGTATTCCAACCATTGGTTGGGCCAAACCAGTCACAATTGATCCTTTTAATTTTAAATATCCAAAAAGAGACGAAATAATTGTTTCTTTAGCCGGACCATTTAGTAATTTTTTGCTTGCCACAATCTGTTCTTTATTAATTCGATTCGTCAACCCTGAATCATTTTTAATAAGTATCTTTTTTTACTTAATTTTGATTAATATTTCTCTTTTTGTTTTTAATTTATTACCAATACCACCACTTGACGGTTCCAAAGTCTTTCTAAATATTTTGTCTCCCCAATCACAAGAGAGATGGTCCCAAGCCTTTGATCGTTACGGATTAGTTCTACTTTTAATACTTGTCTTTTTACCTATTGGAAATAGTAGCTTATTAAGTCTAATAATGAGTCCTATTGTCAACCTTATTTTTCGTTTTTTACTACCAATTGGTTAAGATCGTCCACCATTTTTTTAATTTCTTTTTGATCCATCCCGTGAACCTGAGCCCCTTGTTCAAGTGTCTCCATCCCAGCGGCCATACACCCAATGCAGTGAAATCCATATTCATCCATCAACACACTCCCTAGTTCTGGATATCTATCAACTAAATCCCCAATTAATATATCTTTTGTAATTTCAATTTTTTGTTTTTTCATAAAGCAATTATATCCTAAATATCTAAAATACTAATTTGCGAATTTACTAAAACTTTCCTCGCATTTATACCGCAAAAAGGCAAAACTACTGATAATCTGACTGGCTGATAAACTGAAAAACTGTTAGACTTAATTGTCCTATCAAAAGCCCATGCTTTAAGAAGATGTTTTTTCTAGCTAAACTTCTTAAAAGGAAAATTTGTGTCTATTAAGATTCGTTTTATTAGACCGGTTTTCCCCACGTTTTTATAGCGTGGAAAAGTCACTATTGAAGCAAACTTTTGGTGGGACATTTTTGCCTATTTACACAATCCCGCTACTGCGAGATATTTCTTAATTCCCTTTTCACCATCTCCAAAATCATTGGTAAAGTTTTTTTATTCGCTTCAGCCTCTATTTCAATATTTTTTCTAAACTTATTTTCATAATATTTTGGATTTTCTAAATATTCCACTAAGAATTTATTCATTTCATCAGTTTTTTCTTTCACCCAACCTAATTTTTTCTTTTTAATTAAGTCGATATTTCCGTCTTCTTGACCACCAATATGAGTAATTGCTACGAATGGTTTTTTACAAGCAACACAATCAAATAAAAAGTTTGGACCAGCTTTCCCAAAAACGATATCACAAGCCGTCAATACTTCAGTTATGTTTTCAATCCAACCCAAATGTTTAATTATTACCGTATCATCATTTTTTCTTAATCGAACAAACATTTTTTGGAACTGATTAACCAAATTATAAGCAAATTTGTCCGTTCCAGTATTAATTACAAAACCAACCTTTTGGCTTAATGTTAATATAATTGGTAATATTTTTGGTAAAGAACTTGTTCCCAAGCTTCCTCCACCCAAAAAAATTACTGGCCGATCATCTTTAAAACCCAATTTTTCTCGACATTGCTGATAGTCATATTTTTTATACATATCCAACCGTGTCCACCAACCAGTAATTTTCGTTTTTTCTTTCTTAAGACCATATTTAACACCTTCTTTTTGACCAACCTCATCATACAACAAATTTAAATCTGCACCTTTTATAAAGGATATCGGATTAATCGTCCAAGGGTCAGCCACAACTGTCCACAATTTAAATTTTTTATTTTGTTTCTTGCGCCATTTAACCAAAGAGTGTGTATGAAAAAAATATGCCGAAATTATCAAATCTGGGTTTATTTTCTCCACCTCTTTTTTAATTTTAGGCAAATTTATAACAGAAATATCTTCTAATATTTTTCTAGCAAATTCTTTTTTTTGAACGAATTGGTGGACAAAACTATTACTTTTTGGAAAATAACGATAACTAAAAATATAGAGATCTCCACCAATACCTGTATTAGCCTTTATTTCTCTAAAAACAACTTCATAGTTGTTTTCCACTTCTTTATCTTTTAAATAGCCAAAAATAGCTTTAGCAATTGACCTGTGCCCCCAAGGCATATCATCCGTCAACACTAAAATCTTTTTTTTCTTTTCCATATCCTATTATTTTACCTCAAACCCTTAGCTTTGTTGATATAATAACCCTGTACCTTAAAAAAATTAATTAATGCCTGAGTAGCTCAGTGGTAGAGCAGCTGTTTTGTAAACAGCAGGTCGTCAGTCCAAATCTGACCTCAGGCTCACTTTTTCAATCACTTTTGATACAATATCAAAGTAACAACGCCCGGATAGCTCAGTTGGTAGAGCATCCCCTTGGTAAGGGGAAGGTCATGAATTCGAGTTTCATTCCGGGCTCATATCACTAAAGCGCTAATACTCTAACGCTCTAATTGGAGGGGTGCTCCGAATGGTAAGGAACTTGTTTTGAAAACAAGCGCCAGCAATGGCATGCAGGTTCAACTCCTGTCCCCTCCGCTTTGTTATTATTAATTATGTCTCCTGTCCAAAAGAAAATTTATCTAGTTTTTTTTAGTTTTATTTTATTAGCCTCTTTTTTTGCCATTTTTAAATTAATCCAACAAAACAAATCGTATTCAAATTCCACCTCGAAACCCACCCCCATCCCGCTGGAAACGGAAACCATCAGCTGGGATCAAGCCGAACAATTTATGTCAGAATGCCAAATAAAAAGTGTTTTTCAAAAACACGACCTATCCGTCACCATGCGTGGCTACAACAACCAAATCTATGAAACCACTGAGCCTAAAATTGATGACATTTTAAACCTAGCCAAAAAATATCAAGGCCCCTGCGACATTATTCAAATGATTAGCGAATAATGTTAAAATTATTTATCTCAAGTAAAAATCCTTTTATTACAAGTTAATTGGAGGTTTTAATGAATATTAGAATCAACGGTGTTAACTTAATAATTTCTCTAAAGGTCCGTAAAATGATCCATGAAAAATTTGTAATTAAATTGGATCAATTACTCCCTCAGTTTAATAATGAACTTAAAACAGCCTCGCTTAATATTCAAAAGGATAAAAAATATAAAGACTATACCGCCAAATTTGACATGTCGCTCCCTGGTATGAAAAATCCTATTCATGCTGAAACCAAACATGACGATCTAACCGCAGTTATTGTCGATCTTCGCGAAACAGTCGAGCGACAAATTAAAAAATACAAACACGCCGACTAAAATTGATACTTTATACTTGATAAACTTTATAAACTTGATAAACTACGAACATGTCTAAATCTAAAAAAACACCCAGAATTTTAGTCGCTTTGTTATGTTCAGTTTGTGGCGCCCAAAATTACTTAACTGAAAAAAACAAAACCAACACTCCTGACAAGCTAAAGTTTGTCAAATACTGTAAATGGTGCAAAAAGAAAACCGAACATAAAGAAAGTATCAAGTTGAAATAAATTCAACTTAAATTTTCAAATTCCAATTATAAAATTCCGAATAGTTTATAAATTGGTAATTATTGAAAATTAATTCATTAAACAATTCATTGAAAATTGAAAATTGTAAATTAGATATTGCTTCTTCTTTAGAAAATATTTATATCTCACCTCTGGAGAGATGTAATCTCGCCTGTAAATATTGTTACACCAGTAAAACTAATAATATTTTGTCTAATCAACAAATTCTCGGTTTTTTAGACAATTATTCTCGTTTTATTCATAAATCTTATTTCTTAAACCTTAAATCTGTCGTATTGTGTGGCGGAGAAGTCTTCACTCTCCCTGATTTTCCCCAGCTAGTCAATAATTTGATTGATAAAGATATATTTGTCACTATTATCACCAATGGAACTATCGATTGTCTAAAAGAAATTAAAAACCCCAACAATTGCCAAATTTTAGTTTCTCTAGACGGCCCCAAAGAAATCCACGACGAAAATCGCGGTTTAGGTAATTTTGATAAATCCATTAAATATATCAAACATGCTCAAGAATTAGGATTCCCAGTCGGTATTATGTTTCTTGTCACTAAAGAATCCTATCCACTCAAAGATTCATTTCCGACTTGTCTATCTAAAGTTCTAAAGCTCCAACGTTCTAACGCTCTAAATATTACATATCTCACCGATCGAAAAATGTCTCTCACTAATGATCAATGTCTTGATATTAAACTCCACTACCCTACTTTTCCAGCCAAAAATTTTGGCTGTTTTCAATTATCCCTCCAATCCAACGGCAATATTACTGGTTGTTGTGAATCAAACAAATCTTTGGGTAAAATTACCGACAAACCACAAATTTACATTTCCAAATTCATCGATTCGCTTTTCAAATGTTCTAATTGTGAAATTTCAACATTAAATAATTCATTGAAAATTGAAAATTGTAAATTAAAAATTAAGTGCGGTGGTTGTTCCGATTCTTCTTATTTTTGTGGTTACTTTCAAGAGTTACATCAAAATTCATGTCAGGATATAATTAAATTGTTTAATAAAACTTAAATTTATTGTGGCGCAGATAATATTTTTTCCGCCCGCAAGCCGCTGAGGCCCTCTGGCGAAGGATGCGAGGACGGCAAAAAATCATTATCAAGCCAAAAAAGAAATTTATTCCATAAACTTATGAATTTTAAATCTCATTTTATTCACGAATGGACCATCCAAGCTATTCGAAACTTTTTCATTGACCGAAATTTTCATGAAGTTGATACTCCCACATTACTCGCCAAAATACCTATCGAACCCAATTTATACCCTCTAAAAATCAAATGGACTCAACGTGATTTCACTTTTTACCTCCCCACTTCACCCGAAAGTGCCCTAAAAAGAGTTATTGCTCAAGGAATTGGTAATTGCTTTGCCGTCGCTAAAGTTTTTCGTGATTTAGAAGATATTGGTCCTACCCATAATCTGGAGTTCTCCATGCTCGAATGGTATGAAATGAACAAAACCCATCACAATATCGCCAATACTACCAAAGAATTAATTTTAGATGTCGTTCACCATGTTCAACAAAAACTTAATCTACCTCAGGCTGACTCTATTATTTACCAAGACAATAAAATTGAACTTGGTGGTGATTGGTATCAATTTACCCTAAAAGAGTTATTTCAAAAATACGCCAATATTGATTTATCAAAAAATTTAACTGCCGACCAAATTATCGCAACTGCTAAAGCCAAAGGATACAATGTCGATGGAGTTACCACTTGGGAACCACTCTACACTCAAATTTTTATCAACGAGATTGAGTCAAAAATACCCCAAGATAAACCATTTATTATTTTTGATTATCCCAGTCAAACTTCTCCTCTTTGTCAAACCTGTCCCGACTCCCCCGGTTTTAGTCAGCGTTTTGAATTCTATATTGGTGGTATGGAAATTGGCAACGCTTATACTGAGTTAAATAACCCTCAAATTTTAAAAGACAATTTCGAGACTGAAACTAAATTCCGTCAAGACAATAAGCTTCCTTTTCATCCTTATGATCAAAATTTTGTCAATGCTTGCGGCCAGCTTCCCCCTTGTGCCGGTATTGGTCTTGGTATTGATCGTTTAGCTATGCTTCTAGCTAACTCTACTAATATCGAAGATGTTCTTTATTTTTCTACTTCACAATTAATCAAAGAATAAACCGCGAAAAATTTTGAAAAAAACAATTTTTATTATACAATCTAAACTAGATATGAGTCGATCATCACAAAAACCAAAAATAGACAATAAATCAACTACCGTCAAAGGTTTTATCAAACCGACAACCTTAAACTTTCCCGGAACAAAATCACCTGTCGATTTCAAACCCAACGCCAGATTCCAATCTATTAACCGTTCCCGTCGTTAATCTAAAAAATTTATTTGATTGTTTGGTTTTTCAACTTTCACAAATTCGATCAAAGCTTCTTTAAGAAGGTCCTTTACTCCTCCAATATCCGGATAATTACCATAAGTTACAATTTTTTTTATCCCCGCATTAATCATCATTTTGGCACAGATTATACATGGCGAATGAGTACAATACATAGTTCCCCCTTCAATATCTTGACCATGCTTAGCAGCTTGAATAATGGCGTTTTGCTCGGCATGAATCGCTCGACAAATTTCATGCCTTTCACCAGAAGGAATTTTTAATTCATTTCTCAAACAACCCAATTCTAAACAATCTCTCGTTCCTGCCGCAGCTCCATTGTAACCAGTCGTCACCACTCGTCTATTTTTAACAATTATCGCTCCAACATGATGTCTCAAACAAGTCGACCTTTCTGAAACCAAAGCCGCAATTTTAATAAAATATTCATCCCAACCTGGTCTAGTATATTTAGATACATTTGCCTTGTTCATTTTATTTAATTTGACCATAAATTTCTTCAATTTGTTGGTTTAAAAAATTAATATCTTTATCATTTACGATTGTAAAATCAGCCATCGCAATTGGTCCACCCTTATTCAACTTCTCCAGCTCTGAATAATCCCTCGATTTAGCATCTTCTCTTGTCAGCGGTCTGTTTCTAAAATCAACACCCCCGTCAATATTTCTTTTTTCTAATCTCTCATACCTAATTTTTGGTGAAGCGTAGACCGCAACTACAACCAAGTCGTCATTATAATGATTCTTCAAAATTTTATACTCCTCCCAACTATACAAACCATCAGCAATTACATTTCCGGTTTTCATCAATTGATCAAATTTGGGTAAATTTAAAATTGCATAAGCAGCCATCCCGTAAGTTTTCCTTAAATCCTCTCTTACCGTTCTTTCGTTTGTCTCATTCACTTCCAAATTTCTTTTTTTTAGTTCCTCAATCGTCAACTGTCCAAAACGTATATATTGAAATCCATTTTTTACAAAAAAATCCGACACTACACTTTTACCTGCCCCACACATTCCTGAAATACATACTATTTTACTCATCCAAAACAATTTATCATTAAACCCGCCTCAAAACAAGGTCACTTATTCTCTTTGCTAATATCTCTTAATAAGTTTTCAGCCTCAATTGTACTGATTTCTCTTCCTGCTTGCTCAAAAAGGCTTGCTGGAATTAGTAGCACTTCATTATCAGCTAGTCCATTCTTGCCATTATTAAATCTATCACCAATCGTGTGTATTCCTTTTTTTTCCAATAATTCTTTATTAGGTGAATTACAAGTATAGTGGAGCACCCCTTGGTCAGTTTCTACTGTTCCCTCAGGTCGGCCATTTTCATTAATTCTAAAAGACCCAAAATCTTTCGTTATTGCTTCTCCCATATGTTCTATTATTTTAACAATTTTTTGTAGTGATGGAGTTGGTAACCAAATTAATCAATGGTGCACTTCCGCCAGGAGTCGTCCCGCAACAGCGGGATTGGAGACTGCAGGTCCGCCAGGAGTCGAACCTGGAAAAGCAGTTTTGGAGACTGCTGTGATACCATTTCACCACAGACCTAAATTTTTAAAGTGGATTTATCCACCAAATCTTTAGCTAAGGTGGACCTAAGGGGACTCGAACCCCTGACCTTCCCCATGCCATGGGGACGCGCTACCAACTACGCTATAGGCCCTTTGAAGGTTCCATATTCTACCAAAAATATTTTTGTGTTACCATGTACGTAAACCAGTTAAAAGTTTATTTAATTTAATTTTTAATTAGACATTAGAAATTAGATATTAGAAATTAATTTTATGATTACCAAAGCTGTTATTGCTGCTGCTGGTCGAGGAACCAGATTTCTTCCTGTAGTTAAATCCTATCCCAAAGAATTAGTTCCTATTTTGTCTAAACCAAATATTCAATATCTTATTGAAGAAGCCATTGGAGCTGGGATTACCGAAATTGCTATTGTTCATCGACTGGGTGAAAATTCTTTGGAAAAATATTTCTCTCCTGATGCTGATCTAGAAAAATATCTAACTGACAATAACAAAGTCGAATACTTAGATAGCCTAAAAAATATTTGGTCAAAAGCCAAACTAACGTTTATTCCCCAACCAACTAATTTACCTTATGGCAACGGTTCTCCCATTTTAGCGGCAAAAGAATTTATTGGTAAGGACAATTTTGTCTACATGTTCGGCGACGACCTAACTGTCGAACCAACCCCAGGTCAATTTTTAACCAAAATGTTAACCACTTTTGATCAATACTCCCCCGCTTGTGTTATTGCTGTAAAAGATGTCGGTATAAAAGAAATTTCTCGATACGGCAGTGCCAAATATCAAGACGACCCTAAATATCCAAATCGAATATCAGCCATGTTAGAAAAACTTCCAGCTGATCAAGCTCCATCGACTTTCGGGCAAGGTGGTCGCTTTGTTTTGTCCAATAAAGTTGTTGAAATTTTAAATACCCAAAAAACTGGTCTTGGTAATGAGCTCTGGTTAGCTGATGCCAATAACTATCTAGCTCAAAACAATGTTGTCTTAACTCAAGCTTTTGAAGGCGATGAAGACTGGCTAACAACCGGTGATCCTCTTCGATGGCTTACCGCCAATATCACCGTCGCTCTCAAAGACCCCAAATTCCACGACGATTTGGTTAAATTTATAAAAACTTTAAATTTCTAAAATTTTTAATTTAAATCTCGAAGTCGTAATTTTCGAGCGATTTTGAGCCTGCAACGCAGACTCATTTTCCAGTGAGAAAATTCATGACGAGAAATTTAAATATTAATAAAAATCATTATCAAGCTAAAAAAAATAAATTACGATAAATTTAAATATTAATAAAAATAAAATATTATCATTTTATCTAACCTTCTAGAGCTCTAATCTATGATTACCAAAGCTGTTATTGCTGCTGCTGGTCGAGGAACCAGATTTCTTCCTGTAGTTAAATCCTATCCCAAAGAATTAGTTCCTATTTTGTCTAAACCAAATATTCAATATCTTATTGAAGAAGCCATTGGAGCTGGGATTACCGAAATTGCTATTGTTCATCGACTGGGTGAAAATTCTTTGGAAAAATATTTCTCTCCTGATGCTGATCTAGAAAAATATCTAACTGACAATAACAAAGTCGAATACTTAGATAGCCTAAAAAATATTTGGTCAAAAGCCAAACTAACGTTTATTGAACAAAATCCAAATTTTCCATACGGTACCGGGTCCCCTCTTTTGACCGCTAAAGAATTCGTTGGTTTGGATCCATTTATCTATATGTATGGTGATGACTTAGTAGTCGAAAACTCTCCCGGTCAATTTTTATCAAAAATGATTCACACTTTTGGTCAGTATCAAGCCGACGAAGTCGTTGCTGTCAAAGATGTTGGACCGGTTGAAATTGAACATTACGGTTCGGCTCAATATTTAGATGATCCGAAATATCCAAACCGCATATCGTCAATGCTCGAAAAACTTCCGTCCAATCTTGCCCCATCTACCATGGCACAATGGGGTCGTTTTGTTGTTACTCCAAAAATTTTTCCAATTTTAGAATCTCAAGGATTATCCCGTGATGGGGAACTCTGGTTTACCGATGCTAGCAATAGTTTAGCCAAACAAGGAATAGTTTTGACCCAAACACTTGCAAAAGATGAAGACTGGCTAACAACCGGTGATCCTCTTCGTTGGCTTACCGCCAATATCACCGTCGCTCTCAAAGACCCCAAATTCCACGACGATTTGGTTAAATTTATTAACTCTATTCAAAGATAGATTAATTAAATTTTGAAGTTACAATTTTGAAACGTATTTCAACGTGGCTCGCCCACATTGATTTTCCAGTGGAAAAATTTGTAACAAAAAATTTAAATCTTTAAAAAAGATATTATTATTTTATCTAACACTCTAAAATTCTAACGTTCCAGAGCTCTATTGTGTCCCATAATCTTGACACTCATTTTTTCCATGTTATACTAATCGTCATTAAAAAATCCATTAACAATTTATAAAAGGAGAAAATTTTATGTCATACAGTTTTGACAGAAATGATGAATGTTTTATTCCAGCTACTGAAAAGCAAAGACAGATAAACGGAAGATATCAAACACTAGCTGAAGTAATAGCTATAGATACTAACAAACAAGCTAATACAGAGGTATTCAAAATTATTGACGATTTTGAACCTCGAAAATAAAATAAAAAGTTATTTTAACACCCCGACATATTGTCGGGGTGTTTTTTATCTAAAGGTCTAACTTTCTAAAGCTCAAAAGTTCTATTCTATCCTATAATCTTGACATTTAAGCACTTATACGCTATAATCCCCCCGATACTAAAAAAGTATCAAACTTTAACAAAGTGAAAATGTTTATATCAAAACAACGCGTTTTGAATTTAAAAAAATTCACTGTCCTTTAACAATTTGCGAGTTACAAATGGGGTAACCCATTTTTTATATATAGTCACTGTTGCTAACGGTTATGGTCAGGGAAGCACCGGCATGCAGGTCCATAGTCAAAACCTATAGGAAAGCACCGAAAGTGCAGGCCCAACCAGGAAGGAGATTGCTATGTCAAGATCATCGGCTTACTTCGATTGTCCAGTCTGTAACAAAAAAATCACGTCTAAGAGGCCAGCGGCTTGTCCCAAATGCGCAAGAGTCAAATTCTTTTACGAAAATGACTCTGAAGCCAAACCGTTTAAATACAAAATGATCTCTGAAGACGGTGAAATGATTGACATGCCCGACATACCCAAAGAAGAATTGCTTCCCCCACCTGAAATTACCCCACCAGTCACAACGGCAGAAAAAGAGCCCACAACAGTGTCGCCACCGCCAGTTGCCGACAAATCGACCACAAAAACAACAAGGGTACCCCGTCCGCTTTGGAATGATCATTGGAATGATAAGGAGAATAATACTATGGAAGCAAAAAAAAGGATTCCCTGGGGGTGGATAATATTCGCAGTAATCATCGTTGCTGGCATTTTCTTGATCAATCCGGTCCAAAAGTTGATCACCTCTGTAAATAATCAGAGTGAACTTGAGTCAAAAGTTGAAAAACTTGAAAGCGACTCGGCCGCTTTGGCACAGCAAAATCAAGCCTTGGTTCAAAAGAATCAGGAATTGACTGCTGCTGTCGAAAAGCAAACGGCCCTTGAGTCTAAAGTTGAAAAACTTGAAGACAACACTGCCGCATTGACACAGCAAAACCAAACCTTGGCTCAAAAGAACCAAGAATTAGTTGCTGCAGTCGAGCAAAAGACCAGAATTGTCAACATTATCGATCAAACTAACCAAAAACCGACAATTACTCAAACGACTATTACCGCTCCAACCAGCATCGAACCATTTGCACAAGTCTTTGGTAACGAAGGTATTAATATTCTTAAGAAGTTAGATTCCAAAGAGTATGGATACCGATGGACCGCAAGTGCTCGAGAATACCTCTACCCTGCCAAGACCGACCCCTGGCAAGATCTGACCAAAACTGAACTGAATCAAGTCCAAAACACTTGGTTTTTGATAAGTTTTACAGTTCCCAAAGGGTTCGAAGCTACGGTTTTTAGCCACGGGTTTAATACTCTTGGTGACATCCCCAACAGCAAATATGGCTATCTTGTCATGTTTGAAGAAGGCAACTATCAAATCTCAATTAGAGACTGGGAAATTGTCTTCCGCCCCGTTACCGATATTGAATATCGCAGTAAAGACCTTAACAGGATTTTTACCGAGATCAAAAACGGCAACTTGGATATTCACCAAGACTTAGCCCTGGCAGTAGTCAGCAACAACCTGATGGACATGATTCCCTTTGAGAAGCTTGTTAATCAGGTACAGTTTGTTGATTACAAACAAATGACTGTCAAGTAACTCGCAAACCCCAGAGCAAAAAGAAGCTCTTTATTTTGGCTCACGCCAATTTAAATCTTCTTTTTGCTCTCTTCTAATCATCCGATGTGTATCGGATCTGATGAGTCCAAAAGGACGAAATTAAAAGACTATGAAAACATCAATAAAAAAACCACTAGTTTCGATTGTTATGCCAGTTTATAACCCAGGCATTCATTTGATTGGGGCTATTGAAAGTATTTTAAACCAAACTTTTATTGATTTTGAGTTTATTATCGTCGATGATGCTTCCACTGATAATTCTTGGAAAATTATAAAATCTTTTGCTAAGAAAGATAATCGAATTATTCCTCTCAAAAACAAAATAAATCTCGGTGTTAGCTTAACTTCAAATATTGCTATTTCTCAAGCAAAAGGAAAATATATTGCCCGAATGGATTCAGATGATATTTCTACTCCCGACCGGATTCAAAAACAAGTTGGCTTTCTTAAAAACAACTCCAAAATGGTTCTTGTTGGTGGCCAATGTACAATTATTAACGAAAATAATCAGATAATTGGTGAAAAAAAATTCCCAACCACCAGTAAACAAATTAATAATATGATTTTTTGGGCAGTTCCTGTCCAACAAGGATTTATGATGATTAACCGTTCTCTTCTCCCCAAAAAATTTACTTGGTACTCGCCTTCAAAATTTTCCGCTGAAGAAGTTGATCTTTATTTTAATTTATTAAAATTTGGTCAGTTTGCCAACCTTAGCGACAATCTTTATTTTTATCGCCAACTTTCTACCAGTCTTTCACATCAAAACCCTAAAAAAACTTTTTGGATTACATTAAAAAGTCGGTTAAGAGCTATCAATAATGGCTTTTACCCAAGTTTAATAGCCATATTAATCAATATACTCCAAATAATAATTATTTCAGTTTTACCAAATCATTTTATTATGTCACTTTGGCACTATATTCGTGGTATCAAAAAACCAACCAACATTACTGTTGGGTCTTTTGTCAACGCTCAAGTATAATCTAATTAGTGAATCTAATTTCTTACGCCAAAAAACACTTTTATCCGCTAATTCTTTTTTTGATAACTCTTTTTCTTTGTTTTAAAAACTACACCCCAAATACTTTTTTGACCGGCTGGGACAATCTTATGCCCGAACTAAATATCTGGATGAATTTAGGTCGTTCGTTTTCAGCTGTCTGGCAAACATATCAAGGTTTAGGCCTAGTTGGCGGAATGGCCCATAGTACCGACCTAATTCGACAATTAATTATTCTTCCTTTTACTCTTATTCTTCCCACCAATCTTATTCGCTATTTTTGGCATTTTGCCATGATTTTTTTGGGCCCATTCGGCGTTTATTTTGGCTTAAAAAAAACAATTAAATTTAAACCACAAACATCATTTATCGCTTCTTTATTTTATCTTCTTTCTTTTGGTTCAGTTCAAAATTTTTGGGCCCCACTGGAAACTTTTTCTTGCTTTTGGGGATTTTTTCCTTGGTTAATATTTTATTTACTAGATTATCTTCAAGCTCCGACAACTTCAAAACTTGGTAAACTTTTGATTTTAAATTTACTTGCTATCCCTAGTTTTTATGTCCAAACAATTTTCGTTGTCTACCTCTTGTCTTTATTTATTATTTTTATAATCCAACCCAAATCTTTCTCGACTCTATTTAAAATTGGTTTAATTAATTTCTTCTGGCTGTTACCCATGGTTTATTTTCTGGTGAACAACCTCAACAATCCAACAAACGGTATTGGTAATTTTATGTCAAATGATGAAACTTTTTTAAGAAACTATTTTCGTGGAGGAATTGTAGATTTCCTTCTCCTAAGAGGCTATTATTTTGATTTTCCCAAAAACAATGCCTATTTTATGAATATCTGGCGAAATTATTTTATTTATTTCATTCCTACATTTTCTGGCATTATGCTTGGTCTTTGGTCTTTTTTGGGGTTTATTACTTTAATTTTTAAAAAAAATAAAAAACTTTTTGAAAAATTTATTTTCGGATTATTTATTTTATCGGCCATTGCTCTTCTCTCCAAAGTCCCAATTTTTTCACAAATCAATTTTTTGCTTCGTCAAATCCCCTTAGTCAATCAAATTTTTAGGTCCCCTTTTACCAAATTTATTACTCCTGCAGTTTTTTCTTTTAGTTGCTTAATTGCCATTTTAATCGAAAAAATACCTTCTAAATTTAACCAATATTTTTCAGTTTTTACTATTTTCTTAATTTTTATTTTGTCGTACCCCAGCTTTAAAGGTAATTATATTTCTCCAGATATGAGAAAAAATATTCCAACAGAATATCTAGAGCTTTTTGATTTTTTTAAAAAACAAAATCCTAATGGAAGAATTGCCAATTTACCTCAAGGCTCATTTTGGGGTTGGACTAATTATCGTTTTGGCATAAAGGGCTCTGGTTTTATTTGGTACGGGATAAAACAACCAATTTTAGATCGGGCTTTTGATGTTTGGGATTTAAATAATGAACAATATTACTGGGAACTCTCAACTGCTCTTCAAAAAAATGACCCCAACGAACTTAATAGAATTTTTCAAAAATATTCGATTCAGTATGTTATTTTTGACAACAATATCTTTTTCCCAGATGAAAAAATATATAATAATCTGGCAATTCAAACCCAAGATCTTTTAGCGACTAATTCTTCACTTCAAAAAATCGGCCAATTTGGTCAAATAACTGTTTATCAGACTCCCTACGTTACTCAAAAATATATAGTCTCCACTCCAGTTTCAATTAATAATTTCAATTTCTATTACTCCGACCCCGCCTACTCTCAATTTAGTGATTATATTAATTCTGACAAACCAAATTATTCTTTTCCTTTTATCAATCTTTTTACCAACCGACTCACGACTGAACAAAATTTTTCCGTTGACAAAGACTCTTCGTCAATTACCATAACCAGCCAAAATCAGGCCACCTCATTTTCAATTGATAATTCAGCCAACTTAGAATATAACATCGGACTTGCATCCAAAGACTCACCTCTTACTGTTTACAATTTCCCCAACGCCAAACTCAACCAGGACTACTTAGTCGAAGTAAATTACCAACATCTTTCTGGTCTCCCCACTAAAATTAGTGCCGTCTCTCAAAATTCTCGACACAAATATTTTGATACTAAATTAGAAAAATCTACTCAAAATAGTACTGTCTGGTTTATAATTCCAGCCCATGAAACGCAAGATTTTCAACCTGGTATCAATATTATTTTTGATACCTCTCCCCTTAAACAAGTCCCCAGTAAAAACCAAATTAATTATGTTAAGCTATATCCGTTTAATTTGAACAATCTTATTTATCAAAAAAATAATTTATCTCCAATTACAAACTCAAAATATATTTTTTATCCCCAAAGTTATTCTAAAGGTTGGCTCGCATTTTATTTTGATGGACTAAAACCCGTTTTTTTAAAAAATCATCTTCTTGCCAACAACTGGTCCAACGCTTGGGAAGTTCCTTCGACGATCGACGACCCACAATCGACAATCCGCATTTTCTTTTGGCCTCAACTTATCCAATATCTCGGCTTTTTTATCACCATCTCCGCCTTAATTCTAGTCTTCAAAAAGAAATAATAACTAATAACTACTCACTATTAGCTAATTAGCTTTTTATTATCCCTGCCATTCTGTTCCCTAACTCTTCAAACTCCTTTTCCTTCCAACCTCTAGTGGTCATGGCCGGAGTACCTAATCGAATCCCCGATGGTTTAAACGGACTCCCTTGTTCATGAGGAATAGTATTAGCATTACAAACAATTCCATTTTGTTCCAATTTTATAGCAATTTCTTTACCCCTCTCCAACCCCACATCGACTACCATCAAATGATTTTCTGTCCCAAAAACTTTTAAACCATTTTTTCTCAAAGTATCAGCCAACACTTTAGCATTTTTAACTATTTGAGATGCATAAACTTTAAATTTGGGTTTACTTGCTTCTTCAAAACAAACCGCCAATGCCCCAATATTATTTTCATGAGGGCCACCTTGCAGCCCTGGAAATACCGCTCTATCAATTTTTTTGATAATTTCCACTTCATCACCAAACAATTCTTTTGATTTATCTAATCCCTTTTTAGTAATCCCAATAAATGCTCCTCGTGGCCCCCTCAAACTTTTGTGAGTCGTACTCATAATCAAATGGACATCTGATACTGGACTAGGATGCACTCCACCAACAATTAATCCAACTATATGTGATATATCCGCTACCAACCATGCTCCCACCTTATCAGCAATTTCTCCAAATCTTTTAAAATCTAAAATATAAGGATAGGCGGTTGTTCCCGCCATAATCATTTTTGGTTTTTCTTGTAAAACGAGTTGTTCAAGTTTATCGTAATCAATTCGTCCGTCTTCTTCGACATCATATTGAACACTTTCAAAAAATTTCCCTGAAAATGTAATTTTTGGATGACCATGAGTCAAATGCCCACCAGCCGACAATTTTAAACCACAAATTTTATCACCCCTCTCCAACAAGGCCATTTGAATGGCACTATTTGCTGGGCTACCAGAATATGGCTGAACATTTAAATGCTCGACTCCAAGTATTTTTTTACCTCTTTCAATCGCTAAATTTTCTATACTGTCAATAAATTCATTCCCTTGATAATACCTTTTTCCCGGATACCCTTCAGCATATTTATTAGTAAGACAGCTTCCCAAAGCCTCTCTTACTTCATCCGACACAAAATTCTCTGACGGGATTAAGTGAACCAAATCTCTTTGTCTTTTGTCTTCAGTTTCAATTAAGTCAAAAATAATATCTCTCTTCTCTTGCCTCGTCGTAGCTTTTTGCGAAGACGGGTCTTTTTTTATTAGGTCTCTTATTTGTTTATCCATTTTTTATTTATAACATATATAACTTTGTTTGCCCATCAAAAACGAGATCCAATATCATATTTTTACAACAATTTATGTTGTTCTTCCCATTTAAAAAGCTCCCCTAGCGATTCCTCATTGTGAACCCTTGAGATTATCTTACTTAATAATATTGCTAAAGAAATTATTTCCATTTTTTTAATTCTTTTTTCTTTTGGAATCGGAACCGAATCGAGTAACATTACTTTTGTGGCACTACATTTCTCCAAGTTTTTTGATGCTTCACCATTTAACAAAGCATGAGTTGCACAAATAATAATCTCTTTTGCCCCAAATTGTTTTACAGTATCAGCGGCTCCACAAATCGATCCACCAGTGTCGATAATATCGTCAATTAAAATTGCTGTTTTCCCTTTAACGTCACCAACCAAATGAGCCACCTCACACTTATTGTGTTCTTTTCTTATCTTATCAATTATGGCAATTGGAGCTCCTAATAAATCAGCTAATTTATTTGCTCTTTTGACACCTCCAATATCTGGAGACACCACCACAATGTCCTTATATTTTTCTTTTAAAATCATCTTGGCTATCAGCGGATATCCAAATAAATGATCTAGTGGAATATCATAAAACCCCTGAATTTGCTCTGCATGTAAATCAACGGTAATTAAACGATCAATCCCCGCTTTTGTTAATAAATTAGCCACCAGTTTAGAAGTTATTGGTTCATGTGACCTGGTTCTTCTGTCTTGCCTTGAATAACATAGTTGGGGACAAATCAAATTAATTCTACCGGCTGAAGATCGTTTTAAAGCATCAACCATAATTAAGGTTTCCATCAAAGTATCGTTGACACCTCCGCCCATTGTTTGAATAATAAAAATATCATCACCTCTAACTTTTTTTTCGACTCGAACATAAATCTCTCCATTGGCAAAATTTTTTATTACGATCGGAGTTAGAGGAATTTTTAGTTTTTTTGAAATTTTTTGAGCTAATACTGGATGTGATGATCCAGCGATTAATTGAATTCCGTTCATAGAATTTTTTTATTTTTTAATTTTTTTAAAACATTTAAATGAATAGTATTAATATCCTTATTTCCATCAATTACAATGACATCCCCTTTCATTTTTTTACAAAACCACAAGTAAGAGTTTCTGCTCTTGGTTAATGTTTCTAACCTTTCAAAAATCGTTTTTGTTGATCGACCATCCCCAATTCTCTTCATTGCCATCTTCGGGTCAACGTCTAAAAAAATAGTTAAATCAGCCCCTGGAACTATATTTTGATTAAAATCTAACATTATTTGTTTCATCTTGTCATCAGTGTAAGCCACCGTTGAACCATAATACCGATCTGAGATAACAAATTCGCCTCTTTCTAGTGCTGGCTGAATAACCTTTTGATAATGATCTCTTCTATCTGCAGTAAAACAAATTTGCAATGATAAAGGGTCAATTTTTTCTCCGCCATTTAAAGTAGTTTCTATCAATTTTCCCACTGGCAAATCTCGAGTGTGTTCACAAGTTAGTAAAGTTTTAATTCCGGACCTGTCAAGATAATCCTTGAGTTTTTTAATTTGGGTTCCCTTGCCTGAGCCGTCAATTCCTTCAAAAACGATAAATTTACCTTTTTTACTCGTCATTTTTTATCCTTGTTTTTAGTTCAGCCCCTTTTATTGTTTTCCATAAACCACAACTCATATTTCCTTCCCAACAGATTCCACTAGAGATACAACTTGGTCCAGCATTTTCAAAAATAGTGGGTGCCTTATTTTTAACAATTTTTAGCATTTCGTTGGCTAAATGCTGAATTTCCCATTGAGCTCTTTTACAACATCTTAATTCAAAAAAATGCAACAAAGCTCTAATATTCATAGTAACCACAATCTTAGTTTTTAAAGATTGCGGCTGACAATATCGAGCATCTTCCGCCTTAACTCCCAAATCTATCAACTCATTATAAAGTTTTTGAGTATTGTCAAAATGGTCTCTGACTTTCTTTAAAATTTTTTTATCACCCTTCAAAATTGCTGGTGGAATTACATATTGAGCATTACCTCTTTTGACATATCGCCCAGATTGTATTGAGTAAGAACACCCAATTCGATGCCTGATCAATTGAATTTCTGTTACCCGACTAACGCCTTCAATTGAAAAAGTAAAAGACGCATGTTCTAGAGTAGAAGTGTGACCTGAATTTATTACTTGTCTAATCAATCTTTCTCTCGTTTCCTTGTCGGTTTTTTGTTTTATTTCTTTTGCCCCAACTTGACTATAACATTGCCTGATCGCTGCCACCACATTTTGTTCTGGATCTTGAGTACTACTTAACAACTCAACTTTCAGTCTGTCTTGTTTAATCATTTTTATTAATAAGGCATTTTTATAAAGGTAACTCAATTTAGTCTTTTATCTAGACAAAATCAACCACTAAAACTAGGTCAAAATGTTAAAATCAATTGTTATAAACAATAATAATAAATGGTAGAAATTATTGAACCTCAAAGTCAAATTAGCCAATATTTAAGATCAGAATCAAAAACCGCCAAAATTATCGAAGTCAACCAAAAAATTTGGATTCCAACTAATGACAATAATATCAGTTAGTCAAAGACAATTAGAGCCAGCTAAGTTTTTTTAAAGATAATTCAGTCGACACTTTTATTTCAATTCAAAGACTACTGTTAAACTTTGGCTGACAGTCCCCGAACCAATTTCAACAGGAGATCCACCTCCACCCATGCCGTCCATCATTTTTGCTTGATATAAAGGCGAAGTTGAATTACTAAACCCTTCGACCATACTGACAATTTTACCAATCTTGCGACCGGAAGATTTAGCTAATATCTCAGCTTTTACTTTTGCGTCTTTCATTGCTGCATCAAACAATTCTTTTTCTACATCACTTGTATCTGCAAATGAAAAGTTAGGACCGTAAACATTATTCGCACCACTCGAAGTTAGCAACGAAGTCAATTCTGAGGCTTTATCTACCTGTCTTAATGTTATTTCTATCGTATTGTTGACTCGCCACTGGCCTTTTCTGGTTCGAGAAGCTCCGTCCTGATAATAAGTCTCTTCTTGTTGATAAATGCTCAAATTTTGCGTCTTAATATCTTTTTCATCAATCCCAAATTTTTTAACCACTTCAATTAATTCCGCAACCTTAGTATTTACTTCACTCACCGCTTTATCTTTATTATTTAAAACCGAGTCAACTCCGGCACTAAACGAAGCAATTTGATTTTTTTGAACCGACTTTGCCTCACCAACTACAGTGACTGTTTCTGATTCTTGCCATCGAATTTTTCCCCATTCAATTTTTCTTAAAGGTAAAAAAAATAAGGCTAACAATATAATAACTAACACAGCCATTGATTTATTATCTTGTAGTTTCATATTTATATATTAATATAAATAAAAATTATATAAATATATCTAAACATATCAAATAATATATCTAAATAGATCATTAACAAAATGGACACTTATCTCCAAAATACCAGCAACCACATTTTTTACACTCCTTAAATCCTTCTGGAATCTTGCCAAATTTAACCTCCCCCGCTCCAACGATATAATAACCAATCTTTTCTCCAAAACTTCCAACCGTTGTTGTAGCACTACAACCAAAGCTTTGTTCGGTTTTAACCCCAGTCATCACCCCATACATATAATTTTCCAGATCACAACGGCTAATAATATCTCCACCGTCATCTTCTCTGTTCTTTAAAGCATTAAAGCAAGCTGAATATAGTCTATAAATCAAACCACTATCTTCGGTTAAATCACTGCCAAAATCTTTTCTAAATTCTTCTATATATCTCTCAACAATTTTTTCTATGAAACTAAAATTAACATTATTTTTTTCCTTATTCAATCTAAAACTATCAAATAATTCTGCTAATTTAAAACCCTCAATCGCAATTGGTGATTTTAAAATTTCTAATTCATCTTTTACTTCTTCTTTACTTGACAATAGTTTTCTAATCTTGTTCATATCTTGAAAATTATTTTGGACGATAATTCTATTCCAAACTACTTTATTATCAATTACTCGCCAAAAATCAACACAATTTTGCCCATATCCAAGTTCTTCATTTTTTGGACTAAAACTAATCCATGTTTGTTTTTGGTTTTGATTTAAACCATTTTCTATCTGTTTAATTGACGCTGTTTCTTCATCTCTCCCTCCCCGACTTGTTAGCTCCACCACTTCTTGACCAGACAATAAATCAACAATTTTTCCTCTTTCATCAAATTTATATTTCAATGTAAACTGCACCAAACCAAAATCTTCTGCCAATTGAGTCTTTAATTCTTGACCTAAATTTTTTTCTCTTGAGTGGACCGACAACCTTTCTAAATATTTTTTTTCTTTTTCTGACGAAAAACCAATTTCTTGTTTCATAATTTATCTTTCTGGGATTTTTAAACCCAGTCCCGCCACTGCGGGATGCTCGAAAGTTTTATAGCTCGGACTTCCTGCCCACCTAAATTGACTTTAGGCTATTGGCAGATCACCGTTGCGGCACAGTTTAGGAATTACACCTAATTCACTTTTATTTAATTATTTTTTAAAGCTAAAACAAACAAATAATCGGACAATCGATTAAAATATTTTAAAATATTTTCATCAATTTGTTGTCTTTTTGACAAAGTCACCACCCTTCTCTCAATTCTCCGACACACTGTCCTTGCCCAATTCATTTCCTTTGCTTTCTTTTTCTTAAAAATTATAAATTTATTTAAATTTATTTTATTTTTCTCGATTTCCTCTTCCATCTTTTCAATTGAAAATTGAAAATTGAAAATTGAAAATTTTTTACCAGTTCCTAAATCCCCCATAATTACTCCTAAATCCCTAATAATCTCCTTATCTCCATCAATGATTTCTAAGACAGATTGCAATTCGTCAATTTCACCAATTGTCTCCACCAACAAATCATCTTTATCTATTCTTTTTCCACCACAATCCGTTTCCCCACCATCTCCTCTTTTTGTTGTTATCATAATTATTTTTTTTACTACTTACTACTAACTATTAGCTAATTTACTAATCAACTGCATTTCGAATAACCACAAAAAGGATTAGTACACTTAAAACAACCCTCTTCAGCTCGAAGTGGGCTACCACAATCCGGGCAAGCCCCAAACTTGCTTTCAGCTTCAGTTTGGTCGTTTCTTTTTGACAAATCAATTTGTCCAGTTAGTTCTGATTTATCAAAAATTGTCAATTGTTCTCCTCGAGAAATTTCAAGAATCGACTTTCCCACAGCATCAAACATACTCAAGACAGCCCCACTCCCCATTCCCACTTTTTGACCACAAGAGATTCCTACCAGCTGTTCTGATATTTCATCTAAGGTAGCTCCATATTTCAGTGCCAAAGAAGCCAACCTTCCGGTTACTTCTGCGGCCGCCGCCAAATACCCCCCCGACTTTCCCAAAGTGACGAATACTTCCACTGGCCCATCATTTTCTTCATAAAAAATCGATGAATAGACACTTCCAACATCGCTTTTTTTCTTAATTCTAATACCTTGAGCTATGATCGGTGTCGGTTTCTTTTTAGGAACTGTGATTACCTCTTTTTTCTCTTCATTAGTTTTAACTTTTTGCATTGGCTCAAACGATCTTGAACCAGAACGGTAAATTGTCACCCCTTTTGTTTCCAAAGAATAGGATAATCTATAGGCATTTCTAACATCGTCAACTGTCGCTTCCTCTGGTAAATTTATTGTTTTAGAAACTGCATTGTCGGTAAATTCTTGAAAAGCAGCCTGAACTTTAATGTGCCACTCTGGTTCTATTTCTAAAGCGGTTACAAACACATTTTTTAGTTCCTGAGGAATTTCAACTATATCTTTCAAAACTCCGCCATTTTTAACAATTTTTTCAATTAATTCTTCGGAGTAAATATCTCTCTTTTTTAGTTCCTCAACCAAAACCGGGCTAACAATGTATAAAGTTTTTCCTTCAACGGTATTTTTCTGATAACCAAGGGAAAATACTGGTTCAATTCCTGAACTAGTATCAGCCAAAACGCTGATTGTCCCAGTTGGAGCAATTGTTGTTATTGCCATATTCCTCGGTCGATAATCAGTCCCAGCATAGACACTTTTATCCCAAAAAGGAAAAACTCCCCTTTCTTGAGCCAGCTTAGAGCTAGCTTCTTTGGCGCTATCGTCTACAAATTTCATTATTTTTTTGGCCCAAGCGATTCCTTCTTCAGAATCATATTTCACTCCTAACTTATATAAAGTATCAGCAAAACCCATTATTCCAATTCCTATTCTTCGAGTATTACTAACCATTTCTCTAATTTTTTCTACCGGAAATTCATTAATTTCAACCACGTTGTCTAAAAAGTGAACCCCAAAACCCACAGCTCTTTTTAATTCTTCCCAATCCAAATCCTGAGCTTGTCGAAGGACAAATTTACTTATATTTACACTCCCCAAATTACATGCATCATAAGGTAAAAGTGGTTGTTCTCCACATGGATTAGTTGCCTCGATTGTTCCAACCGCTGGAATTGGATTAGAGGTTTTATTATTCATTCGATCAATAAATACCAATCCCGGATCTCCATATTGCCATGCCAATCTGGTTATTAAATTAAACACTTTATAAGCATTTAATTTTTTCATTACTTTTTGGTCTCGAGGGTTTATTAATTCATAACCCTCTCCTTCTTCTTTAGCCAGCGCCCAATCATAAAGTTTTTTTACTCCAGCATCAATTTCTCTCAATCTAGCCTCTACATCTCTATTGGCTTCGGCTATCCTTATTTCATCAACAACCTCTTCTGGGATGGAATCATCATTTACAAATTTTTTATCCAAATCAATTTGTTCCATGAAACGGTTAGTCACCGCTATCGAAATATTAAAGTTGGTCAAACTCCATTCATCCAGTTTTACCACTGCAAATCTTAAAATATCAGGGTGATTTATTGATAACATTCCCATATTAGCTCCACGCCTCACTCCGCCCTGTTTAATTTGAGCCGTGACGTCATTATAGGCTTGCATAAAACTTACTGGTCCAACGGTTGTCCCTCCACTAGTTTTAATATAGTCACCATGTGGTCTCAATCGAGAGAAAGAAAAACCTGTTCCCCCACCACTCTTATGAATTAGAGCCATATTCGACATAGTTTCCAAAATTGACTCCATTGAGTCTTCGATTGGCAAGACAAAGCAAGCCGACAATTGTTGTTTAATTCCCCCAGCGTTTACCAAACAGGGAGTGTTTGGTAAAAATTTCTGTTCAGCCATTAAATTATAAAAGTCTAAAGATAATTTATTTATTTCTTCTTCAGTTTTATTAAAATTTTTATCTCCTTTTGCAATTACCGACGCTACTCTCCAAAAGATATCTTTTACTTTTTCCGTTGGTTTTCCATCTACTCCCTTTTTTGAATATCTCGTCTCAGCAATATATGTTGCATTGTCTGATAATTTTGGTTCCATCAGTTCTTGATTATTTATATTTTGGCGAATATCTGTATCTGTCATTTTTCTTTAAATTCAACTAATAATTTTTTAAAATCATCAACTGAGTTGATATCTAGAAACACAGTGGCAAATCTAACATAAGCTACTGGGTCTATTTGTTTAAGTTTATCCATTACCAACATTCCAATTTCTTTTGAAGGAATTTCTACTCCTTTCCAATTTAATAATTTCATCTCAATATCATCAAGCATTTTTTTTCTATTTTCCTCAGAAATCCTCCACCCTGCCTTCTCCAAGCACCTTTCTAATTTTTCTCGAGAAAAATCTTCTATTTTTCCGCTCTTTTTAATCACTTTTAAGCTCACATTTTCAACTCTTTCATAAGTAGTAAATCTTTTTTCACAACCAATACACTCTCTTCTTCTTCTGGTTGCCTTATTATCTTCAGCTTCTCGGCTTTCCAAAACGTTTGATTCACTAAATCCACAATATGGACAAATCATATTTTGTCTAAACTTTGATTAAATATTTAATTATTAAATTACACTAACTATAGTGGTTAAGCAACATCATACACGCTATTTATGGCCAAGGTCAACGCCTAGAAAATAACACAAACTATCTCAAAATTTATTTTTACGACAATTAAGCGGAGAAAAACAACTGGTTAAACATATTTAATATCGACAATCTAGACAAACTGCTATAATACACTCATGCAAAAAATCATTAATTTTTTCAAAGAAGTTGCAGTTGAATTCAAAAATATTACCTGGCCTAAAAAAGACACTTTAATTCAGCTTACGGTTGTGGTAATATCAATCTCGATTATCACTTCCCTAATTTTAGGGGGTTTTGATTATTTGTTTACTAGATCTATTGCTTTATTTAGCACTACTAATAGTAACCAATTGACTGTGCCCACTCAAACACAGTCTTTAGAAAATTCAATTGTTCCTTTGCCAACAGTCGCTTCTACTGAAGGTAAAACAAAATAACAATCATATGCCAAAAACATCTACTAAAACTAATCAAAGAGAATTTCTCTTTAAACTTTCTTCCAAAGAACCATCGTTTGACGCCGCTTGGTATGTCATCAATACCTATTCAGGCCATGAATATAAAGTTATCGAAGCTCTAAAAACCCGTATCAAAACCATGGGGTTGGAAGATCAAATTTTTCAAGCCATTGTTCCTATTCAAAGTAAAATGGTTATTAGAAGAGGACAAAAAGTTAAATCTCAAGAAAAAACTTTTCCTGGTTATGTTTTAGTCCAAATGTCCTTAAGTGATGATTCTTGGGTAACAGTTCGTACCACTCAAGGAGTCACTGGTTTTATTGGGATTGAAAACAAACCTCAAGCAATTTCTCAAACCGAAGTTGATCGAATTTTACATACCACCGAAGAAGATAAACCAAAGTACGAAACACCTTTTGCTACCGGCGATATTGTTAAGGTTACTAGTGGACCATTTACCGATTTTATCGGTACTATTGATACTATTGACCAAGAAAAAGGTAAAATTCGTGTTTTAGTTTCATTTTTTGAAAGAGAAACCCCGGTCGAACTCGACTTTTTACAAGTTACCAAAGAGTTGTAATTTTTACTACTCACTACTTACTAATTAACTAATTTACTAATCATGGCTAAAAAAATTAAAGCAATCGTTAAAATCGCAATTCAAGCAGGAAGTGCTAACCCAGCTCCTCCAGTCGGTACTGCTCTCGGTCCTCATGGTATCAAAATAATGGATTTTTGTAATGAATTCAATGAAAAAACCAAAGATCAACGAGGTTCAGTTATCCCAGCCATTGTTACTATTTATGAAGATCGATCTTTTGAATTTATTCTCAAAAAACCTCCAGTTCCCGACATGATTAAAAAGGCAGCTGGTATTGAAAAAGGGACTGGTACCACTGGTAAAGAAAAAGTAGGCAAAATAACTATGTCTCAAGTTGAAGAAATCGCCAAAAACAAAATGCCCGATCTTAACACCAAAGATATAGAAGCTGCCAAACGAACAGTTATCGGCACCGCCAGGTCTATGGGTGTGGAGATAGTTAACTAATTACCAATTTACAATTTTCAAATACCAATCAATTTATTAATGTTTTAATTTAAAAATTAAATAATTAATTCATTCATTGAAAATTAGATTTTGAAAATTCGAAAATTAAAAAATTTTTTATTATTAATTAAAAATTTTAAATTATGAGCAAAACC
>JAQVQI010000027.1 GCA_028701645.1 Candidatus Shapirobacteria bacterium
AAAAATGGTTTATTTTGCCTAAAAGCCTCTATTTTTGAATAGCCATACTCAGGGTTTTCTATTTGGTAACTTTGGATAACCCTATGAGTTTCCGTTCCACATTTCTCTACAATCTTTTTCATCAACAAATTACTTTTATTCTCTTCTTTTTCTTCTGTATTCGAAAAAGACATTGGTGCCAACAATTTTTTTACCCCTTTTTTGTCAATCCTAAAAGCAATAATTCCCGCAAACAAAGGATCAATTATTGATACGTGATTAAAATAGATAACCACACTCAAATCTTGCCTCTGACTATGGATTAAATCTTTTATCCCGCTTATTCTATCTTTTGATTCTTTGTCCAAACTAGTTCGCCATAATGTTTGAGGTAATACGCCAGAGATAAACCATTTATAAAAATTTTGTTTATATCTTTCTGTTTCCTTCATAATTAATATATTTTTTTAAATTAATCTTTTTTGATTTCAGCAAATGATTTTATAACATTTTTCCCCAAAAATCAGTTATTATTAAGTTATGGATATATTTATAAAAATATTCAAATATCTAAGTATCATGGTTTTCTTTGGTTGTTTGTATTGGGCCTTTAAATACTTCTCTTCGGCCAACTAAAAATCTGTCTTCTTGTGCTTCGTGTTTTCTTCGGGTATAATTTTTTCATGCACCTCAAAGTTGATGTTCCAGTTTCCGTCATTTCAATTTACGATCCAAATGGCGCCAAAGTTTCTCCTCTTAAAATTCGCTGGGACGGTCGAGTTTATTCTGTTACCAAAATTGGCCTCCATCATAATTTTCGGGTTGGTCGGACCCTTCACCACATCTTTTCCGTTGTTGCTGGTGAAACTTTTTTCCGCCTCAACTTAAATACCGAAAATTTATCTTGGCGGCTTGAGGAGGTATCCGATGGTTTGCCCGACTAAATTTTCTCATTCTCAAGTAGACCTGCCTTTCAATCTTAAACCCTCAACTTTGATGCATATTGACCTAAACTCTTGTTTCGCCACCATCGAGCAACAAGCCAACCCTTTGCTTCGAGGCCGACCGATTGCCGTCGTCGCCTACGATTCTCCCAAAGGGTGTATTTTAGCTCCTTCTATTGAAGCCAAAAAAATGGGTATCAAAACCGGGATGCAAGTCAAAGAAGGCAAACTTCTTTGCCCCTCTCTCCAAATTCTCGAACCAGATCCCTGGAAGTATCGCAATATCCATGTCCAACTTCGTGACCTAATTTCTCAATATACCAGCAATTTTTCCCCAAAATCGATTGATGAATTTATTTTAAATTTCGAAGGTTTTCCTTCTTTTAAGTTAGGGATGCACCAAGTTGGTCAAGAAATAAAACAAAAAATTAAGTCTCAAATTGGCGATTGGCTAACCGTTTCCATTGGTATTGGGCCCAATCGTTTTTTGGCCAAATTAGCCGCTAATCTCAAAAAACCAGATGGTCTAGAAGAAATAAATCATCAAAATTACCACCAAATATATTCAAACTTATCCCTTGTCGATTTAAACGGGATTAAGAGTGCCAGTGCTATTAGACTCAACAATGTTGGCATTTACAGTCTCAATGATTTTTACCACGCTTCTGTCGATCAGCTCAAATCAGCCTTTCAATCAATTCTTGGTTATTATTGGTATCTCCGACTTCGAGGTTGGGAAATTGATGATGTCGAGTTTGGCCGCAAAAGTTTTGGCAACATGTATTCTCTCCCAATTAATGTTTCCCAGCCTCAAGATATTTCCCCAATTCTCCATAAATTAGTTGAAAAATCTAGTTTTCGGATGAGATCGGCTGGTTATTCCGCCAGGGGAGTCCATCTCGCTATTTTGTACAAAAACCACACCTTCTGGCATCATAGTTGTCTTGCCAAAAACCAACTTTATAGCTCCAATGATGTTTATAAATTTGCTTACCGAATTATGACCTCTTCACCTTATTGTTTCCCTGTCGCCAATCTTTCCGTCTCTCTTTTTAATTTAACTAAATCCAATTTTTCTCAACTAGATTTGTTTAACCAATTAATCAAAAAAAATAATCTCACTCAAGCCTTAGATAAAATCAACGAAAAATGGGGTAACTTTGTTATTACTCCGGCCATGATGATTGGAACTCAAGACAATGTCGTCGACCGGGTTGCTTTTGGTAATATAAAGGAACTAGAACAATTTATTATTAATTCTTAACTTTCTACTTTCTACTAAATTTATGTGTGGCCGATACAATTTAAATTTAACTCAAGATTTTTACCACCACTTTGGAGTGGTCAACCAACTTCCGTCTTTCCCCAAAAATATTCAAGTTTCCCCAGGTCAAATTGAACCAGTGATTATCAAACAAGAAGGCCTAACATTAGTCTGGACAATGAAATGGGGGTTAATTCCTTTTTGGGCCAAAGACAGGGGAGTTGGTAACAAAATGTTTAATGTCAGATCTGAATCTTTAGCCACCAAAATTGGTTTTAGAAAAGCTTTCCAAACTAAGCGATGTTTAGTCCCGAGCAACGGTTTTTATGAATGGAAGACTGAAAATGGCCAAAAAACTCCCTATTTTATCGAAGTCCAAGACAGGCCTCTTTTCGCTTTTGCTGGAATTTATGATTTGTGGGAGGAGCCAGTCAGCGGTCGTGAAGTCTATTCTTTTGCCATAATTACCACCCAGCCAAATTCTGACATTAAATCTCTTCACGACCGCATGCCCTTAATTCTTCGCCCTGAACAAGAAAAAGTCTGGCTCGACAATTCAGTTTTTACCTCTAAGTTAGAACCACTTCTTCGCCCATCATCAGAAATTTTAAATATCAAAAAATTTGACATTTAAACCGACAAACCACATACTTAATATAGTTATTAGTTAAAAATAATTATGAACCTGACTCCAATCACTTCTCTAATTTTTGGAATTTTGATATTAGTCTTTCCAAAATTAATCAATTATCTCTTGGCCGCTTATCTAATTATTAATGGTTTACTTGGATTAGGTGTAAATTTATGAACAAATTAAGAGGCAATAAAGTCTTACGTTTGGTCATTATTGGTCTTTTGATTCTTTTGGTCGCTTATTTTTTATACTCCATTTGGTAAATAACTATGGCAATCCCAAAATTCAAACCCCTAGCCGATGCTTCTGACAAAACAAAAAAGTTTTTAAAACCACTTTTAATTGGAGTCGGCGCATTATTACTTGGTGCTTTTGGTCTAGAAGCTTCAAACACTGATTTTGATCTAGGAAAATTATTTAGTGGTTCTACTTTAGAAGAATCCAAAGTCGCCCGTGATAATTCTGGCAACCTTCTTTACGATAAAGAAGGTAATGTTGTTACCGATGCCACCAAGGGAAAAAAGGCCAGTGATTACAACTGTGATGATTTTACTAGTCAACCCGAAGCTCAAAAATTCTTCCAAAAAATGGGTGGGGTAGACAAGGATATTTATCGTCTAGATGGTAACAAAGATGGTCAGGCCTGTGAAAGTCTTCCTCAAGTAGTTAAATAAGCCAAACTAACTCACTCTGGAGACAATTTCTGTCAAAGCGTAATCGCTTTTAGAGCAATATACCTCACATATTTGGTTTAAACAGGCAATTTTCACTTCACCAGGATTCAATTTTAAAGTTAATTTTTGATCAGTTGCTTCGTCGTCATTAGATTTACTCCCATTTGTTAGATTATAAACACTCAAGTAGTTTTCTCCTTTATTTATTTGAGCAAAAGTCGTTAATTGGGTCATATTGATTGCTACTATCGCCCTAGATTTTGTCTTTGAATCGCTAATTTCAAAAATAATTGAATTATTATCGCCGTTAGTTGAGTCAATTATTTTTATTTTTCCCTCTTGAAACAAAGTGGATCTTCTTATTTTTAGTAAATCATCATAAAATTTAGCCATATTTTGATCAACATTTTCATCTTTAAATCTAGCTACTTGCATTGGTGGTCTAAAGCTGAAACCTTCTTCTTGGCCTTGATTTAATAAAAACATAGAATTGCCTATTAAGGCTGTTATTGTCGTTGCTGCTTTTGATAATTTTCCCATTGTTCTAACTGCTCGATCTTCGTCATGGTTTTCTGTATAAACAGCCCAAAAATTACCCAATCCATTAGGATTATTAATCAAATAATTGATATATCCCTTTAAATCATCAATTGACCCGGTTTTGATGCTTGTTTTTAATTTTTTATATAAATCGTGATTATAAATATAGTCAAAATATTTCCCCAACTCAACCTCTTCCCAATAAGCTTCGGCGATAAATTCAATATTCCTTTTATTGTCTAAAATAGCTTTTTTTTTAATTTCAGGAATTGTTTTTTGCCAAAATGGATTTTCTTCTACTCTTTTTTTTTCTTCTTCATTTAAACACCAGCCCCAACTTCTCAAAAATGTCTCTGGATTTATTAGCATCGCCATATCACATCGAAAACCATCAGCGTGTTGAGACAATTGTTCTATTTCTTGTCTCATTGTTTTTTGAAGTTCTAGATTGCTATAATTAAGCTGTAACGTATCGATCCAGGGGCCAAAATTTGGGTCCTTTCCGTAAGCAAAATATTTAATTTCTCCTTGTTTGTTTTTTATTTGTAAAAAATTATTTGTTGAAAAATATAACTGTTCATTTCCTTGAATGTAATATTCCGGATGACTTTCCACCCAGGGGTGATCAATCGCTGTGTGGTTTGGGACAAAATCTATAAAAATTTTTTTATTTTTTTGATTTAGCATTTCAACCATTTGATCCCATTCTTGCCAGTCTTTGGCTATTAACGGGTTTAGACAATAACCTGCCACGGCAAATGGGGAGGCGACAACATCCTTATCTTTATCAATATCAGGTAAATATCCGCGATATTGCTCCACATATTGCTTAGCACACTCTTGGCCTATTTGGCTCGGTTTATAAATCCCCATAAACCAAAAATTATCATGTCTTTCAAACAGCTTTTTCCATTCCTCTTGTGGAACACCGCCAATTGTAATTCTGGTTTGATATTTTTTACTCAAATCGTCCAACCATAATCGAGTATTTATTAAATAAATACTTCGTAGTTGTTTTTCTGATTCAACTGAGTTGAGAAGCTCTAGCTGTATTTCGATGTTTTTTTGTAATGTTTCTGTTTGAGGGGCTCGAGTTGCTGTTTCTGATGTCATTTTTTTAATTTAGTTCTACTCTTTCGCCAATATCTGGTAATTTAATACTCGCGTATTCACCATAAACAGTTTCCCGGAGTTTTGTCTCCATTAATTTTCGCGATTCCTCCTCACCATGAACAATTACAATTCTTTCTAATTCCATCAAATTAAATCTTTGATGAAATCCAAATATTTCATCAGCTCCAGTTGCGTGACTCGATCCTCCTTCCAACTTTACAATTCTGGCACTTCGATAACAAGGGTCTCTTTGTTTTTGTAACAGATCAGCTCCGAGTGTCCCCGGGACTTGATAACAACTAAAAATGACCGTATTTCTTGAATTTTTTATGTAGTTATTATTTCCTAAATAATTTAACGCTCTGCCATCATCTCCCATCCCTCCACTGGTAAAAATAATTGTTTTTCCCTTTTGTTTTCCTAACTCTCGAGAAAAAAATAGTGACTTTTCATGGTCAGATATTATTTGTAAATTGTCCAATCTAAACCTATTTTTGACGTCTTCAGGTTTATAACAGTCCGGATTGTTACCGTAGCTGGCGGTAAAACAATCAGGGCTATAATTTTTATAAACTTCACTAATATCAGCTAAAGCCGGTCCATCTCTATAAAAAGTTATTTTCTTTGGAATTTTACCTTCTTTTTGGCTTCTATTTATAATTTCTAAATTCTCCATATATCTATGTTGGATACAGGGCATCAACACTGGGCTTCCGCGATCAAATGCCTCGTTAATTTCTCTCTGAAACATGGCGACTCTTTCATCAAACGGGACTGAAGTATCCGGAAAACAAGTTGATTCAGTTACTAATATATTTATTGGGTCTTGGGGAAATCTGTCTGAAAATCGATTATAACCACCAGTAACCAACTGGGTTGGTCTTCCCATATCACCAGTAAATAAGATATTTTTTCCAGTCGATCTATCTTTAAGTAAGATAGAGGTGCTATCAGGGGTATGTCCGTTTAAACAAAAAGTTGCTCTAATTTTTTTATCTTTTGTAATTGGTATTTCTTCAAATGGTTCTACTATTTGAACATTATTTAATGTTTTTGTCACATCATCCGAGTCAAAAGCAACACTATTTTTAAAAACAAATTTTCTTTGTGCCCTCGCCGAACGATATAGACTCGACTCCATCAACTGAACTGCTTCTTTTGTCGCATACACCACTGGTTTATGTCCCCGACGAAAATACGCTGGCAAAAAACCAAAATGATCAATATGGCTGTGAGTTATTAAAATTGGTGGATTACCTTCAGAAATTTTGTTCAAAATTTCATCACCCCTAGCATTCTTTCTCTTCATCTGAGCCAAATCATCTCTCCCTAAAAATTGCCCCATATCAACAATCACCTTGTTTTTTCCACTTTCAAGCAAATGACATGACCCAGTTACTGCACCGCCCGCGCCTCCAAAAGAAGTGATGGTAATTTCTCTTTTGAGAGACTCTTTTGTCATCAAAAAGTATCATTAAAAAATAACAACATATCATAAATTATATTACTTTTGCAAAAAATACAATATAACACTCTAGGTCAAATTTTAGGTTCAAAAATCTCAAAAAAATGGTTGGCTATCTCCATAATAACAGATAAATATTACAGATTATGGACTTAATCCAATATTCTATAATATTACTAATTTCTAGAGAAAAATTTATTCTTCTGGTGGTAAAAATTCTTCACCGTTATCGCTGGCTGTTTGTCCAGCTTTAAGCCATAGTACATAATCACACCCAGTTGCCTTTTTAGATTCTTTATCCCACCCCGAGGTTGAACATTTTTTCATCTTTTTACCATTTGCGGTCGTATATAAAACCAAATTTTCACCACATTTGGGGCATTTTTCATCAAGAGGTTCTGTTATCCCATTTATCCATTCAACATAGTCGCAACCAACCACTTTTTTCGTTTCTTTATCCCAACTTCCAGCGCTACATTTCTTCATTTTTTTACCAAACCTGGTTACTTGAAGTACTAAACTAGCACCACATTTAGGGCATTTTTCTTCCAACTCTACCGGCTCTACTTCCAACCATTTTACATAATCACAACCCTCATTCTTGTGGGTTTGTGGGTTCCAAGACCCCTGGTTACATCTTTGTAGTTTTCTTCCAGTTGAAGTTTCACTAATTGGACTAAGTGGAGATCCACATTTTGGACAGACGTCGTCATTTTTATTCATATGACTAATATACTAACATTTTATCTACCTTAAAATCACCCCCCAATTCGTTATACTAATTTAAATGACCCAGTCGTTATTAATAATTGTCTCTGGACCTCCTTGTAGTGGCAAAACCACCCTTGTTACTGCCATCGCCCAAAAGTTTAACTTGCCACTAATAACCAAAGATAGTCTCAAAGAAATTTTGTTTGATACTGTCGGCTGGAAAGATAGGGAATGGTCAAAAAAAATAGGCTCTGCAAGTTTTTCTATTATGCACTATATCCTTGACTCGCTTATGGCCACCGGACAATCAATCATTATTGAGGGTAATTTTAAAACTGAGTTCGAAAGTCAATATTTATCACCTCGTCTTAATAAATATAATTATCACTCTGTTCAAATTATGTGCCAATGTGATGGCCAAATATTATTTAAAAGATTTAAACAGCGATCTGAATCGGGAAACCGCCATCCTGGCCATTGCGACACTGATAATTATGACGAACTCAAAAAAAGTTTACTTTTGGGTAAATACCCATCACTAGATCTAAAAAGTAAAACAATTATTTTTGACAGTACCAATCTTAACAACCTCAACTATAATCAAATATTCAACCAAATAAGTTCCCTTATTTAATTAAACTATATTTCATTGTTGCGTTTTATTTATACTCATACTAAAATAGTCTTAGTATGATTAAATTACAAAATATTTCTGTTTCAGTTAATCAAAAAGAAATTTTAACCAATATTTCTTTTAACCTAAATCCCGGTCAAAT
>JAQVQI010000028.1 GCA_028701645.1 Candidatus Shapirobacteria bacterium
CGCGTTGTCGATACATCATTTTTGAAAAAAACATTTTAATCCAACCTATCCATCCCAAAGTCCACTTAAAAATTCTCGACACCAAGGCAACTTCCAATTTCAAAAATTCTGAAATCAGCTTCATTTCTGCCGCAATTAGCTCTTTTAGTTCAAACATTGTGTTTCTATTATACTAAATAAATATCACTCAATTTTAAATAATCTGACAGGCTGAATGGCTGACCAGCTGACAAGCTATTTCTTCCCTATCTTTGCCAAGAAATCCGCATTATTCTTTGTTTTACTCATTTGAGAAATAATCATCTCGGTCGCATTACTATTTTCTCCCAAAGCATCAAACATTCGTCGAATTGATATTACTTTAGTTAAAGTAGTACTATCCAAAATCAGTTCCTCTTTTCTAGTCCCCGATTTTAAAATATCAAAGGCTGGATAAATTCGCCTTTCAGCCAAATTTCTTTCCAATCTCAATTCCATGTTGCCTGTTCCTTTAAATTCTTCAAAAATTAGTTCATCCATTTTTGAGCCAGTTTCGACCAATGCTGTTCCAATAATTGTTAGTGATCCTCCATTTTCAATTTTTCTTGCTGCTCCAAAAAATTTCTTTGATGGATACAATGCCGCTGGATCAAAACCACCCGACAATGTTCTTCCGCTAGTTGGAATCGCTAAGTTGTAAGCTCGGGCTAACCTGGTAATTGAGTCAAATACCACCACTACGTCTTTACCCAATTCAACCAATCGTTTGGCTCTTTCCATTCCAATTTCCGCTGCTCTAGTTTGGTCTTCTGGTTTTTGATCAAAACTCGACGCAATTACTTCACCTTTAATAAATCTTTGCATATCAGTTACTTCTTCAGGTCTTTCTCCTACCAATATTGCCATCAAATGAGTTTCTGGATAGTTTATCGATACACCCGCCGCAATTTCTTTTAAAAGGGTAGTTTTACCGGCTTTTGGAGGAGACACCACCATTCCTCTTTGACCAAAACCAACTGGACAAAATAAATCCAAAATTCGAGTCGACAAAATATCTGCTTCAGTTTCCAATTTCATCAGTTTTTCTGGATAAATTGGGACTAAATCTTTAAATTCTGGCCTTCTCATTGCTGAACCCAAGTCTCCCTCGTTTACCTTATCAATTCTAGTTATCGCCCAATATTTTTCATTTTCTTTTGGTTTTTTGGCCGCTCCGACAATCAAATCTCCAGCTCTAAGTCCATAACGTCTAATTTGCATTGAAGGAATATAGGCATCCTTACCATTGGGTAAAAAATTTGGTCTGACAAAACCACTGCCGTCTGACATTATTTCTAATATTCCCGAAATCGCTTCCACTACAGTATTACTCACTGGAGGTGAATAATGAGGCACTTGAGGCCTAATTGGTTGTTGTGGTTGTACTGGTCTTTGCATTTGTGTTTGCTGTACTGGCATAACCTTTTGTGGCTCTTTTGGATCAGAGGGTATACCATTCCGTAGCTCCGAAGAAGCGAAGGATGGTTTTACAAAACTCACTGTATTATTACCAACAGATTTTTCTTCTTTTTTTAGCCCTCCATTTTCAAGGGAGGGTGGCTCCGCAACAGCGGAGACGGGTGGGTTTTGAATTTCTTTGGCCTGTTCATCCTGAGCCTGTCGAAGAACTTCTTCAGCTTCAATTTCTAATATCTTATCTTTTTCAATTTCAACTTTTGGAGTTTTTACTTTACTAATAACAAGCTCTTTTTGAACCACAACTGGTTCAGCACTAGGAATTTTTTTTGGCATTTTTCAAAAATGGAAAATTATAACTATAATTTAGGTAATTTAAATAAAAGTTGGCAAACAGCTTAAAAAACGGCTAAACGTCTTGGAAATCAAGATAATTGTACTGGTTATCTTATTTTTTGTCAAATCTATATATTTTTAATTGCTATTCTTTATAGTTTACTTTCTAAAAACATCCACAAATCAATAATACGGATTCATTTTCTTTTAGAAAAAACAATCTGACTCTAATCCTCAAACAAAAAACAGTGTTGAAGGCAACAGACCTGCCCCCTCTGTTACCCTCAACACTGTCTACAAAGCTAATATTCAAAAAAAATACCTATAAATCGGCGCTAACCAATTTGACTTTTTTTGTCTTTAGTCTTATTTTAGATATTGAAGAAACAACAATATACGTGTTCCACCTGCTTTGAGAATATCGGTAAAGTTGTTTCTTTTTTTTGTGTTCACACTATCCCGCTACTGCGGGATTTTTTTATTCTTTATCGACAATATTGTTGTTTCTCTAACATCTAAGATGTAAATGTGCCGTTGTCTTTCTTTATACTTTCAACTTTTTACTTTTAACTAAAAGTTACATCAAGATCAACTTTGATCCCAACTTTCCCATTTCTTTCAACTGTTTAGCTCCATCAAAATTCTTTGCAAAGCTAAATTTCTCATCATCCTTCTTTTTCTTTTTATTATCCTGACTATGTCCTGAGCTTGTCGAAGGAGCCTGACCTGGGTTAAACATTTTTTTAATTAGTTGAATCATTAAAAAAAGTATAACTCTTTTTTTGGTCATGTCTATATCCTATATAAATTATCTTGCCAAAATACCACTACCCCATAACAATTTATTTATAAATTTTAGGTTCATATTACCTCTTTTTAAACAAATTTCAGTCATTGTGGATAACTAAAGAATAATTTAAGTTATCCGTAATTCCACTACCGCGGGATAAAAATAATTAACCTTTTTATTTTTTATAATAAATTTTGAAGTAATCATTTTTTAAGGGTATCCAACGTGCGACGCACACTCGGCCGACCCTTAAAAAATCGGTTACAAGAAATTTGAACAAAAAAAATAATTGTCGAATTAAATTTTTACAAAACCAAAAAAAATCCGGTAACCCGGATAATTAAATATTTTCATTATAAAAAGAATAGGTAATGGGGTTAGTCAAATTAATGGTTAAAAAAGAGAGCACTTCTCTCCTCCATATTTTTGACAACTACCCCATTACCTTCTTATTCACTCGAATACCACGCCCGTTAGCGGTCTTAGATATTTCCAGAAGTCGCTATTTATGGTTTCTTTGTCATCCCCTCTGGACTGAATCATCTGGCTTTGCCGGATTTGAATATTCTCATATATATCCGTCGTTAACAGTATTTCAGCCAAGATTAGGTTAGGCAAAATTTCTGCCTCAATCATAACAACCTCTGGGTTGTCAGCAATCAATTGCTTCAACCTATCGACAGAGTCGACCTGTCCTATCTGAACCATTTCAACAGATCCTCCAAATAACCCCTCCAGTGCAATTCTTCGATCACGAACATCAGACTGTCCTTTAAGCATCAAAACTTTTTTGGTCGCTATTTTCAAAACCTCCTTATCGTCTTTTTTGTCCAAAGCCGCTTCTTTACCTTTCATTTCTTATACTCCTTTCTTTTAAAGTACAACCTAATCCTATCACACATTATAGGTTATTTCAACAAAAAAACCATTTTTAGAAATTTACCTTATATCCAATTACTTCCAAACCACATCAAATATTCTCATTTATCATCTCCACCACCTTCTCCACCACTTGCTTCTTCATTTCTTTTCTTGCTTCAATTTTATTTTGGTTCTTACTTTCTACTTTAAACTTTATACTTTCTACTTTTCCCCCTACTCTCACTGCCACAAATACATCTCCGGGTAAATTTCCCGTCACCCCCCCACGCTTGCCCGCCAAGACTGCGAAGCTGTCGGCGGGTCAACTTTTCTCGCCATTTCTTCTGCTGTTTCTATCGAATACACCCCAAACTTTTTAATAATTTCTTCATCCACTCCTGCTTTAATCTTTGCTTTATTACAATAAGTTACCAATCCACACTCAAAAACATCCGAAGCTCCGGGAATATTTGTGATACAATTCGCCACTGCCCCTCCAGTACACAATTCCATCGTTGCTATAGTCCAAGCCCCTCTCTCTTAATATTTTTGTTACCTCTTCCATTTTTTCTTCTAATGTTTCTAGACTGTTCTCTTTTTCAAAGGGGAGCTTCGACTCTAAATCGAGGCGAGGAGGTCCGTAAAACGGAGCGGGTTTTGTGTTTTTGTCTTATTCTTAAATCATGAATCATAAATCTCATTTAAGTTCTCTCACGTTTTTAATTTCCACTATCTTTTTTCCCATTGTCTCTGCTTCTTTTTTTCTCTTCTCCCAAAATTTTACTTTTCTCACTTCTCCCAACAAACTCACTTCCCCCACCCACACCGGTAAAATATTTTGTTTAATAGTTTTTTGGTTATTGGTCATTAGTAATTGGTTATTGTTTGTTTCTTGGTTATTGGTTATTGGTAATTGATCGTTAGTTATTGGTTTATTTTTATATGAACTCCACATTGCCACCAATATTGCCAAGTCTGCTCCAGTATCATCAATTTTTATTCCTCCAGTTACCGATACAAACACATCGTATTTATAAAGTGGCATCCCTAAACTTTTTTGTCCTATCGCCACCAACAACTGCCCCCGATTATAGTCAATTCCAGAAAACACTCGCTTAGGCATTGGAGCAAAACTTTCTACCACCAAAGCTTGAATTTCTATCATCACTGGTCTGGTTCCCTCAATCAATACCGTTACCGCACTCCCGACTTTTAACACATCATCACTCACTAAATTTAAATCTTCCGACTTTACATCCAATAATCCCTTATCTGTCATCTTAAAAATTCCTACTTCATCAGTCGGACCGAATCGATTTTTGTTGGCTCGCAAAATTCTTAATTCCCCGTTTTTCTCCCCTTCAAAATACAAAACCGTATCCACCATATGTTCTAATAATTTTGGTCCAGCAATATCCCCGTCTTTAGTTACATGTCCTACAATAAACATGGCCACTTTTAATCTCTTGGCCAATTGGACCAAACGAAATGTCGATTCCTTAATTTGACTCACCGACCCCACCGCCCCAGCCGCATTGTCACATCCGATTACCTGGATACTATCAATTACTACTATTTTGTACAAATTATTTACTCTATTTAAATAATCCTCTATTTCCTCAACAGAATTACTTTCAAAAATATCGAAACCTTGGGCCTTTACTCCCAACCTCTTCACTCTAAAAGCAATTTGTTCAGCTGATTCTTCACCCGCCACATACAAACCACCAACTTTACCCACAAGTTGTGTCAATAGTGTACTTTTCCCTATCCCTGGTTCACCGGCAAAAAGGGTTACAGATCCTTGAACAATTCCTTTACCCAATACTCTATCAAACTCCTTAATTTCCGTAATAATCATATTAGTAGACGACTCGTTTTTTAACTCAATTTCCATCACTTTTTTCACCTCTCTCGCTCCACTAAAATCACGACGAACACCATTTCTACTTTCTACTTTTAACTTTATACTTTTAACTTCTTTTAGTGTATTCCACTCCCCACATGCTCCACACTGTCCCGACCACTTACCAAATTCATTTCCACAACTAGAACATACAAAAATAATATCTTTAGGTTTTTTCATTACCTATTATACCCTGAGACTATAAAGTCAAAATTGTTAATTTAAAATTAGAAATTAGCCAATAACAAGTACTAGAAATTAATTTATCATTCGTTCAAGCGCCTTTAGTGAAGTCACCACCAAAAACCCCCGATTTCTCGGGGGTTTCTACTTTCTACTTTCTACTTATATATAACGTTCTTCTTATTAGTTTCCACTATCCCTAAAGATATTTTTCTCTTAGACACATCTATACTTTCAATATAGACTTGGAGTTTTTCACCTTCTTTTAGAGATACTCCACCAGTAAGTTTAGAAATATGAATTAAACCTTCAACTCCGGTTTCCAGTTTTACTAGAGCTCCAAAGCTGGCCAATCTAACAACCTGCCCTTCTGTTTCTTTATCTTTGGGATATTTGTTTTCAATTTTTTCCCATGGATCATCAGATAATCGTTTGATTGAAAATTGAAGTCTACCTTCATCTTTACTAATCAACTTAATTTTAATTTTATCTTTATTTTTATATAGAGACGACAATTCGCTCACTTTTTCCCAAGATATTTCTGAAATATGGACTAATCCTTCTAAATTTAAAGGAGTTCCTTTGTTATCAAAGTTTACTCTTACAAAAACACCAAAAGGTTCGACTCGAACTATTTCAGCCTCAAATACTTCGCCAAGTTTCAAGTTTTCTATGGCGCCAACTTCTTCACCCACTTTTTCTGGTTCTGAAACTAATCTTTCACTAAAGACTAATCTATTTTTAGTCTGGTCGACCTCCAAAACTTTGGTTTTTATTTTTTTACCAATCATCTTGTCAGGGTCACCATCAAATTTGGTTCCAATTTGACTCCCTGGAATAAATCCAAAGAAACCAAATGGAGCAATAACCACCGCCCCACCACGATTTAATTCTTTAGCAAATACCATTACTTCTCCACCAGATTTTTCTTTTTCTTTAAAATAATTCCAACCATAACCCGAAGCCGCACCTCTAATCGACACTAATATTTGACCTTTATCATTTTCCGGTGATTTAACTTGAACTTCAATTTCATCACCAATTTTTAAATCATTAATGTAATCTTTTACAAATTCAAATTCTTTTCCCATTACAATGGCATCAGTTTTTCCACCAATGTCAATATAAATAGCTTTATTTTTAATAGTAGTTATCTTTCCTTTGACTTCCTGTCCCTTTTTAAAACCTAACTTCTCCAATCCTTCTGTTTTTAACAAATCCTCCATTGTTAAAATCTGAGAATCAGATTTTAATCGGCCTTTAGTCGATACTTTTTTTTCTTTTTTAGCCATAATTTTAAAAGTTGTCATTCCGTAGCTTTAGCGTAGGATAACAAAAAAATCCCGATTTATTCGGGATTATTATTTAGTATTTATTGTTAAATAAATACTTATAAACATATAATAAAAAACGTTTATTTACTTTTATAAATATTACGTTTCCAAATAAACAAATAATATTAATTTATTGAATCGATATTTTATTAATTAAGTTTGAAGTCATAGTTTTGAAACGTGTTTGAGCCTGCATCGCAGACTCATTTTCCAGTGGAAAAACTTATGACGAAAACTTAAATCAATTTTTCTAATTTGGTTTCTGAATTCTGGCCACGACCTATTTTCAAGATTCCTTGCGGAAAGACTATTGTCAGCGCTGAGGCGTTTCACTTCTCTGTTCGAAATGGGAAAAGGTGGTTCCACCTCGCTCCAGTGACCAGAATTTAAAAACCAAATTCGTTTAAATAGGTCAAAATTTGAACCATAGGGCCAAATTTTGCTTATTTACACGACCCCGATTTATCCGGGGCATTTTTTCTAATTGTAATTTATTTTTTATTTCATGCTATTAGCTAATAGCTATTTACTAAAAGCTAATTATCTTGGCCTCTAAATTGAGTTGCCTTGTCCGCCGTAGCTTTAGCGTAGGCGGATTGCTCCGCGATACGACAAAACTACGTCAGCCAATATATATATTGAGAAATTTCTTCAATCATTTCTTTACTTAGCTTAAACCCTCACAGGTCTTCCACTTGTAAAGTATTAACCGGTAGTCTCCCGGCGATTTTTCATCCCGATTGCTCGGGACAACGATTCCTTATCTTAGGGTCAGTTTCCTGTTTGAGATGCTTTCAACAGTTATCTTATAAGAACGTAGCTACCCAGCATTGCACTTGACAGCACAACTGGCACACCAGCGGTTCCCTCATCCAGGTCCTCTCGTACTGTGGATGAATCCCTTCAAGAATCGAACGATTACTACGGATAGAGACCGAGCTGTCTCGCGACGCTCTGAACCCAACTAACGCAGCGCTTTAATGGGCGAACAGA
>JAQVQI010000029.1 GCA_028701645.1 Candidatus Shapirobacteria bacterium
ACATTTTTAAAGACTTTTCCACTAACTTATCCACATTATTTTTGCTTTTTTATCCCCCGAACCTTACCCAAATTTAACTTTAACTTATAAGTCAATATTTTAAATTTATTACTATTTTTCAATCAAAAAATACTAATTCACCACTATCTTAAATCTTAAATCATAAATCTTTCCGTCAAATTTTATATTAATCCACTTATTAACCACCCCTAATAACTACCACTACTATTTTTTATAAATTAAATTATAATATTCCAATGAAGTTCTCTCTTCTTCAGGAGAATCTAAACCTTGCCTTAAATAACGTTTCCCGTTTTGTTTCTTCTAAAAATCAATTACCAATATTAAATAATATTTTACTTTCAACTGATCAAGGCCGTCTCAAATTATCAGCTACCAATTTAGAGTTAAGTATTAATTATTGGATTGGAGCTAAAATTGATCAAGAGGGGAGTATTACCATTCCTTCAAAAGAAATTACAGAATTTGTTTCTTATCTCTCTTCTGGAAAATTAGATTTATCTCTTAATCAAGAAACTAATTTACTAACTATCTCTTCTGATAAAACAGAATCAAAATTTACTACCGCTCCTTCTTCTGATTTTCCTGAATTTCCTCAAATTGATAAAAATTCTTTATTTGAAATTGATTTAAATATTTTTTCTCAATCAATTTCTCAAATAGCTTTTTCGGCCGCTATTGATGATTCTCGACCAGTATTAACTTCTATTCTTTGTCAATTTAATAAAGACAGCTTAACTCTGGTTGCTACCGATGGTTTTAGATTATCTTTTAAAACCATAAAATTAAATCAAGAGATTAATTTAAAAGATGGAGAACCTATTACTATTTTAGTTCCCGCAAGAAGTCTTATTGAAGTTACTAAATTGGCCAAAAACAATCAAAAAATTAAAATAGGTGTCACCAACGACAATCACCAGATAACGTTTGTCTTAGACGATATAGAACTATCATCTCGACTTATTGAAGGCGAGTTTCCTAATTATGAAAAACTAATTCCAGAATTTTATAGTACTAAAGTTTATTTAAATCGAGACGAACTTCTTCAATCAGTAAAAATTGCTTCTGTTTTTGCTAAAGAGTCAGCCAATGTTGTTAAAATTAATATTAAAAACAATAATCTTGAATTAAGTGCTAATGCTCCTCAAATTGGTCAAAACAAAGTAACTTTAGAGACAAAAACTGAAGGTGAAAATCTAGAAATTGCTTTTAATTATAAATTTTTAACTGATTTTCTTTCAGTTTGTAAATCAACAGAAATTTTAATTGAACTCAATGAAAGTTTAACTCCAGTCTTTTTTCATGATCAATCCGACCTAACTTTTACCCACATAATAATGCCCGTTAGACTACAAGATTAAAAAATGTTTATTATTCCGAAGTTTTAGTAAAGAATCGCCAATTAGTCTACAAAACTAAAATATTTTTCACTTTTGAACTAAAATAGTTTATAAAGAATAATTACAGTTGCCCAAAAACTCAAAAATATTATCCAAAAATATTTTTTAATAAAACTAATCATTCTTTTAAAATACCCTATTTTTAAACAATTAAAGATAATAAAACTATTTATTAGAATTAATCTGAGACAACATTAACTCAAGTACCGGTTCTGCACCAATATATACTAATCGAGTCGATCCATGTCCACCTTCAATACGAGTCACTTTTGCGTCGCCACCAGCACTATTAATAGCCTGTATTAAAGCTGATTTATTAGTAGTTGGTGTACCATCTCCGGTCATATAATAAGACCATATTTTCGTACTAGTTAAACCATCGGGTGAATCACCACCAGAACTTGAAGCTATTGGTACCACTACCGAAAAGAAATCAGGATTACTTCTAGTTATTGCCCATAAACCCCAAACACCATCACTATGAGCCGTCAGTGAAATTCTTTCAGTATCAACACTATATTTATCCATTATCTCGTTAATCAGTGGCATAACTCTACCATAATTTCTAGCGCTACCCCAAGAATTCGGAGATTGTGGGGATACAATGATGGCATCATAATAGTTACCTCCCTTTAGAATTCCCGGAACAGTATTACTATTGTTGTAAAGAATATTAAGGTCATTTCCTGTTTGACCAATCCCATGTAAAAACACCAACAAAGGATATTTTTTATTACTATCATAATTTGCTGGTAAATAAAGACTATAATTTAATCCCAAACCACTTGTTAAATCTAAAAATTCTCCCTTGTCGTCGGTTTTATGTCCTGTTTCAGTAGTTTTGAATTCCGGTTTCTGTTCTTCTTCAGCGATTTGGTCATCCGGCTTTTGTTCTCCTCTAGAAGCTGGATAATTTCTTTTTTGTAAATGAGTAAAATTATTTCCTCTTCCTTCTCCTATTTGTCTTCCAGTACAAATATTTACTGTACCCGTTGTAACCCCGGTTAATGAACCAGAATGGGCAAACTTTATTTCAGTCTCATTATATGCCAAAACAATTGCTGTATGATAACTATCTCCATTTATTTGTAAGCTGTCGCCTGGTTCAATTACTGCCTTAATTCTTTCACAATCTCCAAAAGGTATTTCTCCATTGTTATCCGGCCGGTAACCAAGTCCATTATCATATGCCCATCCTCTAAAAGAAGCACAGTCAACTCCTTCATATTTATGTCCGTGTCCATCGTCATGAGGTGTTCCCCAACTTGGATGTATTCCTATATCACGAACTCCTCCAAAAGAATAAGGTACCCAAAAATTAAATTCGTAAGCTAAATATTGAGCCGCATAAACCACTCCACATTGAGTACTATAATTATCTCCAATAAATTCCTTTAATTCGTTATTATATTCTTCAATTGATCTTGATGAGATTGATATATTTTCAGGAGACACCATTGTCGTATTTTTACCTCTATAAAAGTCCGTTTCCATTCCTACCCCACAACTTTTAATTCGTCCGTCTTCTGTATAAGAAATTTCACCATGATTTAAATATTCTGTTTCTATTTCTGGAACCAAACTTGAAACATTATTAGCAGTTGATTGATTCAATCCAAATAACAAAACAAATATAAAAATAACTACAACAATTGTTGTATCAGCAAATTTATTATTAGTTAATTCCAATCCTAAAGAAGAAATCAGGTTTCCTATAAACTTTCCTGCTAATTTTAACCCTTCCCAAACCGCCATTACTACTGTCCCGAGTCCTCCTGTTGCTGCTCCAAAAGCTGCTCCCAAGGCTGATTTTAAGGCTACTGCTGCCGACTTCATTCCTACTTTTGCCGCCATATTCATTGCTGTTTTTCCGGCTAATTCCACCCCTTTCTTCATCATTCCATTGGTTATTGATTTAATTCCTCCGCTAATTCCATTTTTCAGCAAACTATTCATTGAATTTTGGACAAAGCTAGAAGTCGCCTGGTTGCTAATTTTTGCCGCAAACCCATTAACTACTTTTACTGTTGGGTTGTTAATAAATTTATTAGTAATTTGACCAAATTTACCTCCAGAAATTCTATCAATTGTCTGAAACTTACTTCTTGCCGATTCAATAAACTTTCTCATTTCAGGATTTTTAATTGAATTCATCACTCGATCATAAGAAGCCAGCTTCTCATTTTGTTGATAGGGAAGTTTTACTCCATCCAAATCTTTCTCTATCTGTTCATTTTCTGCTATTAAACTGTCTAATTTTTGGGGCGACTGTCTTAATACTCCCACAATTCCCTTGGTATCGTTCCAAGAATTTCTAATTTTTCCAACCGATTCTCCTTCGGTTTTTCCGGCTGATTCAACTCCAAATTCTTTTATTACTTCGTCCTGTAAATTTTCCACTCCGCCGTCACCGTTGTAAAACTCATTAATATTTTGAGATAAACGCCGAACCGACCTTAATTTATCCTCACTTATTCCTGGGTTATTTTTTTTAGTCTCTTCAATTAATTTTTCCGTTAAATTTTCACTTCTATATGTTCTCACGGCATCAATGTTGTTTCCAATCCAATTATTTATTCCCAAACTAACTTCTTTTGCCTTTATTATTGTTTCTGTTTTTATTTCTGTCTCATCTTTGGATAATATTTTAATAAAATCTTGAGCTCTTTTATCACTACTGGCAAAATCATTGTCGAGAAATATTTCTCTTATCCTGTTTTTAATATCATTTTCAACCCCAAAATTACTACCAGACAAATCCACCGAAAAATCATCGATTATTTTATCGACCAACTTATTTTTTTGTTCCAAATCATTATCCATCAACAAAATTATAGCAATTAACCCAGTTTTTTAATTAAACTATTCCATTCCCAAACAAGTCATCATAGTCAGTTTTTTCATCATTAGTCTTTTTAGCTTCAGAAGCTTTATTTATTTGCTCTTGTGAATTATTTGGTAAATTGGTATCAAATACTGGTTGAGGTTTTTTAATTAACTGGGGTGGTTGGGGTACTCTAACTTCGTCAGTTTTAACAAAAATCGGTTTTTGATTATTAGTCGGGGTTACAACTTCTGTTTTTAATGGTTCGTATTTTTGAAAAGGTGGTAAATCTGGTTTTTTTATTGGTATTTCACCTTGTAACAAATTTGAGCTTTTTACCTCATCTTTTGCCTTATTAGCTTCTATTAATTCTAATTCTTTAATTTTCTTTTCCAAATCACTATTGACTGTTTCCGCCTCTTTATTTATTTCCGGTTTAATTTCTATTATTTTTTCTTCTTCAGGCACAGGTGTCTCTATTTTTTCATTTTTTTGAGTTTCATTTTGGTTCAACTTAGACGGTAGTGGTGTTTCAATTATATTTTTAGGAGTCTCTTTCAAATTTTGTTGAGGATTGTTTATTATTGGCTTTAAATTTTTCTTTCTTAACACATCCTCAGGGTTGGAAGTAATTAATGAATGTTCTTCATCAGAGGAAATAACCTCAATTGCTACATGATTTTGGCCAGCAAAAAATATTCCTTGTCCTTTACCAGCAGTTAAAAGTAGTTGTTTTTCTCCTTCGCTTAAATAAAAAACTTCTCCTATCAAATCAATTGCTGCAGAGTGTTGTTTTAATAATATTTGAATTGCACTATTAGTTACAATTTCTTTTCCATATGGAGTTTCCAAAAAATCATCAACATCCTGAGTAATAGTTGTTACTCCTAAATAATATTTTCGGCCTCTTTTAACTATCCCTCTCAAAAATGAAGCTGAGTCTTCGTATTGCATCAAATACCAGGCTTCATCAACCACTAAAATTCGTTTTTTCAAGCTTCTTTTTACTACTGTCCAGATATAATCCAAAATAATATGCATTGCCACCGGTCTTAGTGTTTCTTCCAGGTTTTTAATTCCAAACACCACAAACGGATTGGTTAGGTTTACTGTTGTTTTTTGGTTAAATATTCCCGAAAAAGAACCCTTAATATATTTTTCCAATCTAGCTGCCAATGTTTTTGATTTTTCTTCTTCCATCCCGATTAACGATTTATAGACATCTTCAATCAATGGAGGTTCTTTTTTTTGAGTTGCCGGATCGGGAGTTATTCCTTTCATTTTGTAAGCATCCATCATGGCTTTATCCAAAATTGATTCTTCGATTGGATCGAGTTCTCCCAACATCACCTTCATTAGTTTATGAACCGTCAAAATTTTACTATTAAGTGCATTTTCGCCCTCCTCTTCCACCAAAGACAAATCAAACGGATTTATTTTTGATTCTTCACCATATCCAAAAGCAATATATTGACCCCCAACTGCCGCCGCCAAATCACGGTATTCGTTTTCTGGATCAATAATAATAATTTCAGTTCCCAACATCAGTGATCTCAATACTTCCAATTTAATCATGTAAGATTTTCCAGCTCCGGCTGTAGCAAAAACTACCGAATTGTAGTTTTGCATTGAGAATCGGTCAAAAATAATGAGAGACCCATTGTGAGAGTTGATTCCATATACAATTCCTTTGTCGTCTGACAATTCTGAGGAAACAAACGGAAAAGTTGTTGCCAATGAAGTTGTATCCATGTTTCTGGTTACATTTAATCTGTCTTGACCCAAAGGTAGTCCGGTTACAAAACCTTCTTCCATCTGCAATGTCGCTCTCTTAGTTACTACTAGTAAAGATCCCAAAGCAGCTTCAAGGCCTTTATTAGTCTTGTCTAACTCTTCTTGAGAGTCGGCCACGATCGTAATATATAGTCCAAACTGGAAAAACCTCTCTTCCCCTTTAACCAAATCAGCTTGCAAGTTAAGTGCATCTTCCAGTTTTGCTTGTGTCGCTGGATTTACCAGTCTTCCTCTTTGAATATCAGTGCTTATTTCTGCTTCCATTTCAGTTATTTTTCTTCTCAAGTCATCCAAAATTGCTTTTCCATCGGTGGGGTAAATATACATTGACAAACTTAGAGCCACATCAAAATTAATTAAATATGACAACCAATTCATACCCACAAACCTAGGATAACCAACTACAAATAAAGTTCGATAATATTTATTATCTATTTGAACATGATTAAAATCGACCTCCAAAGAAGAAGGTGCAATAATGTCTTTAATAGACACTAAACCGTCTGTAAAAGATCTTTTTTCTTGAGCTGTTTTAGTTTGACCTTCAACTGGCTTTAAATTAAGACTTTCATCTTTGTTTGTTGATTGTTCTTTTTTTCTTCCAAATAATTTCATTTTTTTTATTTTGCCATTACTATTGGGTTTGTAAAATTAGTTTCTTGTAGTTTTTGGTTTTGAGCTACGTTTTCATTATAAATAATATAAAACATTTCAATCAATTCTTTATTCGTTAAAGCTTTTATTTCCAAACCTAATCTTAAAAATAATCTAATTATGTGATCTTTTTTTGGCGCTAAACTTTCTTTGGCTTTTTCTAGTATATATTCTTTTGGAAAAGGTAATTCCATATTTTGATTTTTATTTATTTTAAAAATCTCTTTAAAAGATTGTTTACCGGCATTTTTAATTCCCAACTCAAGCGTTGAAAATTTTAATATTATATAAAACGATTTCGATAAAACATCGTTTCTCTTTACCGTTTCTTCAACAAATTTTCGATAATTTTTAATTCTTTCTTTAAGTAGTTTATTTGTTTGTTGTTCTTCGGCTCTTATCAAGTTTTTTAAATAAACACCAACATCTTTTGTGGTTGACTTAATCATTATTTGTATTGGAAAGTTTAGAGAATTTAAAATACCACCATAGGAATAAACCAAAGCTGTCTGTTCTTTTTCTGATAACAAATCAAAATTCACCGACGATAATTTTAAAATTGAGGCACAAGAACCATCTTTCATGACCACCACTCCGTCAACAATATCTTCTATTGGCAAGTGATCCTGGGTACTTCCTTTTATAGCAATTTTAAGCGGGTCTTTTATCATAAGTGTTTAATTAATCATAAACTAATTTTGAGCAATAATTTTAACTGGATCGATTATTTGACCGCTTAAATCTACGTTGACTCTATCAAAATTATAACCATCTTTTTCTGCAATTATTAAATATCTACCATCAGCCAAAGGAGTCGAAATTTTAAATTGCCCCAAAGAATTAGTTTTTATTACTCTTGTTGGCGCCCCGTGTTCATCTTGAATCTCAATAATTACTCCATCAATAATTTTCCCTTCACTATTAGTTGCCATACCTACGATTATATTTGGTATATCTGGTCTGTTTGGCATTGGAATACTTCCAAAAACCGCCTTACCTGTAGCTTC
>JAQVQI010000030.1 GCA_028701645.1 Candidatus Shapirobacteria bacterium
TTGTACATTGCGGGTATAGTTTAGTGGTAGAACGAAAGATTTCCAATCTTCCGGCAAGGGTCCGATTCCCTTTACCCGCTCCAAGGTCTGAATTTAGCGAAAATATATTTGAGTAAATACAAACAAGAAATAAGTCGAGAGAAGAATTAAACTTTCTTTTTTAGTAATAGTGTTTTTACTTTTGGCAAAAAAGAAAAATAAAACTAAGTTAAGAATTAGAAAAATAAGGCTAATTGTATAACTATTATTAACAACAATTTCTTTTTTATAAATAAGGCCTAAAAAACCGAGTAAAAAAGTATTAAAAGATGCCGAGCCAATATAATTACCAAAAGCAACTTGGTTGTTTTTCATAATCACTGACCTGACAATTAGAGATAATTCAGGAATATTTGTTCCTAGGCTGGTGACTAGTAAACTAATTATAAATGGAGAGAGTTGGAGTATTTTTGAAAAATACAAAGTTTGTTCAACGATAAAATGGCTGGAAGTAAAGATAACAATTATTCCAAAAATTATTTTTAAAATTTCTGGAGCTATCTTTGATTTCGATTTAGAAATTGATTTTATGCTGGTTATTAATTTATTTTTATTTTGAATATTGATAAGTAAAAATATAAATAATATCAAGGCTAAAAGGTTGTCTATTTTGGTAATTTTCCCGTCCATAATCGATAACACTGGCAAGGCTATAACCAACAATGAAGCCAACAGATTGAATTCTTGAAATTCTGGGGTAATTTTTATTGATTTACTGGCTAATCCTAGCAGAGGGATTATTAACATAAAGATTACAATTGAGGCACCAACAAGATTGCCGATATAGACTTCGGGATCGTTTTTAATGATTGAACTAATTCCGATAGACAATTCCCCAATAGAAGTAAAGAATCCTAATACTAAAAAAGATAATACAAACGAAGATGTTTTTAGTTGATGGGATATTTTTTCAACCGATTTAATGGCTAAACCTGAACCAATCCAGACTCCAAGAAAAGACAAGACATAGACAATCAGATGGTTAATCATAGAAAAGTGTAACATTTATCTAAACAAGAGAATTGTGACTTTCGACAATTTTTACAACACTTAAAGTTGGTTTAAGATTGTCAGTTGGAGTTGAAAATTTTTTAATTTTGTTTGATTTTAAAAATGAAATTAATAAATTAACAATTGTTTTAGCACTATAAGTTAAAGTTGGGATATTGGAATTAATTCTGTTAGAAATAAAAAAATCAGCCATTGTTGGTGCAATTTTAATCTCCCATCCTGATTTGTTAATACGTGATGTTATTTCGTCATTGATTCGATTTTGAATTAACCATTCTAAATAGTTGGTTAGTGTCATATATGGGAGAACAAAAGACCTAATTATTAAAATATTTTTATCTAAAGAAAAAATATATTCTTCCAATTTTTTCCAACCACTCATTTCAATTTGACAATAAATAATTGGTTTTGGTTGTTTAAGTGCAAGTTCAAGACTTTTTTTAGGGAGACCATAATAGGTTTCTCCTCTTTTTATATATTCAATAAACTCCCCTTTTGTGATGTCTTTTTTAAATTCAGATTTGTTTTTATAAAATAAATAGTCTATTCCATTTTTTTCATTTTCTCGAGGTAGTCTTGAAGTGCCTGTAATGGTTTTAAAAAGAAGTGATGGGGCAAGTTTCGTGATTTCGTAGTAAAGACTGTCTTTTCCACTAGCAGCAAGGCCATTTAACAAAAAAATAATTTTATCGTATTTTTTGTTTTTATTTTTATTAAAATGAGAAGAGATCCACAATCCATATTGATTAATATGTGGTAAAAAATATTTATATTCGGGAATAATTTTTTTTAGACTGTGAGGAGACAATAAGGGATTTGTTTTTTTGACAAGATTGATTATTATTTTTCCTGAATTTATTTCCTTTTGAGAAATATTGGATTTCATAAGTTAATTGATTTTACTATAAATATTGAGGTCGGGTGTTAAAATAGCATACTTAGCCAGGGTGTTGAAATTGGTATACAAGCATCGCTCAGAACGGTGTGTCGAAAGACTTGTGGGTTCAAGTCCCACCCCTGGCACAAAATAGTTTATAAAGTTTAAAGTAGAAAGTTATAAAGTTAATAAATAATTGTTATAATAAACTCACTTCTAAGCCGAAGTAGCCTTGAATGGTCATTGGCACTGGTCTGAAACCCCGCCGCTGCGGGGCGAGTCTGACCTTTGAAGTAAATTAACAATCTTATTAGCCGAAGTAGCCAAGATGGTCACGGCACTGGTCTGAAAAACCTGGGATGTCAGTTCGAGTCTGACCTTCGGCACATAATTCAGTTTATAAAGTTCATAAAATTGAAAGTTATAAAGTTAGAATTATATAGGATTTTGTACATTTGATAGAATACGGAATATGCGGGAATAGCTCAATTGGTGGAGCGTCTCCTTGCCAAGGAGAAGGCCGCGGGTTCGAATCCCGTTTCCCGCTCAAGAAAATTATTGAGGAAACCTGGTCACTTAGCTCAGTTGGTAGAGCGCTTCGTTTACATCGAAGATGTCGGGGGTCCGAGTCCCTCAGTGACCACAACGTAATATTTGCCATGCAAATAAACGTTGTTGAAACGTTAATAAAATAATTTTTACGTTTCACCTGTTCTTTTATATTTTTGCCGAAGTGGTGAAATTGGTATACACGTACGCTTGAGGTGCGTATGTCGCAAGACGTGGGGGTTCAAGTCCCTCCTTCGGCACCCGACAAAAGCTCGTCTATGTTCATTTTTAGACGGGCAGGCTAAAACATTGCCCCATCGTCTAATGGTAGGACGTTTCCCTTTGGAGGAAAAGATTGTGGTTCGAATCCATGTGGGGCAACAACAAATTTATTTAGTTAAACTATTTTTCTACAGTGGCTGAAGGGGTCGAAGAAAGTGGATTTTGTTGAATTGTTGGGATTGGAGTTGGTAATACTAGTGGAATTTGTTCCAACCTTTTTAAGACATCCCAATCAATACTTTTGTATGAAAGATAGCCGGCGATTGCAAGTAAAATAAAAAGGGTGGCAATAATGATGTTTCCGATAGGGTCTTTTGGGTTCATATTTATTTTGATCTGGTAATAGTATAAACGGTTGGATAAGAAAGGAAAATAGCTGGTGATTCTTCTAATAGAAATGTCTGAAATTCTTGGTAAATTTTTTTGCGTTCAATTTGATCATTTTGTTGTCTTCCCTCTTCCAAAAGTTTATCAATTCGAGCATTATTAATTTTGGTAATATTTGTATTTGTTTGGGTTGAATGCCAGAATAAATATTGATCTGGATCTTGGGTAATTGCTCCATAAGTAAGCAAGACATCGTAGTTGTCTAAATTTATTTGGTTTTCAATACTTACAGAAACCGGAACTCCAATTATATTTTCCCATGAGTTTTTAATTTCTTCAGCAATACTTAACAATTGCCTGTCGTTTACAGTGATTTTTAGAGACTCAAGTTGTTCATCTTTCAGCAATTCTTTAGCTCGAGTGTTGTTTTGGTTGTATTCTTTTACTTTTGGATTGTATGCCCAAGAAATAGGTGAAATTGGTCCTAAACAGCGCTCGTTTTTGTCTTTAGTTTTTGGGGTTGCATAAGCCAGGGCTTGTCTGATTTGCTTACTAGATAATTTTTGAGTATTAATAAAGATGGCGGTATATTTTTGATTGGTTTCAATTTGTTTATTAACTTTGATATTGTTCCAGTTGTTAAATTCTGATGGTAAATAACTTATTTTTATTTTATCGACATTACCTATTTTGTATGCGTTAATGACATCTTGTTCACTGGCGTAGAATCGATATTTAATTGTTTTTTGTTTTTTATCTTTTGGTTTTAAGTCGATACTTTTAATATAACCTTCTTGGTAAGTTATTTTGGAAACAACATAATCACCAAGTCCGTCAAAATTTTTTTTGATTAACGGTTTGGTTAAGAGAGTTAATAGTGGTGAAAAATCATTGAATGTAGTGATTTTAACGATACTTTCAGAGACGGGGGTAATATCGACACCTGGAATTTGATAATTAATATCATAAGCTGTAAATTTTTTTCCGCTAGACCAACTAATATTGTTTTTTAGAGTAAAGATGAACTCTTTGTTGTCATTTTCAATATCTATATTTGTCACTAAGGAAGAAATAGTGGGTTTTTGGTTCTCGTCATTAACTGTTAACCCAAGACTAATTTTTTCGGTAATTTCACGAGGGAGACTATCAAGGGTGTATTGGCCTTGAACGCCAATAATTTCTGGATGCCAAATTGATAGTTCATAAAAATAAATTAGCTGTTTTTTAAATACAAAAAAAGATATAGCCGAAAACAAAATAATGAAGACAAAAATAAACCTTTTTTTTAGATACAGCCAAAATAACTGGATTTTAAAAAATATTTTTGTAAACAAGGTTAAAGGGTCGTTTGAACAATTGATGAAACAATAAAAGCAATAATTACAAATATTGTAAAATTAAACATTATTTTTTCCCAACCTCTTTTTTCTGTTTGAGTGGTTGATAGTAAGTTTGAATTTGATTCTGTTTCTCCACTTGATTGAAGAAAAATTAGTATCGACAAAACAACAGCGAGTAAAATTTGAACTATTGTGAGAGTTGTTTTCATTTTGATGATTTTTTGCGAATTATAAAATTAAAAAAATTAAGAATTATTCCAATAGTAATTGAAGTTACTAAATAAGTAAAGAAACCAGAAAAATTTAAAGCTGGAATTGCTATTCCCCAAAAACTAGTTGGCTGTGTGTTGATATTGGTAATTATAAAATCATTGAACAAAAATACAGCTAAATAAAGACCTAAAGTATCAATGACAATTCTAAACAATCCGAGTGTAATTAAGTTGATTGGAAATAAAACAATTTTTAAAATTGGTTTTAAAATAATTTCAAAAATACCTAAAACAAGGGCAGTTTTAATAATACTAGTGGGAATTGTTTGGAAATATAAGTTCCCCCAAATTTGATTTGTGGTGATTAAAGAAAAAGTAAATAAGAGAGTTAATTTGAGAATTTTTTTCATTTTTGTTTTTTAAGCTTGTTTCTTATTATACCGCCAAAACCAATTACTGTGGCTATAAAAGCTATAAGAATAATTATCTTAAACCAATAAGTAGGGTCATTAATTTGAAAATTGACAGTGTCGTTGTTGTATTCTAACTTGATATTTAATTTATAATTTATTGGTAAGATTGATGATAAAAAAGATTTACCCTGAATAGGAATATCAACTGATGATAATGGAGGTAAATGATCGATGATTGTTTCAAAATTTAAATTTTTGATAATTATTTTTAATTGAGAAATTTTTGAATAGTTGGGGTTATGAATTTTTATCTTTGCTGTTTGGTAAAAATTATTTTTGACATGAATAATTGTCAGAGGAACTTGATCTAATTTAAGTTCATTTTGAGCAAATTCAACGTTTATTGTTTTTACATTTTGATTGTTTTTATAAGCACCCGCTGGAGGAGGGTTAACACTGTTTAATCCATGAAAGACAAAAGCAAAGTGGTTTTGATCGAGATCGCTAAAAAAATCAATTCCATTGGTTGTCTTTCCCCAAGTAGGGTCAATCGAAATCCAGGCTTGTTTTTGGTGATCATAATATTGGGGCCAAGCATGAAGTACATCAGTATTAATATTAATTGGTTTTATTTTAATGTTATTGCTATAAGCAAAACCCTGAACTTCTCGGGCAGGTATTCCTTTAATTCTGGCGAGAGTAATAAAAAGGTCTGTAAATTCGGTACAAAGTGAATTGATTGGATCAAGAATACTATTAAGGGCGCCTTGTCGAGTACTGGTATCAATATTTTGTTGTTTGTAACTTAAAGTATCGACCACATATTGATATATGTCTTTAGGAGTATTTAATTTTGAGGCGATGGTAACTAAATTCGAATCATTTGTCTCCCAATAAAGATCAGATTTTAGATAGTCTTTTGGATTAATATTGGTTTTATTCAAATTGGAATGAATTATTTTGGCTTGACCATCAACATTTATATTTAGTTTTTGGAAAGGATCTAAGTTGTAAGTTGCCAAGTAATTACCGTCAGGATCAATATTAATATTTTCTGGGTTGGGTTCTATTGACCGGTAGGTAATTTTTTGACTATCAGTTTCTGGTGGGAGAGTAATTGTAAAAGAATTGTTTTTATTGTCTGTATTTTCTAAAAAATATTTAAATTTAAAATCAAACAATTGATAATTTCCAAAAATTAAAAATATTTTTGGGTTTTTATTATCATTAGAATTGAAATATATTTCAGTTTGGTTGTTTAAAGAGATTACTGTTTTTGGAGGGGTAGAGGAAAAAGACAGGCTTCCAAAAGAAGGTGGAATAAATATGGTGGTGTTGAATGACTGGCGGCCTAGGTTGTTTTTGTTTTCTGGAAGAGCTAATTCCCATATATTGCCTTTTTTTTGGGCTAAATTAGGTATAAGATAGTTGATTTTAAAAATAGTTTTTTGATTTTTACCAACATTTTGGTCATTAAATTTTAGATTAATTATTGTTTGATTGTCTTGTTGCTCAATATTTTGGATAATACTTCCCTGGCTGTCGGTGGCAATAATATTTTGAATATTATCGGAAGAAATTATGGCTTGATATTCTTTGGGAAATACTTGGGATAAATTGTTTATTAACTCTATCTCTTGGTTTACTTGGGCATCGCCTTTGATATTGATTTGGTATTGGGTCTTTTGATTAACATCAAAATCAGCATTGGCCAAAATTGAGTGATTAAAAACAAAAAAGAAAGCCAAAAGGAAAGATAAAAACATAGTCAATATAAATATATCATTTAATTTGCTTTATTGACTTCGGGTATTATTCGTGTAATATTATTTCATGGCAACAATACTGTATAAAAGACAAAAAGAAATTTTAGATTATATTGAAAAAAATATTAATAAAAGTGGTTGTGCACCCACACTTACTGAAATCGCTCAAAATTTTGGATTGTCTTCTTTGTCAACTGTTCACGAACATTTGGCTGTTTTAGAAAAAAAAGGGTTAATTAGAAGATATAAAGGAGCAATTAGAGGAATAGAGTTGTTAGAAAAAGAAACCGAAAAGAAAGCTTTTTTGTCTTCAACAATCGAATTACCAGTTTTGGGTTTTATTGCTTGTGGTGAACCAATTGAACCATATACAGACCCAAATGCGACTCTATCGGTCAATAGCAGTTTTGTTAGGCCAGGAGACAAGTCATTTGTGTTGCAAGCTAAGGGAGATTCTATGATAGAGGATGGAATTTTAAACGGAGACTATGTGGTGGTTAAGGAACAGCAAAATGCTTACAATGGAGACATTGTAGTCGCTGTTTTAAAAAATGGGTTTGCAACTCTAAAAAGGTTTTATAAAGAGGCAACCAGAATTAGACTTCAACCAGCAAATTCCACCATGTCCCCTATTTATGTAACTGATGTAGAGATTCGGGGAAAAGTGGTAGCTGTGATTAGACATTTTAATTGAATTAAAAATTAATTTTATGTTGTACATAATTGCTACACCAATTGGAAACTTAAAGGATATTAC
>JAQVQI010000003.1 GCA_028701645.1 Candidatus Shapirobacteria bacterium
CATTGTTTTACCAAAAGCTGTGGCTTATTTTGTTATCGCTTTTTTAATTTATTGGTTATACCAATCATTTAAGTCAGCCATATTGGCAAGTATTGGTTATTTTAAAATCAAAAAAGCCAAAAATACCAATTGGCAAGAATTATTTCAACAAAATTTTCGTTCTGAATGGTTAAAATATAACGAAATTGGCCATGTTGTCATCATCTCTTCCTATAAAGAGCCTGTTGAAGTTATTGATATGGCAATTGGTAGTTTGGCCGCTCAAACTCAAATAGACCTAAAAAAAATACATGTCATTTTGGGTCAAGAAGAACGAGCTGGTCAAGAAAATAATCAAACTACTATTGATTATTTTTCCAAAAAATACACCAATGTTTTTGGTAGTCTCATTTTTACCGAACATCCACCCAATATTCCGGGAGAAACAGCCGGCAAACACAGCAACGAAAGATATGCCGCTCAATTTTTTAAGAAAAACTATATTGACAAAAAGAAATTTAATCTTAACCATTTAACTCTGACTAGTTGTGATGTTGATACTCTTTTCAATCCAAATTATTTTGCTGCTCTGACCTACAATTTTGCTTCTAATCCATCTAGGTATCAAAGATTCTGGCAATCACCGATTTTTTGGCATAATAATATTAATCAAGTACCTTTTCTTATTCGAATAATCGGAGTCTTAGGTAACGTAATTCATATCGCCAATATTCAAGAACCTGATGGTCTGTTTTTTAATTATTCCTGTTATTCTTCTTCTTTTAATTTAATCGATAAAAGTGGTTACTGGGATCCAGATATGATTCCGGAAGATTGGCATATTTTTTTACAAGCCTTTTTTGCCACCAAGGGAAAAGCTGCTGTTGAACCTATCTTTTTACCCACAATTGTAGATGCTCCTGATGGTAAAAATTATTTTTCCGCCCTTAAAAATCGTTATAGCCAATGTGTTCGTCATGCCTGGGGGGCCATTGATATACCTTATGCAATCGAACAATCTAAAAACCATCCCGAGATTTCTTTTTTAACCAGATCTTTAAGAATTTTTAAACTTATTCAAACACATTTAATTTGGTCGAGTAATTGGTTTATTTTGACACTTGGAACCTCTTTACCTATTTTATTAAACCCAAAGTTTTTTCAAACCACATTTGGTTATAATCTCCCAAAAATATCAAATATAATTTTAACAATTTGTCTAATTCCCCTAATTACTCTAATTATCCTTGATTGGAAGCTTCGTCCAGAACGTCAAAAAAAAGGATTTTTTAATATTCTTAAAAACATCCTCCAATGGCCTTTTATGCCCATTGCTACTTTAACTATGTCAGTACTTCCCGGGCTTCAATCTCACACTCGTCTTTTTCTTGGTAAAGGGCTTGAATATAAAACCACCAAGAAAAAAGCTAATAAATAGCTATAATTAGTAGATAAATTAAATATGTCATTTTTACAGACTATTTTTAAACCCATTGCCAATCTAGGCCGATTTTGGCAACAAAGTTTTAATAGTGTTTTTTTTCGCTGGAATTTAATTTTTGTTTTTATTCAATTAATTGTCTTAATTTGGCAATTTGGTAACCTCCCTCAGCAAGTTCCCTTATATTATTCTCTCCCTTGGGGTGAATCACAATTAGTTTCAGCTTCAACTTTATTTTTAATTCCCACCTTATCAATAGTATTATTCTTTGTGAATCATTTGTTTGCTATTGGGTATTCAGAAAAAAATCCTCTTTTATCAAAATTGCTTATTCTCAATTCTCTCTTAGTTTCATTTTTTTTCTTATTTACTCTTCTTAAAATAATCTATTTAGTTGTTTAACCATGGTAAAATTTTTATTTTCAATTTTAATTTCCTTTGTATTTTCCTTACTAATTACTCCCTTAGTCAGAAATTTTTTTATTCGTAAAAAATGGGTTGAAGATCCAATTACTAAGAACAAAAAGACTAAAAATGCCACCGCAATAAGCACTGTCCCTAGAGGTGGGGGAATTCCTATTTTTATTGCCATAGTGATCACTTGTTTATTGTTTTTACCGCTAGACAAACACCTAATTGGAATAGTTATTGCCTCCTTATTCAGTTTAATTATTGGAGTTTGGGATGATATTAAAGATATTAGTCCAAAATTACGTTTAATCACTAATTTAATTACTGCCATTATCGTTGTCGGCTCTGGAATTGGAATTGCTTATATATCAAATCCTCTTGGTTCAGGGGTTATTGATCTTTCTTTTTTAAAAATAAATTTTAATTTTATTGGACCTCATAGTATTTGGGTTATTTCAGATATTTTGGCCATAATATGGATTATTTGGTGTATGAATGTTGTTGGTTGGGCAACCGGGGTAGATGGTCAACTACCTGGATTTACCGCCATATCGGCATTTTTTATTGGAGTTTTGGGTTTAAAATATTCTTCTGATATTACCCAATGGCCAGTAATAATTCTTTCTGGGGCAGTTTCCGGGGCCTATTTAGGTTTTTTGCCTTATAATTTTTTCCCTCAAAGTATAATGCCTGGTTATAGTGGTAAAAGTTTGGCCGGTTTCTTTTTGGCCGTCTTGTCGATTCTCTCGGGAGCAAAACTAGCAACCCTTATTTTGCTCTTAGGGATTCCTATGATCGACGGCATTATCACTATAATCCGAAGAATATTAAAACATCAACCAATTTTTCTTGGTGATGGCCAACATTTTCATCATCAACTTCTCCGTCGCGGTTGGAGCCGACGCTCAATTGCACTCCTTTATTGGTTTTTTAGTTTTACTTTGGGGATGGTTTCACTTTTACTAAATAGTACTCAAAAATTTTATGTATTTTTTGGAATTTTCCTTTTGTTTTGTAGTCTCTTTATTCATTTTTCTCGCCATAACTAGCTGATATCCAACCGCTTTTTTCGTTTCCTAAATCAATTTTGTACCAATCGACTCCCTCTTCTATTACCGGATAAAACTCACCCGGATACACTCGACCAACCTCTTTGGCAGCACTCGTCGAGGCCTCTCTCACCCTCAGCCAACCAGTTTCTGTATCTTTAATTTTAACTTTAACAGTTAGGGCATTCTCGGTTGTTAAGTCTAAATCTTCAGTTTTTTCTTCGTCTTTTTCTATTACTAAATTTTCTTCGGGTAAAACTGCATCAACTACTAATTGATATTGCAACACCGATTTCATAAAAATATCAATAGTTTTGTGATTTGGAAAACTTAAGGCTAAATGTTTATCTCCTTCACCAATATCGGCAATTCGAATGGGTGAGAGACCTTTTATTTCGTTATCAATTACGATAGTACCTTTGGCTGGTGTTGTATTTACCATTATTCCGGCTTTATTTTTGTCTCCAGTTTTTTCCAAATATAAAATATAGCCACCACTTGATTCGTTCTTTTCTCCAAATTCCCAATCAATTACCGTACTAATGTTATTTTGTAATTTTATTTTTTTTGACCACTGTTTATCGTTTGTTACCAGTTTTACCTCCACCTCCACTGGCAACAAAGACCTATTTTTATAAGGAGTCATTCCAACTTCTTTCCCGTCCAAAAAAACTTTTGCCACCGGATAGCTATTTATTTCAATTGCTGATTTCCTGGCCACCAAAGAACACCCACTCAGACATAAACTTGATAGTATTAATAGAAGGGTAAGCTTTAATCGCATGTGTTTCTAGTTTATCAAAAAAGTTTATTAAAATAATTCATGAAAATTAAATATTTATTATTATGTTTTATTATTAGCCTTTCTATTTCTATTTTGTTAAGTTTTCACCCAAAACTTTCCTTTACCCCTCCAACTCCATCTCAAAAAATTATTACCACCCCGACTCTTTTGCCAACTGTTACTTTTGGTTTAGTCGGTGATCTAGGGTTGGGCCGACATATCACTTCAACAGCCAGATCAAAAAATGATTTTTCTTGGAGTTTTCAAAAAGTTAGTCATTTGTTGCAACAAAACGATTACAATCTAGCCAACCTCGAAAGTCCAATTATTAGAGACTGCCCAAAAGGGGAGACGGGAACTTTTACTTTTTGCGGCGATACTCGGTTTTTGCCCGAACTCCAAAAAAATAAATTTATTTTCAATTTAGCCAACAATCATATTTTTAATTATGGTCAAGATGGTTTTTCACAAACCAAAGAATTTTTGGACGAATATCAAATTGGTTATGTTTATTCTCATCTTATGGATACTGAATTTTTTCAAAAAAATATTAATGGTATTAGTTTTGGTTTTTTAGGGTTTGACTATATTACCAATCCTAATCTCGAAACTACTTATCTTGTTGATTTAGTCAAAAAATACGACTCTCAAGTTGACTGGCTTATTGTCTCTATTCATTGGGGTAACGAATATTTATCTTCTCCAGAGAAGTGGCGAATAACCCTGGCTCATCAACTTGTCGATGCTGGAGCCGATATTGTTCATGGGCACCACCCTCATGTCCTTCAATCCACAGAAATTTATCAAAATAAACCTATTTATTATTCTTTGGGTAATTTTATTTTTGATCAAGATTGGTCAACTGAAACTTCAACATCAGAAATTATCAACCTAACTGTTACAAAAACAAATATAATTGACACTCAAACTATTCCCTTAATCATAAAATTTAATTCTCAACCTCAACCGACTATTTAATTAAATCGATTAATCGGCCAAACAACCCTTTTTTTTCGATTTTTCCATCACCCTTTCTATTTTGTATTGTTTTTAATGCTTCTTCTGGTGTCAACACAATTTCGTATAGCTTTTTTTCTAAAGGGTCGTAATTTAATGATTTAACTAATTCTTCAATAACACTGTTCATTTGTTCTCCAAAAAAAATCAATGGTTCGTGGCTACCAAAATCAAATTTTGCCATTTGCCAACTTAATCCAATCTCAGATAATGTTCCGACACCACCATTAAAAATCACAAAAGCTTCTCCGACTTCAATTAATTTACTAAGTCTTTCTGGGTAATTTGGGGTTGAGTAAATTTTATCTGCTAAATCATAATTTTCTTTGTTGTAACCCTCAAAGTTTGCTGGTTTTTTTTTGGGATCCAAAACTACAATTTCTACTCTTCCGCCTCCTGCTTTTGCTCCCAAAGTTGCCGCCAACATAATTCCATCCCCACCACCGTTTACGACTGTATAGCCATTCTCTGCTAGCAATTTGGCTGTATTGTAAGCATCAATAAAGTGTTGGTCGTTTTTTTTGGCTTCAGCATCTCCAAAAATCGCCACTTTTTTAATTATTTTATTAGTTTTGGCTAGCATATTCTATTTTTTTAATATTGTTTTCAACAATACCATTAAATATCGATCCTCCGCAATAAGCAATCTCTACTCCTTCTTTTTTTAGTCGACTAATATTATTTTGGTTTATCCCTCCATCGACACTAATTTTAAAATTTAAACCTTTGTCTTGTCTAAGTTGTGTTAGTTTTTTTATTTTTTCAAATGTCTCCTCGCAAAAAGGTTGAGGGTTAAAACCAGACTTACGTCCTAGTAATAAAACAATATCAGTCTCTTGAGGAATTTCTCCAATATCAGTTTCAATATCAAAAGCCAACCCAGCTTCTAAACCAGCGTCTTTTACCGTCTTTATAAAATAATTAACATCAGACATCATTTCTACTTGTCCAACTATTCGAGAGGCATTAATATACTCACATTTTTTAATCCAGTTTTTTGGTTCTTTTACCATCAAATGAACATCCCAAAGAATATTTTCAACTTGTTTAATTTTATTAATCAATTCTAATTCAAAAGTTTTCCCAAAAGAAAAATACCCATCAATTACGTCTACTTGTATCCATTTAAAATAATTTTTAATTGCCAGAATATTATTTTCAGCTCGAGAAAATTCTTTCTCTAAAATTGTTGGAATTATTTGCATATTGCAATCGCGTTTTCAATTAGTCGACAACTATAACCATATTCATTGTCATACCAGGCTCCAATACTTACCATATCGTCGGAAATTACTTTTGTCATTCGAGTATCAATGATGCAAGAAGCACTGTTGCCTAAGATGTCAGAAGATACTAACGGCTCATAAGACACTTTTAATTTACTAACCAATTCAGGTGTCATACTCGCCTCTGCAAAAAGTAAATTAATTTCTTCAACTGTAGTTTTTCTTACTAGTTTAAAAGTTAAATCAGAATAGCTTCCACAAACTACCGGAACCCGAATTGCTGTTCCTCCAAACCTTCCTTTTGCTTCCGGATAACAGGCTATTACTGCTTCAGCCGCTCCAGTTGAAGTCGGAACTATATTTATTGCTGCTGCTCTTGCTCTCCTCGGGTCTTTACCACTACCATCAACCAGATTTTGATTGGTTGTGTAGGCATGGATTGTCGTTAATGTTCCTTCTTGAAAGCCAATTTTTTGATCAATCAACTTTACTATGGGCGCAACACAATTTGTTGTGCAAGATCCGTTTGAAATTAATTTCTCACCGTTGTAGTCGGTACCATTGACTCCCAAAATATATGTTGGTATTTTTGAATCTTTCGCTGGAGCTGAAATGATTACCTTTTTAGCTCCTCCTTTTAAGTGGTTTAAGGCTTTGTCGTCTGTAAAAGCTCCAGTACATTCTAAGACCACATCTACTCCATAATCTTTCCATCTAATTTTTGATGGGTCCATTTCGCTTAAAAAAGGGATAATCTTATCACCGACCTCCAATCGACCAATTTCACCCGCCTTAACCGGATCGCTATAACTAATTTTAGCCGGAAATCGACCATAAACAGAATCATATTTAAATTGCATGGCAAATGTTTCCATTTCATATTTAATAGTATTTATAGCTGCCACATCGACATCATATTTTTCCATTAGAATTGCTCTCAAAACCACACTTCCAATTCGCCCAAAACCATTAATCCCGATTTTTATTTTTTTGTTTTCTTTCATAGTCTAATAATAAACTAAAGCTTTAAAGTTCTAAAGCACTAAAGCTCTAAATTAAGACCATGCCGGTAAATCTTCTTTAATCAATACCTCCAACATTACTCCGCCACCACTACAAATAAAATCAATTTTATCTGTTATTCCTAAATTTTTAATTGACGCCCCAGTATCTCCACCAGCAATTATTTTAAAACCCTTTACGTTGGCTATCGCTAGCGCAATTTTTTCTGTACCTTTTCTTGAATTTAATGACTCATATAATCCCATAGCACCGCTCCAAATTACAGTTTTTGAACTACTTATTATTTCACTAAAATTATTGATATCCTCTTCGCTCAAATCCAATCCATCCTCTCTCAATTTTGCAATTTTTATCTTTTCATTAGTAATTAGTAATTCGTAATTAGTAATTAACTTAGGCAATTTACCACCGATTAATATATGATCGGCAGTTTTTAATAGATCATCAAGATATTTCAGTTTATCTTCTTTGGCTCCCCCCAAAACCACAGTAATCGGTCTTTCTTGTTTGTTCAAAATCATTTTGATTTTTTCAGCCTCTTCTGCAAAACTCAAACCGTAATAGGTCTCCATTTCTCGATGAATTATTACAGAAGCACTTTCTCGATGGGCGACAGCAAAAGCATCATTAACATAAACCGACATATATCTCTTTAAAGCGTCAAACAAGGACGTATCACCATTTTCTTCTTCTTCCCAAAATCGAACATTTTCAATAAAAACTATTTGATTATTATCAATTGCCATTGAAATTTTATCTTCATTTTTTATATCATCGACAAAAACACTTGTCAGAGTATCTTCGTCTCCAATTTCCAATAACTGCATCAATTCTAAATATACCGGCTTTAGGGACAATTTTTCGTTATATCGACTGGGTTTAGTTGGTTCAGTTTCGTTTTTGGTGGGGCGGCCTAAGTGGCCAATTATGGCTAATTTACAATTTTTTTCTAACAAATATCTTATCGTTGGGATACTTTTTTTTAACCTAATATTATCGAGAATTTTTCCATCATCTATCGGTAAATCAGTATCTAGCCTTAATATGATATTTTTGCTTGTATTTATTTCTTCAATCGATCTAAGTGTTTTCATATTCTTTAATTTCATTGATTCTTCTAATAAATCTTTCTTCAGACATAAAAGGTGTTTCCAAAAAATCCTTTACAATTTCTATATTATCCTCATCATTTACAAAATCAGCCGCCAAACACAAAACATTTATATTATCGTCTTCTCTGATTTTTCTGGCTTGTTTTTTTGTCATAGCCAAGGCCGCCCTGGCTCCTTTTACTTTGTTTGCTGCTACTGTTACTCCGGCTCCAGACCCACACATTAAAATTCCAAGAGCTTTTTCTAGTACTATTTTTTCACCAAGCTTAATTGATATATCTGTATAATCATCGTCTAAATCTTTTTTGGGAGTCAAGTCTGTTACTGTCCAACCTTTTTCTCTAAGTTCTAAAACAATCTTATTTTTTAATTCAAAACCTCGATGATCGGCTCCTAAATACACCATTTTCATAACATAAATATATCATTTTTGCTTTAAAATAGGTGGCATGGCTACAATTTATTTGAATAATAAAAAATTTGTTTACTCAGTTGTCAAAAAACCAATTTATTCTTTGAGATTGAAATTAAAAAATGCCAATTCTTTTGTCATTTCTTGTCCTCGACTAACCCCAAGCTTTGTTATTAATCAATTTATTAAAAAAAACCAAGATTGGATTATTTCTCATTCAAAGAAAGTCCCCATCAAAAAAAACTTAAAAAATCTAAAAAAAATAAGTATATTAGACCAAACCTTTGAACTAATTTATGTTCATACTCAAAGAGATTCAATAATTGTTTCCACTCAAGAAAACAAAATTTATGCCAATATCTCAAAAAATACCAACAAACATATCAGGTTAATTTTGGAGAAAAAACTTCGTCCATTGGCTTTAAAACTTATTAGACAAGAATTGGACTCCCTTAGTTTGAAATATAATTTTAGTTTTAACAATGTTAATGTTCGCAATCAAAGCTCTCGTTTTGGATCCTGTTCTTCTCGTGGAAATCTAAACTTCAATTGGCAAATAATATTTTTCCCAGTCGATAAATTTCGACATATTTTACTTCACGAACTAAATCATTTAAAAATAAAAAACCATTCGTCTGTTTTTTGGAATCAATTAGCTATCTACGACCCTAATTGTAAATCTAATAACCTCTGGCTCAAAAAAGAGGGGACTAAATATTTTCTGTTTTAGTTTTATTCATAAATCCTAAATCATAAATCCTAAATCATAAATCTATCTCAATTCCTACTGGGCAATGATCAGACCCATAAACATCAGACATTATAAAAGCCGATTTTAAGCCCTTTTTCAGTGATTTATCAATAAAGAAATAATCAATTCTCCATCCTACATTTCTTTCTCTTGCTTTAGTAATTTGATCCCACCAACTATAATTTTCTCCTTCTTGATTAAATTCTCTAAATGTATCAACCCAGCCATTTTCTTCCAATTTATCAATCCATTTTCGCTCAATTTCCAAAAATCCCGATGTTTTTGAATTTTCTTTAGGCCGGGCCAAATCAACTTCTTTATGAGCTGTATTTATATCTCCACAAAAAATTACCTTTTCTTTGTTTTCTCTTAACTTGTTTATATATTTCAAAAAATATTCGTAAAAATCCATTTTGTATTGAAGTCTACCTTTGTTTCTTTTTCCATTTGGAAAATAAACATTAAGTAGAGTAAACTCATCAAATTTTGTAATTATTACTCGGCCTTCATCATCCCAATCGTTATCTCTATCACCAACAATTATTTTTTTGGGTTCTAATTTTGTAAAAGTCGTCACCCCACTATATCCTGCTTTTTGGGCTGGATTCCAATAACTTTTATATTCAATTGGGTAGTCTAATCCAATTTCTATTTGATCTGGTTTTGCTTTTGTCTCTTGAAAACAGTAAATATCTGCGTCCATTTTCCTCATTTTTTGCCATAATCCTTTTTTAACTCCAGCCCTTATCCCGGCCACGTTCCAAGATATTATTTTAATATTCATTAATAGATAGTATACTTAATTTATGAATCAAAATAAAAACATACTCATTGTCTGTGTCACTATTATTTTATCTGTTTTAATTTTTTCACGCACTGGAATTTATATCAAAAATACGGGAGGGGTTGAGTCTAATGGTAAAATCTCCAACACTATTTCTGTTACTGGCGACGGTAAAGTTAGCCTTAAACCAGACATGGTCCAAATAAACATAGGTTTTCAAGAAACTGCCTCAACTAGTAAAGAAGCTCTAAATAAAGTTAATACCAAAATTGATTCTACTCTAAAAATCCTTAAAGATAATGGTATTCCTGAGGCCGACATCACTACTTCCAATCTGAATATCTATACTGAATACGATTATTCCACTTCCAAACGTCGGGTTATTGGCCAAAGGGCTTCTCAAAACCTAGAAATTAAAATTAAAAAAATTGATGCTAAAGCTTCCAAAGCCGTCAAAATTATTGACGAACTTTCGACCATTGATGATCTTCAGATGAACGGCATTTATTTCGATATCGAAGATAAAACCGAATATTTTTCTAAAGCCCGAGAGATGGCTTTCAAAAAAGCCGAACAAAAAGCTCAAGAATTAGCCAAACTTTCAAAAGTTAAATTAGCCAAACCTGTTTCTATTTCCGACACTACTTATGATGTCTCTCCTGTTTATCGATATTCCAATGTGGCTCAATTTAAAGAAGCTAGTCTTTCGGTCAATGATGCTGCCGGCGGTAGTCAAATTTCCAGTGGTGAGATGGATGTCACTGCCAATTTATCTATACTTTGGGGAATTGAGTAAAGGTTGTTTTTTGGTATAATCAACCCACTATTAAAACCAGAGGGAGCCGGACGGTTAGGCAACGGTCTGTAAAACCGTTTAAAGTAGGTTCAACTCCTATCCTCTGGACACTTATATTTAATATCAACTAATTGTCATTGAATTCTAATTTTTTAGTTTAAAAAGTTTCACCTCAAAGCCAGACAAAAGTCTTTTTCGGTATATAACATGTTGTATCAACCCCTTGATATAACTGTTTTAATACTTTTATATGAACCAAGAGATTGAAACCTATAAAAACAGTTTAATAGATAAAGCTTGTCAATCCAAAAGTATTATTAGAGTTTCCTTTTGCGATTATAAAGACGATACTGACTTGGTATACGAAGGACAAATTGATCGAGGCGATGCTGGTCAAATAGCCGAAAACGTTATCCAAAAAATTGAAGAATTTATCGTTAATAAAAAATTAAAGAAATTAAGTCAACAGAGATTATTCGCCTAGTTGTCAAATTTTTAGCAAAACAATTTCCAGATATAGCTCTTAATTATTATGCCTATTTTAATAATGGTTCTTCTCTTGATGAATATTTGAGAAAAATAAAATCAATTATTAAAAATTAAAGGACCGATTTTGCTATACTACTCTTGTGTATCTTTCCAAACTTCTTCTCCAGAATTTTCGTTCATATCAAAATCAACTATTTGAATTTGATCCAAAACTTAACTTGATTTTAGGACCAAATGGTAGCGGTAAAACCAATATTTTAGAGGCTGTATTTTTTCTGTCATCAGGTAAGAGTTTTCGTTCTTCTTCACAATCAAAGTTAATTAACTGGAGCAGTTATTTTTCCTCTGTTCGCGCCAAAATAATTGATAATCAAAAAGATACCACCGAAATTGAAGTCCGAATTTCAAAAGATCCGAAACTATCTACTAGCTCAATTTCTCGTAAATTTTTAATCGAAAAAGTTGTTAAAACTCGCAAAAAATATCTCGGTATTATCAAAAACGTAGTTTTCCAACCTGAAGATATCCGTTTAATAACCGGTTCACCAACTCGTCGTCGTGATTTTTTAGACGAAATTTTCTTCCAAACAGAATGGCGCTATTCTTCCGCCCTATCTCAGTATAATCGAGGCCTCAAACACCGAAACGAACTTCTCGATCAAATCAAGCAAAATTTAGCCTCTCCAAATGATTTATTTTATTGGGATCAAGTCTTGATTAAAAACTCTAAAATAATTCATGATTTTAGAATTGCTTTCGTTAAGTCTGTCAATACTTTTTTTAGTAACCACAACGACTCACAAATAAATACTATTTCTATTAATTACCGTCCTTCAATTCTAAACGAAGACAAACTAAAAAATAATTATCAAATTGACTTAAATCGTGGTTATACCCAAATTGGGCCACATCGAGACGATTTTAGCCTTGATAATTCCATTTTTGGGGCAACCGATAAAAATTTGGCTTTTTGGGGCAGCCGAGGACAACAGAGACTAGCTGTTTTGGCTCTTAGATTAGCCCAAATTAATTTTTTAGAAGAAACTTATCACGATAAACCAATTCTTTTACTCGACGATATTTTTTCTGAATTAGATTTAGAACACCAACAATTAGTTGTCAAAGTTTGTCAAAAATATCAAACCATTTTTACCTCATCCGAACCCGATAGTATTAATATTTTGGGTAACGCCAAAATAATTCAACTTTAAAGCTAATTTGCTTAGTGCAAAATTTTAACTTGTGTAATATAATAACCTCACTGTCGAATCGGTGCTAGCTATTTTATATCTAGTTTCCCAAGTCGAAAGATCTTTAAAAATTTCAATGCATTCATTTAGAGCTCCAAACTGCTAGTACCAGAAAGAATTTTCAAAAAATTTTTTGATTGATATTTAATCAATCACTCCGATCTTTTTCGGATGTTAGTACTAAGAGTTTGATCGTGGCTCAGGGTGAACGCTGGCGATGTGCCTAAGACATGCAAGTCGAGCGAGATTCACGTGTAGCACGAGGTATTTCAACCAAAAATATTTCATCAATTAATTTTCCTTATGTTTGTAATTTCTAATTTGAAAATTGTAGTTTGTTTGGAAATTGTTTCTTGGTTATTGGAATTTCTCGTGCTATGCGCGAGTTTAGCGGCGAACGGGTGAGTAATAAGTACAAACATGCCCCTTTGTAGGACATAGTCCGCCGAAAGGCGGGGTAATTTCCTATAGTATCTTCGGATTAAAGACGTAAGTCGCGAAGGGATTGGTGTACTCGCTACCAGCTTGTTGGTGAGGTAATGGCTCACCAAGGCTATGACGGCTACCGGCTCTTAGCGGAGAGTCCGGCACAATGGGACTGAGACACGGCCCATACTTCTACGGAAGGCAGCAGTTAGGAATTTTGCGCAATGGACGAAAGTCTGACGCAGCGACATCGCGTGTGGGATGACGGCCTTCGGGTTGTAAACCACTTTTTGGGAGCCATGAAGGCGCCCAGAATAAGGAACTACTAACTACGTGCCAGCAGTCGCGGTAATACGTAGGTTCCGAGCGTTACCCGGATTTATTGGGCGTAAAGGGTCTGCAGGTGGTTTTCTAAGTCTTGTTTCAAAGTCCCCGACTTAATCGGGGGAAGGGGCAGGATACTGGAAGACTAGAGTTATATCGGGGTTACTGGAATTTGTGGTGTAGGGGTAAAATCCGTGGATACCACAAAGAACACCAAGCGCGAAGGCGGGTAACTAGGTATATACTGACACTCATAGACGAAAGCTAGGGTAGCCAATCAGATTAGAGACCTGAGTAGTCCTAGCCGTAAACATTGTCTGTTAATTTTTCCCTTTTTTAGGGAGAGATGCTAGCTAACGCGTTAAACAGACCGCCTGGGGAGTATAGCCGCAAGGCCGAAACTCAAACGAATTGGCGGGGAGGCGCACAACCAGTGGAGCATGTGGTTTAATTCGATACGAAGCGATAAACCTTACCCGGGTTTGAAATGTACCTGCAAGCCCCCAGAAACGGGGGAATCTTTCGAAGGTGGTACACAGCTGTTGCATGGCTGTCGTCAGCTCGTGACGTGAGTTGTTCTCTTAAGTGAGGTAACGAGCGCAACCCCTATCGTATGTTACTGTATCATACGAGACTGCCTAGCATTATTTTGTTAGGAGGAAGGAGGGGACGACGTCAAGTCATCATGATGCTTATATCCGGGGCTACACACATCCTACAATGGAGTGTACAGAGGGTTGCAATACCGCGAGGTGGAGCTAATCCCTAAAACATTCCTCAGTTGGGATTGCAGGCTGAAATTCGCCTGCATGAACTTGGAATTGGTAGTAATCGCAAATCAGCAGATTGCGGTGAATACGTTCTCGCCTCTTGCACACACTGCCCGTCAAATCAGCAAAGTTGAGGGTACCCGATACCTCTGATTCGTCAGGGATTAAGGTAAATTCAGCGATGAGGGTTAAGTCGTAACAAGGTATCCGTACTGGAAGGTGCGGATGGATCACCTCCTTTGAGGTTTTGTTCCAATCGAAAGGCTGGAACCATCTCAACCATTCCGAAGCTTTTCTAAAGCGGAGGGTGGCTTTCTGGTACTAACAGTTGAGCTCTAAATGAATGTAATGAATTTTTCAATCCCGCTTATGCGGGATTTTTTAGTATTTTAAGGTCTAAATTTTAAAATAAAATGACAATTATCACTTTAAAAATACAGTTCCAGTATTTCGGGATGCTATAATCAACAAATGTTTTCGATGAATTCTACGACTAAAATTGTATGACCAAAATTGACTATAACAATCTTCCCCAACATATTGCCATTATTATGGACGGTAATCGCCGCTGGGCGACTTCCAGGAATTTACCTGCAGGGGATGGTCACAAAGCCGGAGCCCAAAATTTAGAAAAAATAGTTCAACATTGCAAAGATATTGGCATAAAATATATAACCGTTTATGCTCTGTCTACAGAAAATTGGAAAAAACGAAGTGCTCAAGAAGTAAAAGGAATTTTTGATTTATTAATTAAAATTGTTAAAGAAAAAAGGGTTGAATATCAACGCTCCGGAATTAAATTTTTTGTTTTGGGTAATTTTCAAGCCTTCCCCTTAAAAGTCCGCAAAGCTATCAAAAAAATAATGGACATGGTTCTCGACAAAGAAAGACTAAAATTTAACGTTGCTCTAAATTATGGAGGCCGTGATGAAATTGTGACTGCTATAAAAAATATTATTAAAGATGGTGTAAAGCCTTCACAAGTAAACGAAAAATTAATTTCAAAATATCTTTATACCACTGGCCAACCAGACCCTGATTTGGTTATTCGACCTGGTGGAGAATTCCGTCTTTCCAATTTTTTGCTTTGGCAACTTTCTTATGCTGAACTTTATTTTACTGACATTTTATGGCCTGATTTTGGACCAAAACAACTTGATAAAGCCATAATCTGGTACCAACAAAGAAATCGCCGAATGGGGAAGTAAAATTAAATTATTTTAATTCCCAAAACCACTTCCACCAATTGCACTACAAAATAAGAGATAAATATAATCAAAAAACCGATTAAGGCATTAGTAATCTTTCCGTAACCAGCTTTCATTTTGTCGGCATTTCCCGCCGCCGTCATCAATCCTAACCCGCCCATCACTAATGTCACTAGTAAAATCAATCCAGCAATTACATAGATATAGGGCAATAAACCACTCAAAATATCCCCGACTTTTGCATTTTCATATTTAAAACCGCTTGGATAACTGGGTAAAATCACTCCTCCTTCTACTGCATAAATAAACTTATTAAACATAAAAGTATTATACATTACCTCAACCTTAATTTATTCCAGGTATCCATAATATATTAACCGCAATTAGTTTAAATATGAATAGAGCAAAGATTGAAACAAGTAACCCCGTTATTGCTGATGTTACCGTTTCTTTTGCTCCTTGTAGTTTTTTTTCATCACCACTAGAAGTAGCCATTAAAATAAATCCATATACCATCAACAAAAAAGCAATTCCCCCTGCAACCCCGAAGATAATTTGCATAAACCACGGAGCAAACTCATTAATATCTGGGGGGACACATCCCAAAGCGGTATTTATACAAGATGGTACTCCTACTGATTGTTTAGATTTAGACTCTTCGTTAGCCTCAGGGGTACCAGGTCTAGGAGCAATATATCCATCTGTTCTATTTGACGTCTCAGCAGAGCAATAACAAGTGGAACCAAAGCCTCGAGATACACAATTAGGTCTTGGTGTGTCTCCTTGACAGTTATCTAATAAAACTGCGTTACCGTTACAAGTACATTGATTTGTTCCTAACCCCGATTCCTCTTTTTCTACACATTTACATACGGGGTGAGGGTTAGCGTTCCCTGATCCTTCACACCCAGAAGCATATTCCGTCAATGGATCACAATTATTAGTTAAAAGATACACTAACCTACTGCTAGGGTTCACAGCACAAGTACATGTACCAGCAGCAAATGCTTTATTTGTGGCAAAAATCCCAAAAAACAACAAAACTAAAATAAAAATTTTGTTAAATAAAGTTATTAACTTTCTCATTATCTCTATCATATCAAATGCTACACTTACATAGTGTATCTTAATTTCAAAAAAATATTATTTCTATTCTTAATTTCGTCGCTTGTGCTTTTTGCAGTCAAGCCTATTTTTTCTGATGATCTTCAAGCCCAAATAGACCAAATTACCAAACAAATCTCTGATCTAGAAGCCGCCATTGCTCCCTTAAAAAACGAAACAGTTGATCTCAAAAAAAAGATATCTACTGCCAAAACTCAAATCGTCTCTATCGAATCAAGTGTTTCCAAGCTTAATCAAAATCTAGCCCAAAAAGAATCAGAATTAGAAAATCAAAAAGAATTACTAGGGGAGCGTGTCAAGCGATATTACATCAACACCAAAAAATTTAATCCTCTAATGATTTTTCTTTCTTCAGGTGAAGGTAGTTCTCTTCTTCAGCAATATACTTGGTATCAATCGATAATCGGCAAAGACAAAGAAACTATTGTCCAATACACCAGTGATATTTCTAGTTTAAATACTAACAAAACCAAATTAGAAACTCAAAAAAATAACCTGGCCAAACTCAAAAACAATCTCGAATCTCGTTTTAGTTTTTTAGCTAACGAAATTACCAAAGCTGAAAACTACAAAGCCGAACTTTCCGCCAAACAACAGTCCCTAATTGCCGCCAAAACAGCTATGTTTAACACCTCCGTTGGTGAAGTCTCTTCCTCCGACGACCCCGCTTCCAGGGCTGATTATAATCCAGGCTTTAGCCCCGCCTTTGCTCTTTTCTCTTTTGGTGCCCCTCACCGCAAAGGTATGTCTCAATATGGTGCCTATGGTCGGTCCAAATCTGGCCAAAACTACGAAACTATCCTCAAGGCTTATTACGGCGACATAAAAATTGAAAAAATCGATACTAGTGGTTCAATTAGCACTTCAGTTGGTAATCTGCCATTTGAAGACAATTATTTAGTCGGTATTGCCGAAATGCCCGCCAAATGGGGTGACGAAGGGGGGTATGAAGCTCTCAAAGCTCAAGCCATTGCCGCGCGTACTTATGCTCTTGCTTATACCAACAATCGTACCAAATCTATCTGTACCACCGAAAGTTGTCAGGTTTATAGTTCCACTCGGTATAATTCCCCAGGTCGTTGGAAACAAGCAGTTGAAGATACCCGCGGTATGGTCATCAAAAGTAACAAAACCGGCAATATTTTTTCCACCATGTATGCCTCCACTTCCGGTGGTGCCACACTTTCTTATTCTTCTCTTGACCACACCACTCCTCAAGTTTGGGACACCCCTTGTGGTAATCAATCTTGCTGGCCAAAAGAATCGTATGAAAAATTCTCTCCTTGGTATTACAAAGGTTGGTACAAAACCCGTAGCAATGACGCTTATGGTCGCTCTCATCCCTGGTTAAACGTCAGTGAATTTGCCGATATTATTAATGCAGTTTTATATCTTGATAAAACCAACGATTCTAGTCATTTATCTCAAATAGAGAATTGCATTGGTTCTTGTGATGGTGCCTCTTGGTCTCGCGACGAACTCCGCCGTCAAGTCACCGACAAAGGCGGACCGATATCTTCGGTCAACTCTGTTTCGGTTGATTATTCCACTGGTGGCGTTACCAAAAATGTCCGTGTCTCCACTGATAAAGGTGATTTTACTTTTTCCGCCTCAACTTTTAAAACTGCTTTCAATCTACGTTCTCCTGGTGCCATCGTTATCAAATCCGACCTCTTTAATATTGAAAAAAAATAGTCTTACAAAGTTTCCCTTTTTAAGGGAAATCCGTTTCTGGCGGAAAGGGTTTAAATTTAAAAATTAATTAATTTCTAAATTCATTGAAAATTGGATTTTGAAAATTAAGTTCCCCTTTTGTCAAAGGGGAAAGCGGCGATAGCCGAAGGGGATTTTGAAATGATCTTAATCTACGCTTTTAGCAATCAGTGGGGCACCAACATTTCCCATCGCACTCTTCTCGAATTACAAAAACTATTAAAAAATAATATTTCTCCCCTTAATCAAGGGGAGATGTCGCAAAGCGACAAAGGGGTTTTAAACTCAAAAAGTAGTCAGGGGGAGATTGAGGTTTTAAGCCCTCCCTTTTCAAGGGAGGGCAGGGTGGGTTTTGACTTCAAATTAATTTATTTCGATCCTAAATCATTTTTTCAAAAATATATTGCCCATAATGATTACGACCTAATCATTGGCCTTGGTGATATGTATGGTGATTTCTCCAAAATTCGTATCGAAACTCAAGCCAAAAACGCTTATAACAACCAACCTATTTACCCTTTCTCTCCAATACTTATCGACCTTAGTATTCCTTTAATTGAAAATTATGATTCAAATAATTTTGCCATCAGTGCCAATATGGCCACTTATAATAGTAATTGGCTAGCTTATTCTATTCAGCTTCACATCGACCAAAAACATCTCGACACCAAACAAATATTTCTCCATCTTCCCAAAAAATCCAATGCTTCTTTTATCGCTTCTCAAATCAAATCTCTGTTAGAAATAAACAATATTATCTAGTTTTGTTTTAAGCCCTCCCTGTCAAGGGTGGGTGGGTTTAGTTTTAAATTGCCCTTTTTAAGGCGAAGTCCCGCTACTGCGGGAGAAATGTCCCGCAGGGACAAAGGGTTTAAAATCTGATAAACTAAGGTATGAATCGATCAAAAGATCTAGACATTATTGCCCCCGATGATCCAATTATTTCTCCCAAAAAACCAACAATTGTCACTTATAAACCAGAGAGTCCCTCCGCTACTTTATCTCCCTCCGACGAAGTCAAAGCTGAAGACAACACTTTCAAACAAGAAGTTTATAATCTTTTGGGTCACAGCAAAAGTTCTTTTTCAAATTTTTTAGTTAATCCCAAAGTCCTAACTTTTTCAGAACAAGACGAAGATGAAGTGATTTATCTTGCTGTCAGACCTCATTTAATCAGTAATTTTTCTTGGATTGGACTGTCAATCCTTATGTCGATTATTCCTTTATTTTTTAGTTATCTTAATTTTTTTGATTTTCTTCCAATCAGCTATCGTTTTTCAGCTGTTTTCTTTTGGTATCTAATTACCTTTATCTTCTCTTTTGAAAAATTTTTATCCTGGTATTTTGATTTTTATTTGATTACCAACAAAAGAATTGTTGATATAAGTTTTAATAATCTCTTAAACAAACATTTTGCTCAAACCGATATCTCCATGATTCAAGACGTTTCTTCTTCAATTAAGGGTATAATGGGCACATTTTTTAACTTTGGTGATCTTTTAATTCAAACAGCTTCTGAAATTAATCAAATAAATTTTGAAAAGGTACCCAACCCCCAAAAAATAATTAAACTTATCAAAGAGTTACAAGAGCTTGAAAAATCTTCACAACTAGGAGGTCAAGATGATTAATTATTTAGGTTTAGAAAATTATTTTTTAATATTCATAAAAATATTTTTTATTATTTTTTCTGTTTTAAATCTAATTTTTTCTCTAATTGTCGTTAAACAAGTTACTTCAATGTCAAAAGATATTAATGACAAATTCAATTTTATTTTAATCTCTTTTTCCTACCTATATGTGATTCTTTCTATTCTTCTCATTTTGAGTATGATAGCTTTGTAGTATCATTAATTAATGCATTTTATTTGTCGTCCTTTCATTGGCAAAAACGATCAATCACTTTGGTCTCAGTATTGGGAAAATGAACCAGATGATGATCAAAAATTCACCAAAGGCCACCTATTTGGTTTGATAAATATAAAAAATCAACAGTCAGAGCCAGTAACTATTGGTCGCGATATCATTTTTGAGATAAATCAACTATATTTTACCCAAGAATCAGAAGATATTAATCTAAGTCTCAAAAACAGCTTAACTCTTCTTTCTCAAAATCCAATTTTTTTAAATTACCAAATAGATGTTTCTCTAATGGTTGTCTTTAACAACCAAGTATATTTGGCTACTTTAGGGACAAATAATTGTCTCCTCCAAAGAAACAATCAAATCAGTATTTTAATTAATGGCCAAGAAGGCCAGATTATTTCCTCCTGTGGTCCAATATTAGAAAATGACCGTTTTTTATTAACAAGTCTAAATTTTTTAAATGTCATAACTTTAGAAAAAATAAAGACTATCTTAGTTGAAACAAAAATTCAAAATATTGAAGAAAATGTTTTATCTCTTATAAATTCAACTCCAAACCAAAATCAAGTTTCTGCTGTTCTAATTGAATGTCACCAGGATGAAGTAACCCCCCCCGAAGATTTAATTGACACACTTGACACCCCAATTCCTCAAGACGATCCGCCACCTGAGGTTATACCTTCTAACATTGTCGCAGACAATCTCAATTATTTTCAAAAACCAGACGCAATTTATGTTCATCATCAACCAAATTTTAAAGCTAGCCGTCGCAAAAAAACCCAACTAATCGTTGCTATTGTTTTAATTTTTTGTCTTTCACTAAGTATCTATTATGGTAACCAAAAAAATAAAACGGCAAAGACCGAGTCAAATTATATTTCTTTAAAAACAGAACTAGAACAAAAACTTACCAACATTAATACTGTTAAAGGTCTTGACCTAGATGCTGCCGTAAAAACAGCCCAAGAAGCCAAAATAATTGTCGATAAAATGGTAAGTTTAAACATCCATCAGCCAGATGTCTCCCAATACAAATCACAAATCGACTCTCTTCTTTTCCAAACTGGTAGTGGTGAAGCCCTCGATCCTCAAGTGGTTCAAGATACTTCTTTTATCGTAAGTCAGCCACAATTTTCTCATTTATATTTTTTCAACAATAATTTATTTTTACTCGATTCTTCAAAAGGTCGGCTTGATTCACTTAATCCTCAAAACAAATCAAGCCAAAATTTAATTATTTCCGAGTCTATCAAATCTGCCACCCACCTGTTGTTTAACAACAATAGTCTGTATTTACTTAAAGATAATATTTTAAGTTTGGTTGAAAAAAATAATCTTCAACCAAAATTTGATTTCAGCTCAACCGGGGTTTCATTAACTATCACCGATGTCGATTTTTGGAACGGTTCTTTATATGTTTTAGACAACCAAAATCAATCTATTTGGAAACTGTCCCCAAATAGCACTGGTTTTTCGACTCCTCAAAAATGGTTAAAAAATGAGGCTAAATTAGAAATTGGTACCAATTCATTGGCAATAGATGGCCAAGTTTGGGTTCTCAATCATTCTGGTCAAATAGAACTCTATACTAGCGGAGTAAAAGATAAATTTAGTCAAAAGACAAACATAAATTTCACCAAAGCTACTTCTCTAAAAACCGACCCTGAAAGTGATTTTCTAATTTTTAGTGATAATTCTGAATTTATCTATGTTTATCGTAAAAATGGTGAATATTATTCAAAATATAATTTAAGTAAATTTAAGGTTGTCGATTTTGCTTTTGACTCAGTCAACAAAATTATTTATTTTCTTTCTTTCGATCAAAAAATCTACCAAATCCCACTTTAGAATTTCAATTCTCAATTTTCAAATACCAATAAATTATTAAATGTTTTAATTTTTAAATTTAATAAATTGTAAATTCATTGAAAATTGGATTTTGAAAATTGAAAATTACTGACAAAAATTTCTCTATAATTTTGATTTTAAACCCCTAGCCCAACTTGGGTAGATTAAAAAAATGTTAAACTAACCTATGCGTTACTTCAACAAGGATTCCCTTGATTACCAATTTATCGACAAATTCGATGCTGGCATCGCTCTTACTGGAGCCGATGCCAAATCTTTGCGTGTTCAAACACCTCAATTTATTGGTTCTAGAATCGAAGTAATCAACGGTCAACCAGTTTTATTTAACCTAAAAATTCCAGTTTATAAATATTCCCAAAATATCGAAACCGACAAAACTCTCGAAAGAAATTTATTATTGTCAGAAAAAGAAATTGCCAAACTTCAATCATTTCGTCACCAAAAATACATGATTATTCCTATTGCTCTCCATTTAAAGGGGAAGTGGTTTAAAGTTGAAATTGGGGTTGGCCGTAAGATGCGCAAATACGAAAAACGTCAAAAGATTAAAGATCAAGAATTAAAAAAAACCATCCACTAACCCTTCCATTTTTGTCCTAAAAATAGTACAATATATATATCGTAGTTCTAGCGGTCTTTTATTATAGATACGGATAATTAGTTTTTAAAAGAAAGGAGTCTTATGGCCAATTACAAAATAAATGTTGGTGATTTAATCATCGATTCAGAACAGGTCCATGTTGTTTCAAAAATTGAGAGCGACAATATTCACTACGCTCCATTACGCACGGACAGCTCCAAAGGTAGTTCAAGTAGTTTTATCCCTTTGGTTAATTTTTCTAAAGCCTGTCTTCGGCCTTTATTAACAAAAACTGAAGTCAAAGATTTATTAAAACAATTATCAAAAGAGTTGCCTTTAGAGCTTCCCGTATCGACCAACCAAACCAATACTTCAAATTTGCTAAAAGAAGTTTTATATCAAAATGATCCTCTTAAAACTGGTCGTCTTTTGATTTATCTTAATTTACATTCATCCGATACAGTACTTTCTCGTTTCGAAAAATTGATTTTTGACCAAGCTCTAGACCATCTAGTAGCTGAAATTTCCACCGCCACCGACACCACTGTTGATGCCGCCAAAAAACAAATTCTTTCGGCTGTCAAAAGATAACTTATATTTAAATAGCGGAGATGCCAGGTAACGAACCCGGGTCCGAAAGCAGACAGTAAAAAACATCTACAAGCTTAGATAAATTCTCTCTTACGCCAGTAACAACTAGAATTTACAAGAAGTGTTACTGTATCGATTGGTGAGGGCATTGCCCCTCTCTTAAATTTTTAGAAAATCGAGATTCTAAAAACAGCATCTTAGTTTAGTTAATACTTTCCAATCTCCTCTAAGATGGGGGACTAAAAAATAGTTGATGCTTATGCGAAAGCGTAAGCAGTGGCCTTAGGAGCAAAAGCGCCAGTGAAGGCGTCTGCAACTTTGGTCAAGTCAACACCAAAAGATTTTTTGGCATGTTTGTTTTTGACCCTGTTTAACGACTCAATGGATCAAAGTCGGCTTGCCGTTTTTTAAGGTACATACTCCGTCGATGCAATACATCTCCAGAGCTTGTATTGTACCAAATTATCTATCGAAATTAAAATTTCCAATTCTCAATTTACAAATACCAATCAATTTGTTAATGTTTTAATTTAAAAAATTAATAAATTGAAAATTTATTGAAAATTGGATTTTGAAAATTGAAAATTCTAATTTATTATTAACTATTAACTATTAACTATTAACCAAAGTGTCTCTCATTCTCGATCTAATTTTTCCCAAAAAATGTCTCAATTGTGGCTCTAATGGTCAATATTTTTGTTCAAAGTGTCTTTCAACCCAACGTTATAATCAACCAAAATATATCAACCAAAATTCAAAAGAGGGGAGTCTTAGTTTATTTCATTATGAGAATATTATAAAAAAGGCTATTTTTGAACTAAAATACCATTTTGTAACTGATATCATCGACGAATTAGCCGATATTTCGGCCACTCGTATCAAGTTTACTTTTCCTCATTTGCTCAAATATTGGCAAGATAATCATTTTATTATTGTCCCTATTCCTCTATATATTACTCGAGAAAATTGGCGAGGTTTCAATCAGTCTATTATCTTGGGTCAAAAAATCGCCCAAAATTTAAACCTAGATTTTTGCGATCACACCCTCTTTCGTCGTCGTCACACCTATACTCAAGCAAAAATAAAAGACATAAATCTCCGTCATCAAAATTTATACCAAGCCTTTTACTCTATTACTCCTATACCCAAAAATATTATTCTTTTTGATGATGTTGCTAGTAGTTTTTCCACTCTAAATTCTGCTTATCAAAGTCTTAATTGCGCTGACTCAGTTCGTTGTTGGTATCTAACTCTGGCTGGTTAGTAAACAATCTTTCACTCTTAATCTGTTCGGCTGTTTTCAATTGGCTTACAGGTTCAATTTTTGGTATTTCAGTATCTGTTATCTGCCAACCTTCTATTGGAGTTAATGAACTTAAATAAAAATTTTGAACATCTAATCCATGTCCCGACAACGATTGTTTCAATTCGTCTTTTATTTCATCTTCAATATTACTTCTACTAGTTGATAGTGCCATCGACAAAGTATGATTTGTCAATACCTTTCTAATTCGACTTCTAGTTACCGGCCGCACCACTTTTGAAACAAAATTTTCGCCAATATTTTGCCATATTTCTGGCAATCTTTCAGTATCTAGTTTTATCAAAACTGTCGCCTCCACTGCCACAAATTTATTATCAGCTGTCACCGCGTTTATTATTTCATCACCCATTATTTCCTTATTATCTTTTAATAAAATATCCTTAGCTACCGTATATTCAATCAATTGAGCATTAAAAAGTTTTACTCGATGAATTATTGGTATTTTAAAATGCATCCCTGGATACCAAACATTTTTTAAAACTCCTCTAAAAATGCTATAAATACAACCAACATGTCCAGGTGGAATTGTAACGATAAAACCGCCGACGACTTCATCGACCAGCAAAGATACCAACAAATTGTCTATAGATGCCATATGTAATCTAAATTATATACTAATATCTAAATAAATAACACTATTCGACTCAAAAACATCTAGCTAATTCTTCCAATCTTTCCTCTGGATTTTTATTTTTTACAATATATGAAGAAATTAATATTCCCTTAGCTCCTAGTTTCAATGACACTTCAACATCCCTAGCTGAGTGAATTCCCGCTCCAACAAAAATTGGAACTTCAGGATATTTTTCCACTATTTTTTTAATTATATCTGGCTTTTCCGAGGCCACAGATTTGTCTTTGCTTCCTATCAAATTTTTTGGTTCATAGGCGATATAATCAGGTTTTATGTTTTTAGCCCATCTTTCGGTTTGCCCCATACTACTCAAACAAACCATTGCCTTAAATTTATTCGGCCAAATTTTTAGCATTTTTTTTATCGACCCTGGTTTCTTTTTGTTTTCAGAATGATTTATCAGACTTCCAGATACCCCCAACATTTGAGCTTGTATTGGAGAAATTGATCCTGATTTGGCCCCCTCAAACACCTCGTCAACATTTTGCAACCAAACATCAATTTCCAACTCATTTCTAATTCTTAGAGCATCCAGGGCCGAGACTGCTGGAATAATTTTTACTTTTGTTTTTTGACTAACTTTTTTACAAATTTTTGCCAACTCAAATGCCTTTTCTCCAAAAGTTTCTTCATAAATTTTAAAATTTACTACTATCATATTTTTATTAATTATTTTGTTTTATTCCTAAATCTTAAATCATTTTATTAATGTTTTATTCCTAAATCATAAATCATAATTACCTCTTCAATCCGTATTTAGTTTGTAATTGAACTATTCCATTTTTCAAATTTGTCAAAAGCTCGGTATTGTCAGATTGGCCAATTTGATTTATTGCGTCAGCAAAGTATTTTTGCATTTCTGTATTCAAACCATCATCTCCCGTTGCCGAAGCCAAATACCAGCTAGTTGCGCTGTCAGCCGCCGACACAAAAGGCCATACTTTTGTGTTGTTTTTTAAACTTTCACCCATACTTTTTTTAGGATATATTTCTCCAAAACTTCTAATCTGAGACTCAGCCGTATACAACCTCTCCAAAACTTCCTTTGAGCTTAAATATTCCAAAAATTTCCAAGCTTCTGCCTGGTGTTTACTTTTATTGTTTACCCCTTCTGTCCAATATGTCGCCCAGTGGATATTAGTCAACTCAGTATCATCGCCCATAATTCCTCCATTTTTAGGTAATTGGGGAACTTTGGTAATTCCATATTTCAAATCCTTGTTTATTTTTTCGATATCAAACGCCCGCCAAGATGGTCCAAAATAAAAAGCTAATTTTCCGCTGGCAAACAAATTTGTCGTATTGGGTAAGTTTTTATCCCACATATTATCGTCTGAATTGGCAAAATAGGCATAATATTTCAAAACATCTTCCAAATTTTTATCATATTGACTCGACAGTTTATTGAGACTAATTCCATTTTGTTTCATCATTAATCCCAAAATATCACTCCAGTGGTCGACATTTCCGTTTACCACCCCCATTCCAATTCCCGAAACTTGAATATTCCCTTTATTGTCTTTGACTGTTAATTTTTTAGCTGCTTTTTCTAGCTCCCACCAATCATCTGGGACTGAAATGCTGGCTGATTCCAAAAGTTCTTGGTTATAAAACAAAGCCAAACCATCATACATAATCGGGACGGATAACCATTTATTGTTTTCTTTCAAATCCTCTTTATAGACATTCCAATAATCATTTTCCAGCCCAATTTTAGTCACCAATTCTGCTGGCACTGGCGCTAGGTGTTGTCTAAACATTGGTATCCAACTGTTATGAATTCTATAAATATCAACTTCTTCAGACCCATTGCTCCCAGTTTTTGTTAATCTTCCATCAAGTCTAGTTCGATAATCATCCAGCTGATTTCTTTTATAGTTTATTTTTATTCCTGGATTTTTCGATTCAAAATCAGCAATTACTCCATTAATTACATTAGGTTCTTCCCATAAACCCCAATAATTTAAAGTTACTACCTCATTGACTGTTTTATTATTTTTATTTTTTGAAAAAATAAAAAATAAAACTAACCCAACAATAATCAGTACTACAAAGGCAATTATCCATTTAAGATTTTTTTTAATATCAAAACCAGCCTTTTTATTATTTACCTGGTTTTCCTCTGGTGGTATTTCTATCGTTCTTTCGACGGGTATCTCAGGGATAGCTTTTTCTTCTTCAACAACAATTGTTTCTTGTTTCCTTGGTGGTAAAGGTGATTTTATTTCTTCAAAATCCATATATATATCATACTTAAAAAAAGCCTCTCTGACTAGTTGCTGTTTTACTGGTAAAATACCAATATCATGTCACCTCTATTATTGTCCCTATTTTCTACTTTGCTGATTAGCCTCGTATCTTTACTTGGTCTCTTTTTAATTTTAATCAAACCAAGTTCACTCAATCGACTCACTTTGTTTTTTGTCAGTTTTGCTATTGGCGGCCTTTTAGGTGACGCTTTTATTCATCTTATCCCTCAATCGTTTAAATATTTTGAGTCCGAATCGACCACTTCTTTATTTATTCTTGTCGGAATTCTTCTTTTTTTTATTTTAGAAAAAATTTTACTTTGGCATCATTGCCACAAAGTCGACTGTCACCAGTCAACCAAACATATAGCTACTTTAAACCTAGTTGGGGATAGTGTTCACAATTTTATCGACGGCGCTCTGATTGCCGCCAGTTTTCAAATAAGTACTTTTGTTGGTCTAACTACGACGCTGGCTGTCTTTCTTCATGAAATTCCCCAAGAAATAGGTGATTTTGGCATTCTTATTCACCACCGATTTAGTGTCAAAAAAGCCCTTTTTTTAAATTTTTTTACTGCCTTATTTAGTTTTTTTGGTGTTTTTCTTGTTTTTATTTTTGATACTAGTTTTTCTTCTTACCTAATTCCAATTACCGCTGGTGGTTTTATCTATCTTGCCGCCACCGACTTGATCCCCGAACTCCATCGTCACGATACCAAAATAAAAAATTCTCTAATTCAACTAATTTGCATATTATTTGGCATTGGTCTCATGTTTAGCCTTACTTTTATCGAATAATATCATTAAATATAAAAAGTTTTATCTAAAGCTCTAAAGTTCTAGAGTACTAAAGCACTATTTTTGTTATCATTTCTTATGGAAATAAATGTTTACACTGACGGTGGATCTCGAGGTAACCCGGGGATTTCAGGTTATGGATTAGTTATTTATGATGAAAAACAAAAAGTAATTTGTAAAGAGTCAAAATTTTTAGGAATAAAAACCAACAATGAAGCCGAATATTTAGCCATAATTGGTGCGCTCGAATGGATCAAAAAAAAACAATCTTTTTTAAATGTTACCAAAATTAATTTTTTTGCCGATTCCCAGTTGATGATTAGACAATTCCAGGGTATTTATAAAGTCAAAGCACCGACGCTTTTACCCTTATTTTCTCGAGCCCAACAACTTTTATTACAAATAAATTTACCCACCAAGTTTACTGATGTTCGCCGTGAGTTTAATGAATTAGCCGATAAATTGGCCAATAAAGCCATGGATAATCATTTTTAACATGAAACATTTTTTAACTAATTTTTTTATCGCACTAGCAATTACTGCTACTCCGTTAATAATCCTTTTAGCTCCATTAGTCCTAAATTACAACAAAAGCGGTAATAATACTTTTGTCGTCGACAAAGATTATTCCCATCTATCTCGGTCAGAAATTATCAATCGTCTTAATCAAGATTTTATAATTCCTCAAAAAATTAATTTACAATTTGATACTCAAGTTTTTTATTTAAACACTGCCTCTATTTCTGCCTCAATAAACACCGACAAAACCGCTGGTTCACTTTTGTATCGCCGTCTCGATGAGGGAATTTTTAAATATATTAAATATTTTTTCAATCCCAAGAAATTTAGTCTAAAAATCGATTATGACGACAAACAACTAAATGAAGTAGTTGAAGCTATTACTAGTCAAATTGAAAAACCATTCGTTCCCACTGAGCTTGTTCTTAAAAATAAAAACATTACAGTTTCTCCGGGCGTCTCTGGGTTATTTGTTAACCAAGAATTAATCAAAAAAACAGTTGTAAACAATTTAGAATTCGCCAAGTTTAATGACTCAATTCTAATTGAGACTAAAGTTGTCGGTGAAATTCCGAATTCCACTCAAGTTGAACAAACCATCGATAGGGCCAAAAAAATAATTGATAA